>NZ_CP096670.1:2832500-3191250 GCF_023238625.1 Agarivorans sp. TSD2052
GTAGTATCGATAACTTGATTAAGCGCATCCCCAGCACTATGAACCACACGCCTTCCATTGGTCACCAACTCGGTACTTTGATTCATGCTTTGGTTGGCCGCTTCAGTTAGACTACGAATTTGATTAATAATGCGGCTGATCTCTTCTGTAGATTGACTAGTGCGACTCGCTAGACTTCTCACTTCATCGGCTACAACAGCAAACCCTCTGCCTTGCTCACCAGCACGCGCGGCTTCTATCGCAGCATTTAAGGCCAATAGGTTGGTTTGTTCGGCAATACCTGCAATAACATCTGTGATTTTCTCTACCTCGGCGCCCGCAAGGTTTAGCTTGGTGATATGTTGATTGCTGTCGCCAACAGAACTCTCTATGTTTTGCATAATAGCGATGGTATCAGTGACGACTTTTCCACCTTGTTCTGCTACATCACCACAATCTCGCGCGTGATCAGCGGCCTGGGATGTGTTTTGCGCGATTTCTCTTGCCGCAACCGACATTTGTTCAATCGCGGTTGCGGCAGAATCAACTTTTAGACGCTGTTCATTTAGAGCGTGACTAATCGCATCACTTTTTTCGTAAATACGATGACTATTGCTACTCACGTCACTGGCTGTTTGGTTAACTTCAGCTATCAGCGATTTCAATTGTTCTGACATAGCATTGATAGAACCCGTTAACTGGGCAATTTCGTCTTTTCCTTTAACGACTAATGGCTGATTAGCTAAGTCACCTTCGGCTATTTGCATCGCGCGTAAATTTACAGAGGCTAAACTTGTTTTTATTCTTTGACTAAGCCAAAAAACGACTAGACCTCCCAATAACGCTGCCACAAGGGCTCCACCAAATACGACCACGACGATATGTTGGCCTAATGACTTAAGCTCTTGCTGATTTTGTTCCAACAACTGTTGTTGCTGTATGTTCCACTGTAGTAATTGCTGTTCAATATCGCCCACTAAAGGAACCACTTCATTGGCCATACGATGATTGGCAATATTCCAATCTTCAGCTGCTCGGATAACAAATAACTCATCGACTAATGGAACGAAAATATCGACAAGCTCGACAAACTGTTGCCAAAGACGAGCTTGCTCTTCAGTAAACAAATTAGCCGCGGCTTCAACATCCGCGACGAGCAGTTTATGACGAGAAAAATATTCGGCGTATTTTTCTTGCTCATACGAATCGCCAGTTATAATAAAACTTCTCAGGCTGGTTAAAGCATTTGCCAGTTGATTGCGAGCTTCGCTCATATCTGCCAGCAAACGCACGCGCTTTTTAGGGCTGTATAAGCCCGGTTTTGAAATCTCTTCAGCCACGGCGCTGGATACTTGATTCATCGCTTCTTCAGCTAGCGGCGCTATATCAAACAGTAATAAAGCATGAGCAGGCAAGTTGTCTTCGCTATTAGAAATCTCAATAATTTGTTGTTGTAATTGCTTTAATTTTTCAAAATCAACGATCGTTTGTTCAGGCACGCTAGCTTGAGTTAATAGCGCTATTTGCTCTATGTTAATAGCAATTTCGCTCCAAGCCTTGTCAAATACCGCTTGAAAATGTTCAGCCCGTTGAGGATCTGAACCGTGGATTAAATACGCTCGTACTGCGCTGACAGAAAGCTGGAGTTGCCGCTCAATTTCTTTACTTTTTGAAACAACAGGGACACTAACTTCAACGATCTGCTGCTCTTTCTGCGTAATGCTAGACAGCTGAAGAAATACAATTGACGCGGAAATAACCATTAATACGGCAACAAAACCAAACGCCGCTAATAGTTTATTTGAAATAGACACCGTTAACTCCTTTAATCGGTTCGGCTAAATGTCATGGTCGACATTAGGTCAACGCACAACGATAGTTAGTGAACCACTTCCTTTGATAATCATAAATACCGACACAAGATATAAACTCATTTGGGAAAGCATTTCCAGTGATAATTGCCAAAAATAGGCTAAATCATAGATACAAACGCTTTCACTGAGTTTTCCTTATCAATAACACCTTGGCGACTTGCAGCATATAGCACTTGGAAATGCGCCAGAAGTGTCTAAACAAGAGGGAAAACTGCCAGCCAGACCCTCTTGAGTGTTTAATTATAGTAGCGAAACAAAAAGATATTGTTTTGCATTGTTAGCTAGCAGGCTGAATTGTTATAGTCGGTACTAATTAGGATCTGGCTATTTGTCTAGCCTTAAACAGCTAAATGCCATCGCAAACAGGATTACTATGCATTTTTTTTCTAGATTGGTTCTTTGCTTGTCACTCTCCGTACTCGTAAGCGCATGTAGCGGCAATTATTCTTTTAATAGTAACCTTGATAAAGAGAATTTCGATAACTACATCCCAGCAGCCGATGTGTCAGTTTACCAATCTGACCAAATTGATCCTCTCAGCGCTGAATACTTGGGTATTGTTGAAGGTGTAAGCTGCCAAGAAAAAGCTAACCACGCTCCACCACAAGAAGTAGATGCCCGCAATAGCCTACGAGAGCAAGCAGCTTTGCTGGGTGCAAACGCGGTAGTAATCCAACAATGCTATCCCATCGCTGAGCCTGTGGCTTGCCTTGCCATGCTAAGTTGTTTTGCAAAGGCATATAAGATTTAGTTGTTATGACACTAAGCATTGAACCTTTGGGATATATTCGCTCACCTTACGCTGAGAAGTTCTCAGTGCCTAGGCAGCCAGGCTTGGTTACCGCCACCACGAGTACACTCGTATTTACGGCCCCTTATAATAACCCAGATATGCTAGCTGATATTGAACAGTTCAGTCATTTTTGGTTGATCTTCGCTTTTCATCAAAATAGCGATGCAGGCTGGAAAGCGAAAGTGCGCCCTCCTCGCTTAGGCGGAAATCAAAAAGTAGGCGTGTTAGCTTCTCGTTCTAGCTTTCGCCCAAATAACCTCGGGTTATCATTGATGCAATTGAGCCATGTGGTGCGGGAAAAAAGCTGCCTTGAGCTACATTTTAAGGGGGGCGATTTGGTAGATGGCACACCCATTTATGATGTTAAACCCTACCTGCCATATTCAGATAGTGAACCAAATGCTCTGGCTGGCTATGCCCAGAGCGAGCCAACACCAGCACTGCAGATTAACTGGCATGAAGATGCAGAAGAACACTGCAATCTCTTAGGCATAAGCAAAAACCAACAACAAGTTATTGAGCAGGTATTAGCTCAAGACCCCCGACCGGCTTATAAACGAAATAAGCCGGATGATAAAATATATGGCGTTCACCTATACGACTTAAATATTAGATGGCAAGTGATTAATTCTGGCGCTACAAGGCCTCAACTCTACATAATGTCGCTTAGCCATGTCTGAAAAACAATTAGATTACCAACAGCAGCATAAGAAAAGACTTGCTTGGATGCCCTGGCTTTATTACCGACTGAAAGCCAAACATCTCGTTTGGGCTCAGCCATGGCAACAAGAATTACAGCAAACCCTAACTGAACTAGAAACCATCGTATTTAAGAATAATTGTTTTGTCGCACCCGACGCTCAATTGTTTGCCGAACCCGGACGCGATATAACAATAGGTAATAACTCGTTTATTGCAGCGCAAAGCTTCCTCCATGGCCCGATTACTATTGGCCATGATGTCGCTATAAACCATAGCTGTTCAATTGACGGAGGAAAAAATGGCATAGTTATCGGTAATAACACTCGAATTGCTAACGGCGTAAAAATATATGCGTTCAATCATGGCATGCATCCCGACACACCCATTTGGAAACAAAATAATAGCTCCAAAGGTGTGCATATTGGTGAAGACGTTTGGATAGGCGCCAACGCTTGCATCGTTGACGGAGTCACCATTGGTGACCATGCAGTGATTGGAATGGGCTCAGTTGTCACCAAAAGTGTTACTGACTGGGCGATTATGGCTGGCAACCCAGCAAAAATCATCGGCGACCGTCGTGACAAGGCCTGACAGAGTATTGTTAGCCTGTTACAATCGCCGCAATTTATTAGCGAATATGAAAGGTTAGATATGCGTTCTAGCAAATATCTTCTGGCAACTCAGAAAGAAACTCCAAGTGATGCTGAGATTATCTCTCACCAATTAATGTTACGAGCCGGGATGATCCGTAAGCTCGCCTCAGGTTTATATACTTGGCTACCCAATGGTTTAAGAGTGCTGTCTAAAGTCGAACAAATTGTTCGAGAAGAAATGAATGCCAGTGGCTCAATTGAGATCCACATGCCAACCGTACAACCTTCTGACCTTTGGGAAGAAACGGGTCGTTGGGATAAATTTGGCCCAGAGCTACTACGTTTTAAAGATCGCCATTCGCGAGATTTCGTACTCGGTCCTACCCACGAGGAGGTGGTGACTGAATTAGTGCGTAAAGAAATAAATAGCTATAAGCAATTACCACTCAATCTTTTCCAAATTCAGGCAAAGTTTCGTGATGAAGTGCGACCACGTTTTGGCGTAATGCGCTCACGCGAGTTTTTAATGAAAGATGCCTACTCATTCCATCTTTCTGATGAGTGTTTGCAAGAAACCTACGACGAAATGCACGCCGCTTACTGCCGAATATTTGAACGTTTGGGTCTGGAATATCGCCCCGTACTCGCTGATACCGGCAGTATTGGAGGCGCAGTCTCCCACGAGTTCCATGTTCTGGCTGAATCGGGTGAAGATGCTATCGCATTTTCCGATGGCAGTGATTACGCAGCAAACATTGAAAAAGCTGAAGCGCTAGCGCCAGTCGGTGAACGCACTGCACCTAGCCAAGAAATGCATGAGGTAGCCACACCCAATGCGAAAACCATCGCCGAGTTGGTCGAGCAGTTTGACCTTAAAATTGAACAGACAGTTAAAACACTCATTGTTAAAGCTGATGAAGAGTCAGGGCATAAACTGATTGCCTTAATTCTTCGCGGTGACCACGAGTTAAACGAAATCAAAGCGGAGAAACTGGCGCTTGTTGCCGCGCCTTTAGAATTTGCGAGCGAAGAAGAAATTCGCCAAGCAGTGGGGGCTGGTCCCGGATCATTAGGCCCTGTAAACTTGCCGATGCCGATCATTGTCGATCGAAGTGCAGCTCACTGTAGTGATTTTGGTGCCGGTGCCAACGTTGATGACAAACACCTGTTTGGTATCAATTGGCTGCGAGACTTACCTCTTGGTGAAGTCGCTGACTTACGTAACATAGTAGAGGGTGACCCAAGTCCTTGTGGCTCAGGCACTTTAGCTATTAAACGCGGTATTGAGGTAGGTCACATCTTCCAACTTGGAGATAGCTACGCAAAATCAATGAATGCCTCAGTACTTAATGAACAAGGTAAAAACCAAGTTCTAACGATGGGCTGTTATGGTGTTGGTGTCTCTCGCATCGTGGCTGCAGCCATTGAGCAAAATAATGATAAATATGGCATCACATGGCCAGAAGCTATCGCGCCATTTAAGCTAGCTATCGTACCAATGAATATGCATAAATCTCATCGAGTACAAGAAGTAGCTAACAAACTTTATGAAGAAGCGAAGCAACGAGGCATCGATGTATTATTCGATGATCGCAAAGAGCGCCCAGGTGTAATGTTTGCAGACATCGAACTGATCGGTATACCTCACGTGATTGTGATTGGTGATCGCAGTTTAGATAAAGGTGTTATCGAGTACAAAAACCGTCGCACTGGAGAAAAGACAGAAGTAGCCGTTGAAGATATCTTCGAACAGTTCTAGAAAAGCACTTTCATTGTGACTAAAAGCTGGCTTAGGCCAGCTTTTTTTGTCTTAGATGTGTGATTGCTTTAGCAAGCTCCCCGCTATCGCTGTGCTAACATATAATTATGAATCAAAAGGCTACCGTTAAATCCAACCAAAAAGTGGCGCTCGTACTCACCGGTGGCGGCGCTCGTGCCGCCTATCAGGTTGGTGTACTAAAAGCAATTGCTGAACAATACCCAAGAAATCACGCTAGTCCGTTTTCGATTATTTGCGGAACTTCGGCCGGAGCGATTAATGCTACTGCATTATCGGTGTATGCTTCGTGCTTTCGCCTTGGCGTTAAAAAACTTGAGTATATTTGGCGAAACTTCGAATGTAAGCAGGTATTTAAAACCGACGGCTTAGCCATCGCCAAGCAGCTCTCCTCAATCGTGTGTAAAAGTTTACATGCCGACTACAAGCAACAGCAGGGCTTTTCGCTACTTAACAACGAGCCTTTACAAGATTTATTAGATGCCTACCTCAACTATAAACGTATCGATAAAAACATCGCAAACCAATACCTGCATGCGCTCTCTGTTACCGCTTCTAACTATCAAGATGGAAATTCATTGTCTTTTTTTCAGGCTGACGAAAAGCAACAAAACTGGCAAAGGGCGCGGCGACTAGGACAAAAAACCCAAATTCATACTACCCATTTACTGGCTTCAACGGCGATACCTTTAATCTTTCCTGCGGCCAAAGTAGGAAAAGATTTTTATGGTGACGGTTCAATTCATCAGTTGTGCCCGCTTAGCCCAGCGATTCATTTAGGGGCCGATAAAATACTGGCGATTCACCTAGAACAACAGCGCCACCCTTCCTCAGGCATAGATGCTCCCGCCCCCAACAGTGCTACCATTGCAGGTCATTTATTAGATTCGGTGTTTTCCGATACTCTAAACTCTGATCTTGAACGCCTAGAGCGAATAAACCGCACTCTAGATTTATTGACTGAACAACAGCAGCAGCAATTAGACTTACGGCCTGTGGAAACCCTCAGTATTAAACCCCAATTAGATTTCGAGCAACTGTCACATGATTATTATTCCCACTTGCCTTTTAGTGTGAGAATGATGCTTATCACCTTAGGCATTAAACGCGACAAACCTTCAGCTATTACCAGCTTTTTAATGTTTGAGAAAGCTTACACAAACTGCTTAATAAGTCATGGATACCAAGACGGCTTAAAACAAATTGACAATATTTTGGCTTTTTTAGAAAAATAACATGGCCTAAAAATTGCTTTATCTTAGATAGCGGCGTTATTTGACGCAATATAGCAAGATATTATCGAGAGTAAAGTAATTATGGATTCGCTACAATTAGCACAAAATGATATTGTAAGCCCAAGAAAAATATCACAATTTTCTAATAGTGCTGAGTTAAACCCATTACAGAAACTCAGTATTATTGAAGCGCTTCAAGAAAGCCTGTTATTGGAAGATCTACTGCAAAACTTTGCCGCCGCGGCAAGTAGTTACGTAGAGTTTTCGGCATTACGTTTAGTTAGCGATGGCATTCAGCAAGAAGTAAGCTTGTTTGAAGGGCAACGTTACTACCGTAGTTTTTCACTCAATGACAAAAAACGCCCTTTAGGGATCGCAACGTTTACCCGCGATACGCCTTTTCAACGCAACGAGATTCAACAATTACGTCAATTAAGTCAGTTGTTACAAGCACCGCTAAAACATGCTTTGCAAATTTCTCGTTTGCAAGAAAGAGTGAGAAATGATTACCTCACTGGTATTGGTAATAGGGCGCATTTTGACGAATCGTTACATACGTCTATAGAACAACAAACGCGCCAATGTCAGCAGCAACATGGTGGTTTGGTGTTGATGTTACTAGATTTAAACAAATTTAAACAAGTTAATGATACGCTCGGTCACCCTGTCGGTGATCAGGTTTTAATTGGTTTTGCCGACATACTAAAATCAGTAATTCGCAGTGGCGACCAAGCTTTTCGAATTGGGGGGGATGAATTTGCCATGTTACTTCGTCCAGCCACCGAATACTCAGCCCAAAAAGTGGTAGCTAGACTGAATAATGAACTGGCAAATACGCCTTTATTGGCCCAATACGAAGTATCCGCTAGTGTCGGAGTATGTACCTGGGAGCCAGGTCGAAATAGCGCCCAGCTAATACAATTAGCTGATGAGCGGCTTTACGCTAACAAGCTGGCGTCCAACTAAACCTAATGCCTTGGTTATTATCAGCCTGCAAGCTAGCGTTGGTATATAAGTCGCCAATAGCGACTAAACAATCATCGTAAAATACAAAGGGAATGCGATTACGCTGCCAAGACGGCAATTGCGCTTCTTGTAGTAACTTCTTAATACTCCTACGCCCATTATGTTCAGCGGCGACAAAATCACTCACGGTAAGTTCTGAACGAAATCGTAGCGTAACCACTTCGCCCAGTTTAGGTGGCAATAAATTGCCGCCCTGATACCAACTTATTTTGCTGTGATTTTCCAACAACAAATGTTGGACACTATTCATGTTCCAAGGTTGATGGTGCGAGCTTTCAATTAAGCATTGCTTAGCTACTAAATAAAGACGCCCTTTAAACCGGCGAACCTCTCCTTCACTGAGCTTTACAGAAACCTTTGCGTCTTGTTTAGCTAGAGACTGACTAACTATTTGACCTAACTGAGCCTGGCTCGGGTACAACCAATCATGGATTGTAAACCAGTGGCGTAATAGATTATTGCGTCTAGCCTCACTTAAGTCATGCAAAGCTGAACAGCTTAATGCGCCATTCTCGCCCACCTGAGAATAATCACTTTCGGCAATCTCAGTCGCTAGCTGATTAGCTTCTTGTAAATGTTGCACACTACGCTGAGTCGTTTTGAGTATCTGAGGCCAGCGCAGGCTTAAAGTCGCCATAACTTGGTGACGCAAGAAATTGCGGTCATAATCCATAGACTCGTTACTCGGGTCGTCTATCCAAGTCAATTGATGAGATTGTGCATAATCTTCTAATTCAGCGCGACTAAACGCCAACAAGGGGCGTAACAATGAGCCTTGAGCAAAGGGCCTTTGCAATGGCATTGCCGCTAAACCATTCACTCCGCTACCGCGCTTTAGGGCCAACATAAAGGTTTCGAACTGATCATCGGCATGGTGGCCGGTGAGTAGCAGGCTGTCTTTACTGCCGATATATTTAGTCAGCGCAGCGTAGCGGGCCTCTCGTGCAACGGCTTCTAGGCTTTGTCTAGCATCGAGTTTGATATTTAAGGCTTCACTATAAAAACGAACCTCAAGCAACGAGGCCTGCTGACGACAGTGTTCCTGCCAAGAATTAGCTTGTTGTTGAAGACCATGATTAACATGAACAGCAATGACGCGTATATGTGGATTTCTTTTTGCGTAGGCTGCACTTAGAGAAAGTAAAACACTAGAATCCAAGCCGCCGCTATAGGCGACCACCAATTTTCTAACCGCTGGGCTTAAGTGTTTAAAGTGCTTATCAAAAGTAAAAGTAAGGGACACTGTCAGGCCTATTAAACATGCATTGAGAAACGTTCCAGCTCAATGCATGCTTAGAAATTAGCAGTAACCGTAAGACATTAGTCGTTGGTAACGCTGTTCGAGCAAGGTATCAACATCTAAAGCACTTAATGACTCTAAGTCATTGAGTAATTTTACTTTGAGGTTGCGAGCCATTTCAGGTATATCGCGATGTGCTCCACCCAATGGTTCAGCAACGATATCGTTAATCAAATCAAGCTCTTTTAGGCGAGCAGAGGTGATCCCCATAGCATCAGCGGCGGTGGGTGCTTTATCAGCACTTTTCCAAAGAATAGAAGCACAGCCTTCTGGAGAAATAACCGAATAGGTACTGTATTGGAGCATGTTTACGCGGTCACCGACACCAATAGCTAAAGCGCCACCTGAGCCACCTTCACCAATCACCGTGCAGATAGTCGGCACCTTTAGGCCAGCCATCACCAATAAATTTTTAGCAATAGCTTCACTCTGACCACGTTCCTCTGCACCTACCCCGGGGTAGGCACCTGGGGTATCAATGAAGGTAATAATTGGCATGTTAAAACGTTCGGCCATTTCCATTAAACGCAGTGCTTTGCGGTAACCTTCAGGCTTTGGCATGCCAAAGTTACGGCGAATTTTCTCTTTAGTTTCGCGCCCCTTTTGCTGACCGATAAGCATTACGGGTTTGCCGTCTAAACGGGCCATACCACCGATAATAGCTTCGTCGTTCGCGTAGGCTCTATCACCCGCTAATTCATCAAAATCTGTAAAGATATGTTCGATATAGTCGAGCATATAAGGACGATTAGGGTGTCGAGCTAATTGGGCTACTTGCCAAGCACCTAAATCTGAGAATATTTTTTTTGTTAAATCATTTTGCTTTTCTTGCAAACGAGAAATTTCGTCTTGCAAATCAACATCTACACCAGATTCTTCATTTACGATGCACAACTCTTCAATTTGCGCTTGCAGCTCAGCAATAGGCTGCTCAAACTCTAGAAAATTCGGATTCATATAAACTTATTCTTAATTAAATTCTAGGGTGACTTGCTGTTGTCCCAACAATTGGGTCAACGCCTCTATTAAATCTTCACTTGGCGTAATTCGCCAATCTGTACCTAAGCTTAACATGCCACTGGCATGATCGCCTTCATAACTTATCGTCACTGGACAGGTACCGGCACGATATGGCTCTATAACCTTATAAAATCGTTGCCAAAATAATTCGTCAAGCTGGTCTCGACACATATTCAAGCGTAGCTTCTTTAACCAACGTTCACGCGCTGTCGATAAGTCCATAACCTCTCGAGCAGTCATTTTAATGCCTCCAGAGAAATCATCAACGCTGACCTGCCCTTGAATGACCAACATGCGATCTTTTTCAAGTAGTTCTTGGTAAGTATCAAAGGCTTCACTAAAAAACATGATATCTAGACGGGCACTTCTATCATCCAATTGGATAATACCCATCTTAGCACCCCGCTTAGTCATCATTACGCGGGTAGACAATACTAAACCAGCTACGGTAGAGGTAGTGTCCCGACCAGTTGGGCGAATATCTACTAAGCGGCCCGTTGTATAATGACGAAACTCTTTTAAATAGCGGTTTACTGGGTGACCCGTTAAATATAGGCCTAGCGTTTCTTTCTCTCCCTCTAGCCAGACTTTTTCAGTCCATTTGTCTTGTTCAACAAAACTTGGCCGAGTGTCATCCTCTACTGACAATACGCCAAATAAGTCTTCTTGCCCACGAGCCGAAGCTTGAGCCTGCTGAGAGGCTGCTTGCATGGCTGAAGGTAAAGTAGCCATCAGTGCAGCTCGGTGAGGCCCCAACTTATCCATAGCGCCAGCCATGATGAGCTTTTCGATCACTCGGCGATTGATTTTTTTAAGATCTAAACGACAGCAAAAATCAAACAAATCGATAAATGGGCCAGATTTTCTTGCCGCTAAAATAGCGTCAATAGGCCCCTCTCCGACGCCTTTGATGGCACCAATACCGTAAACAATTTCTTCATCAGAATTCACCGAGAACTTGAACAAACCTGCGTTAACATCAGGCGGAACAAGCTTCAACTTCATGTTGCTACATTCGTCAACCAAGGTAACAATCTTATCGGTGTTATCCATATCGGCAGACATTACCGCAGCCATAAAGTACGCAGGGTAATGAGTCTTCATCCACAGCGTTTGATAAGATACTAATGCATAGGCGGCTGAGTGGGATTTGTTAAAACCGTAGCCTGCAAACTTTTCAACTAAATCAAAAATCTTCATAGCCAACTCACCGTCGACATTATTTTTGATAGCACCTTCTTCAAATACCGCACGCTGCTTGGCCATTTCTTCAGGTTTCTTCTTACCCATTGCGCGGCGTAACATGTCTGCACCGCCAAGAGTATAACCCGCTAGGACCTGAGCAATTTGCATCACTTGCTCTTGATACAGAATGATCCCGTAAGTAGGTTCAAGAATAGGCTGTAGGCTATCGTGTTGCCATTTTTCATCTGGGTAAGACACCGCCTCGCGGCCGTGCTTACGTTCAATAAAGTTATCTACCATACCTGATTGCAAAGGACCTGGACGGAACAAAGCAACTAATGCAATCATGTCTTCAAAACAATCTGGCTTAAGCCGCTTGATCAGATCTTTCATGCCGCGCGATTCCAGCTGGAATACAGCGGTGGTTTTACAATCTTGTAATAGCCTGAAAGATTTTTGATCGGTGGTTGAAATAGCCGCAATATCAACCGGCGGTTCACCTTTGGCCGCAAGCACCGGATTTAACATATCCAGTGCCCATTGGATAATGGTTAAGGTACGTAAGCCAAGGAAGTCGAACTTAACAAGACCGGCGTACTCCACATCATTTTTATCAAACTGAGTAACAGGGTTTTTACCCTCTGCATCACAATACAAGGGGGCAAAGTCAGTAATAGTAGTGGGCGATATAACCACCCCTCCCGCGTGTTTACCTGCATTACGGGTAACCCCTTCAAGTATCCTAGCCATATCGATCAGTTCGCGAACTTCTTGATCACTATCGTAAAGCTCAGGTAATCGCGGTTCGGCCTCAAAGGCTTTTTCCAAGGTCATGCCTGGATCAGGAGGGATCAATTTTGATATACGGTCAACAAAACCATAAGGCTGCCCAAGCACCCTACCCACATCCCGAACCACCGCTTTAGCGGCCATGGTACCAAAAGTGATGATTTGTGATACCGCATCGCGACCATACAGCTCTGCGACGTGGTCAATCACCTCGTCTCGGCGATCCATGCAAAAGTCGACGTCGAAATCGGGCATGGAAACCCGCTCGGGGTTCAAAAAGCGTTCAAACAGTAAGTCGTATTCAAGCGGATCGAGGTCTGTAATTTTTTGTGCATACGCCACCAACGACCCTGCACCCGAGCCGCGACCGGGCCCCACCGGAATATTATTATCTTTACTCCACTGAATAAATTCCATTACGATCAGGAAGTACCCAGGGAACCCCATTTGGTTGATAACATCTAGCTCAATTTGTAGACGTTCATCATATTCAGGTCGTCGCTTCGCGCGCTCTTCGGGATCAGGAAATAGAAACTCCAAACGCTCTTCTAGGCCATCCCAGGATACCTTACAAAAAAACTCTTCAATTGGCAGCCCATCTGTGGGGAAGTCGGGTAAGAAGTATTCTCCCAAGCGAACGGTAACATTACACCGCTTGGCAATTTCTACTGAGTTTTGTAACGCTTCAGGGATATCTGCAAACAAGTTCTGCATTTCTTGTTCGCTACGTAAGTATTGCTGAGCACTATATTTTTTAGGCCTGCGATTGTCATCCATGCCAAAACCATCATGAATAGCCACTCTCACTTCATGAGGTTGAAATTGGTCTTCTTCCAAAAAGACGACTTCATTAGTCGCGACAACAGGGAGTTGTTGCTGAGCAGCTAGTTCAACTGCCATATGTAAATAATTTTCTTCGTCAGGGCGACCGGTGCGTATCAATTCCAAAAAATAATTATCGGCGAAATACTGTTGATAAAAGCGTAGGCAGCGTTCAACTAATACTGCATTTCCCTTGAGTAAAGCTTTACCTACATCACCATGGCGCGCGCCGGATAATACGATCACCCCTTCGGCATGTTCGCTTAACCACTGCTTATCAATAACCGGTCTACCTTGCAGCTGGCCCCGTAAGTATGCGCGTGATATCAGCATAGTTATATTTTGATAGCCTTGATTATCAACGGCTAACAGGGTTAAACGAAAGTGGTCATCAGCAAACTCTTCAGACTTGACGAAGAAGTCACAGCCAATAATCGGTTTTATACCTCGGTTATGCGCTTCGCCATAAAACTTTACTAAACCACAAAAGTTAGTCTGATCGGTGAGAGCAATAGCAGGCATATTCAGCTCTGCGGCTTTGGCAATAATAGGTTTAACTTTCTTCAGACCATCGATCATTGAAAAGTCCGAATGAACCCTTAAATGGATAAACGCAGGAGATTGAGAAGGCTCTGACAAAGTTAAAGTTCTCCTAAAACACGTTGAACCGGTTTAAAGCTACGGCGATGCTCGGCGATAGGCCCATGCTTAGCTAACATTTCTAAATGCACTGCGGTTGGATAACCTTTATGTTTCGCAAATTGGTAAGCGGGGTGACGACGGTCAAGCTCTGTCATTTCCTGGTCACGGGCAACTTTAGCGATAATTGAGGCGGCACTTATCTCAGCGACCAAGCCATCGCCTTTGACTATAGCTTGACAAGGTATCGATAAGCTTGGCTCACGATTGCCATCAATCAGAGCGAAGTCTGGAACAATACTTAATGCTTCGACAGCCCGAGACATTGCCAGCATGGTGGCATGCAATATATTTAATTGATCAATCTCTTGCGGATTGGCTCGGCCCAGCGCCCAACACAATGCATTGCTCTTAATTTGTTCGGCTAAAACAATACGTTTTTTCTCCGAAAGCTTTTTAGAGTCGTTCAAACCACTAATGGGTTTATTGGGGTCCAATATTACCGCGGCGGTAACTACATCGCCCACCAGTGGACCACGACCGACTTCATCAACACCAGCAAATAAACAAAAACCAGAGGGGTAGATAAACTGTGTCATCACTAACTCCAATGAAGGACAAATATGACTAGTGAATAACTAGCTATTTATTACATCGATAACAGCCTGAGCGGCCTTTTGGTCAGCATTACAACGGATCTGCTGATGCAAGTGAGAGAACTGTTCGAGCAACTTGCTGTTGTCACTTCTCAGCAGGCGACTAATTTCAGCTACAATATTATCGCTAGTACAATCTTCTTGTACATACTCTTTAACAATCATCTCATCAGCCAATAAATTGGGTAACGCGGCAAACTTAGCGTTCACGATCATTTTGGCGATACGATATGTAAGCGGCTTGAAGCGGTATGCAACAACCATCGGACGTTTTACTAACATTGCCTCGAGAGTTGCAGTGCCAGAAGCAAGTAAAATAGCGTCGGCGGCGGTCATCACTGCCCGAGCATGTCCATCTACGATTTTTATATCCAGCTCAGGTGCATGCTCTTGAATTAAAGCCTCAAATTGTTCTCGGCGGCGTTGATTAACCAGTGGCGCCACTAATTGTAAACCGGGAAAACGCTTAACTAACTGCCTTGCAGACTCTAAAAATACAGGGCTTAATAAGCCTACTTCCGCGTGTCGGCTGCCAGGAAGAATCGCCAATACTTTTTGCTTGGTATTTAAGCCCAGCAGTTCGATGGCTGGCAATTGTGGATTAACCATCGGTACTTGATCTGCCAAAGTATGACCCACAAATTCACAAGGAACCTCAAAGCGATCATAGAAGGCCTTTTCAAAAGGCAAAAAGACCAATATTTTGTTGCAGCCTTCTTTAATTTTGAACACCCGCTTTTGCTTCCAAGCCCACACTGAAGGGCTAACATAATGGACTGTTTTGATCCCATTAGCATGCAACTTATGCTCAACCCCCAAGTTGAAGTCAGGAGCATCGATACCAATATAAACATCAGGAGGGGAATTCAAGTAGTGTTGTAGGATCTGCTTGCGTATCTTGAGGATCCTTGGCAACCGGCCTAATACTTCAACTAAGCCCATTACCGAAAGCTCTTCCATATCGAACAACGCTTCACAGCCTTGCTCTTGCATCAAAGGGCCTGCAATACCTGAAAACCGAGCGTTCGGATAGTGTTGTTTAAGAGCGGTGATTAAACCTGCACCTAAAATATCGCCGGAGACTTCCCCGGCGACGATGGCAATATGCAAATTGGCTTGCACCATTAGCGAACAATACCCCTACCATTCTCTTTCAAAAAGTCAGCGAATAATTTAACTTCAGGAAACTGCTCAGCTGACAACTCAATTTGAGTCAAGGCCTCATCCAAGGTGTTACCACTGCGATATAGAGTCTTGTAAGCTTGACGAATCGCCTTAATCGCATCTTTACTAAAACCCCGGCGTAACAAGCCTTCGGTGTTAACAGCAACCGGACGAGCGTAGTTACCCACTGCCATCACATAAGGGGGGACATCTTTATTAACCGCTGCACAGCCGCCGATAAAGGCATAAGAACCGACTTTACCGAACTGATGAATAGCCGCTTGACCACCAAAGATAACATTATCTCCAATAGTAACGTGGCCTGCTAAAGTAGCATTATTAGCAAAAATACAACCGTTACCCACTACACAGTCATGAGCTACATGAGCGTTAATCATAAATAAACAGTTACTGCCTATTTTGGTTACGCTGTTATCTTGAGCGGTTCCACGATGAATGGTTACGCTTTCTCGGATAGTGTTGTTATCGCCAATTTCCAAATAGGTTTCTTCGCCAGCATATTTTAGATCCTGACAATCCTCACCCACCGACGCAAACTGATAGATGCGATTATTGTTGCCAATTTTAGAGTGACCTTTAATAACGACATGTGAAGCAATTTGACAATTTTCACCTATTTGAACTTCACCGCGAATAATAGTAAAAGCGCCCACGGTAGTGTTGGCACCAATGCAGACATTACCTTCAATGATCGCTGTGGGGTGTATACTAGCCGAGCTATCAATCATAACGTTTTCCACCTACTTATAGGCTCTGCGGGCGCACATAATTTCGGCACTACAGACTATTTCATCTTCTACTTTGGCAACACAGTTGAACTTGCCAACCCCGCGACGATCTCGCAATAATTCTACCTCTAGGTGTAAAACATCACCTGGACCTACTGGTTTCTTAAAGCGCGCATTATCAATACCCGCAAAAAAATACAATTCATTCTCGCTAGGTTTAGTGGTTGATTTAAATGCCAAAATACCGGTACATTGCGCCAAAGCTTCCAGAATGAGAACACCAGGAAATACCGGTTGTTGTGGAAAGTGCCCAGTAAAAAAAGGTTCGTTAAAGGTCACGTTTTTTACCGCATGTAAGGTTTTGCCTATTTCAAAATCTAGTACACGGTCAACTAATAGGAACGGGTACCTATGTGGCAACAATTCCATAATATCTTGAATTTCTAAGCGATTAAGTTCTTTAGTCAAAATGTGTTCCTAGGTTAATCCTGATCGGAGCTTTTATTTCGCTCCAAGCTAACAATTCTTTTGTGCATCTCATCAATTTGAGAGAGCCGAGCCATGGATTTACGCCACTTTCGATTGGCTTGTATCGGCATACCCGATGAGAACACCCCTGCCTCAGTGATAGATTTAGTCACCATTGAGTTGCCCGTTAGAGTGACCTGATCGCAGATACTAATATGCCCATTGATAGCCACGCCACCGCCAATTATGCAGTAACGTCCTATTTTAGTACTTCCGGCAATACCTGTTGTCCCAGCGATGGCTGTACCACCGCCAATAGTTACGTTGTGAGCAATGTGTACCTGATTATCAATGATCACATTTGACTCTATAACTGTATTATCTAAGGCACCGCGGTCTATTGACACTGATGCGCCTATTTCGACATTATCGCCGATAATCACCGAGCCAACTTGAGGGATTTTTATCCACTGGCCCTGCTTATTAGCATAGCCAAAACCATCACAACCAATCACGGTATTACTTTGTATTAAACAACGAGCACCAATTTCTACCCGGTGATAAATGCTGCAATTAGCCCAAAGTTTAGTGCTGTCGCCAATAACGGCTTGTTTACCAATGAAACAACCTGCACCTATTTGAACCCCATCACCTAGCTTAACACCATCTTCGATTACCGCATTGGGGCCAATAGCGACACCACTACCTAGAACAACGTCTTTACCGATAACGGCGCTATCAGCGATGCCATTAGCACAACGAGGTGTTGTATCTAACAATTGCGCTAACAAAGCATAGCTGACATAAGGGTCTTCGCTAATTAGCACATTACCACTAAAAAGCGCCGCGTCCGCTTTGTTTAAAATCAGTGCGCTAGCCTTACAAGCCGCTAACAAAGGCTTGTATTTAGCATTGGTTAAAAAGCTAATTTCCTGATCAGCAGCGTGTTCAAACGGAGCGATACGTTTAATCGTTTGCTCAGTGTCACCTTTAATAGTAAGGCCAAGTTGCTCTGCAATTTGGCCAAGACTTAAAGACATAATTACTTACTCTTACTAACTTGTTGAACCACTAACTTAGTAATATCGAGAGCCTCTGATGCATAAGCCGTAGCGTCTAAAGGTAATACTAAATCGTAGCCTTGAGATTTAGATACTTCAACCACAGCGTCCTGAACTTTAACCATCAATTTCTGCTGTTCTTCAGCACCACGGCGACGTTGATCTTCTTCTAAGTTTTTACGCTTTAACTTGTACTCAGCTTGCATAGTCTCGAGCTGACGGGTTATTTTGGTCACTTCTTGTTGACCAAGCAACTCACCATCTTTTTCACGTTTGTCGAACAAACGTTGCATTTCAGCTTCCAAACCACGCACTTCTTGGACTCTCACTTCAAATTCATCTTTCAGGGTTTTCTGTAAAGTATCGCGTTGTGGTAGTTGCTGAAAAACTTCAGCAATATTAATAACAGCAATTTTAGTCTCAGCTAATACAGCAAAGCTCGGTGCCATAATGGTTGCAGCTAGGGCAACAGAAGCAATTAGTTTTTTCAAAAGTTTTCTCCTAAATCAAGAATTAAAATGTTTGGCCAATATTGAATGAGAAAGTCTCGGAACGATCTCCTTCGTAGCTTTTTATTGGTTTAGCAAATGAGAACACCAGTGGACCCATTGGCGAAAGCCATTGAATAGCAACCCCCACTGATACTCGAATCCTATCTGGGGAAGAATAATCCCCGAAACGGTCACAACGGCTGATACATTGCATTTGGTTATATTGTTCAAAATCAAACTCGGTATCCCATACTGTACCGAAATCTACGAATGCAGTTGTACGGACCTGTCGAATATACGCTTCATCTAAAAACGGAGTGGGGAAAATAAGCTCGGCGCTGCCCACCGCTAAGGCGTTACCACCTACAGAGTCATCTGATGCCGTCACATAAGAACTACCGTTAGCATCAACAATATAAAGAGCTCGAGGTCCTACGGTGTTAGAACGGAAGCCGCGTAACGTTGAATAGCCACCGGCATAGAAATTCTCAAAAAACGGCAAGATTTGATCATTGCCCTCAATTTGTCCGTAACCATTACCATAACCCAACTTACCACGAACAGTAAAAGCCCAATCATGGTTAGTGGTAATAGGGAAGAAATGGCGGGTGTCAAAACTCATTTTAAAATACTGTACATCCGACCCCGGTACGGTAATTTTTGTATCGAATTTTTGCGAAGAACCCGCCGTTGGCATCGAGCCATTGTTTAACGAGTTTCTCGTCCAACCAAACGTGGTATCTAAGGACTGAAAAGTTAATGAGCCATCGTCATTACGGTGTGGTGAGTAAATATCCCAAAATTGCTGAATTTGTGCGTAAGCATTTAATTGAGAAATCTTATTTTGTTCTAAACCTAGACTTGCGCTTAAACGGTTATATTCATTGACTGGAAAACCTAGCGTGCCACGTAGGCCAATGGTTTCGTTGTTATAATCAACAATATCTGCCTTTGAGGCTTCAAAATCCGTGTAATAAAAACGTCCACCAAAACTGACGCCATCTTTAGTGAAATAAGGGTCGTTAAAATTCACATCAAAGTTTTTAGAGTATTTGTTGGTACTAACGTTAATACCGGCCCGATTGCCCGAGCCTAAAAAGTTATCTTGCTGTACCCCTGCCGATAAACTTAAGCCAGACTCTGTACCAAAGCCAACCCCTGCATTAAACGAGCCTGAAGGTTGCTCTTTTACCACAAAATTTATGTCTACTTGGTCTTGCGACCCCGGTATTTTGACGGTCTCGACATCGACGGTTTCAAAAAAGCCAAGTCGACTTAAACGAGAGCGAGACTGCTCGACCAAGCGACTGGATAACCAAGTGCCTTCCATTTGGCGCATTTCTCGGCGCAACACTTCATCTTTGGTAATGGTATTACCGCTTACATTGATTCTTCGAACATACACACGACTACCAGGATCAACGTTAACATTTAGAACCACCGTTTTGTCTTCATCATTAATCACGGGGAACACACTAACTTGCGGGTACGCATAACCGTAGCGACCTAGAAACTTGGAAAGAATTTCTTCTGTCTTGGTCACTTCGGCGCCACTGTAAACATCGCCAGACTTAATACTGACAAGCCCATTCAGCTCTGCACTCTTATCGAGTAAGTTGCCCGCTAACTCAACTTTTTCCACGCGATAAATGTCGCCTTCGTCAACATTGATTGTAATGTAGATGCCTTTTTTATCTGGCGTTAGCGCTACCTGAGTTGAATCGACTTTAAAGCGAATATAACCACGATCATAATAAAAGCTATTGATGGTCTCTAAGTCGCCCGCTAGTTTTTGCTTTTGATACTTCTGATCGGCTAATACATTCCACCATGGGGCACGATCGGTGAGGGTCATACGTTTAATTAACTCACCAGACGAAAACTGTTGATTACCAATAACATTTATCTGTTGAATTTCGGCTGATAGACCTTCTTGGAAGTTAAACTTTAAATCGACTCGATTACGCGGTAACGGTGTGACAATCGATGTCACTCGTGCGCTATATTTACCCACACTGTAATAAAAATCTTCTAAGCTTTTTTCAATGTTTCGTAGATTAGTCTTGTCTAACGGCTCACCTATTTTAATCCCTGAGGAGCGCAGCGACTCTTCAAGTTGCTCGGTTTTAATATCCTTATTGCCTGAATACTCGATACTGCTTACCGTGGGTCGTTCAAGAACTTTAAACACCAAGGCATCTCCATCACGGTACACTTGAACATCTTCGAAGTTGCCACTTTTGTACAAACGTTTGATGCTGGTGCTAATTTGGCCGCTGTCTACATCATCTCCCACTCGAAGCGGGATCTGTAATAATGCTGCACCCAGAGAAACTCTTTGTAGGCCCTCGATACGAATATCAGCCACAGTGAACGCTGTTTTACTTTCAGCAAAAGAAGACCCTGCGAGACAAGCCAGAAAAAGTCCAACTACCAACTGCATTTTGAACATAAGAAAATAAAACGTCCTATTAATTGTTATAAGCGCATAAAGTCATTAAATACGGCTAATGTCATTAGAGCCATAACTAATACTGCACCAATCCTAAATCCTATCTCTTGCACTCGCTCTGAGACAGGTTTGCCCGTTACTGCTTCAACAGCAAAAAAGACTAAATGACCACCGTCTAAGACCGGCAATGGAAATAAGTTTATAATGCCCAAATTAATACTAACTAACGCGATAAAGCCTAAAAAATAGACTAAGCCATAATCGGCTGTTGCACCTGCGCCTTTAGCGATGGATATTGGACCGCTAAGGTTATCTAAAGAAACTACCCCTGTCACCAATTTACCTATCATAGAAACAGTCAATTTGCTTAAATGCCAAGTTCGTTCTAATGATTTGCCTATAGATTCAACAATGCCGTAGTGTAAATCGATTCTATATTCTTCAGGGTACTCGGCAATTTCAGGTGCAAGGCCAACATAACCACTGGCATGACCTTGATAAACCCTAGATTCTGGAACCAATGTCAAACGCTGAGTTTGACCATCTCTTAAGACTTCTATTTCCATATCTTGCTCAGGTTTAGCCTGCACAACATCGACAAAGTCTTGCCATTGGTTGAGTGTGTTCCCATCTACAGCCAATAAACGGTCGCCTTTTTGTAAACCGGCGATGTCTGCCGGCTTACCATCAACCACCTGTGACACAGTGAGTGAAACTGCGGGTGAAAATGGCCTTAATCCTAAACTTAAAATCGGGCTTTGCTGCTCGCTATCTAACTGCCAGTCGCGGGTATCTAGTTTGACGGTGGATAACAAAGAGGTTTGCGCATCTTTCACCGTCATTTCAATAGAGTCACTACCTAACTGACTCACTAGGACGAAGTTTACACTTTCCCAATCTAAGGTTCTTTCACCGGCAATTTCGATTATTTCTTGACCTGCCACTAAACCACTTTGGCTAGCGACAGTTGATGGCGCCATTTCCCCTAAAACAGGTTTAACCGCTGGGACACCAATCACAAACATCAGCCAAAAAGCCATTATTGCCAATAGAAAGTTAGCCATCGGGCCTGCAGCGACTACTGCACTTCGCTGGCTTAAGCTTTTGTTATTAAATGCTTGAGCGCGCAACTCTGGGGCCACTTGAGCGACTCGCTCGTCGAGCATTTTTACGTACCCCCCCAAAGGGATTAACGCGACTACATACTCGGTGCCGTCTTTTGCAGTTTTACGCCATAACGCTTTACCAAAACCAATAGAAAATCGTTCAACTTTTACACCACACCGTCTGGCTACCCAAAAATGACCAAACTCGTGGACAGTCACTAAGATGCCCAAAGCAATAACAAAAAATGTGGTATTCCAAATGATTTCGTTCATGCAAAGATCCTTTTAACTGCTGCATCGGCATGCATTCGCGCCCTCTTGTCGACCTCGAGTAAAACTGAAAGTTCAGTTTCCAAACCGATATAACTCAGTTTATCTAAACAACTGGCTACTACTTCTGCAATTTGGGTAAATTTTATACGCCCTGACAAAAAGGCAGCAACAGCTATTTCATTAGCGGCATTCAAACAGGTGGTCGCCGTTTGACTGTCATAACATGCATCAACAGCAAGCTTTAGACAAGGGTAACGCGCATAGTCAGGGGGAATGAAACTTAACTCGCCAATAGAAAAAAAGTCGAGCGGCTGAACCCCTGATACTTGTCGGTTTGGATAAGCCATCACGTGAGCGATAGGAGTGGCCATATCAGGCTCTCCCATTTGGGCTAAGACTGACCCATCGCAGTATTGAACCATAGAGTGAATAATAGATTGGGGATGAATAATGACATCAATTTGCTTAGGCTGAGTATTAAAGAGACGTTTGGCTTCGATATATTCCAGCCCCTTATTCATCATAGTGGCTGAATCAACCGAGATTTTTTTGCCCATCGACCAATTAGGGTGAGCACAAGCTTGCGCAGGCGTAACCGCAGATAAACTCGCTACATCACTATAACGAAATGGTCCACCAGAACCGGTTAACAAGATTTTACTGATTCCCGAATCAGCTAAGTCACAATGCCCAAGAGACTGTTGAATATTATCAGGCATACATTGAAAAATAGCGTTGTGTTCACTATCTACAGGAAGGATTCGGGCACCACTTTGGCGAGCAGCGTCCATAAAAATAGCGCCACTCATAACCAATGCTTCTTTATTAGCGAGCAATACGGTTTTGCCGGCCTTTACTGCCGCTAAAGTAGGGAGTAAGCCGGCAGCACCAACGATAGCGGCCATCACTAACTCAACCTCAGGCTCAACAGCTAGTTGAGCAATGGCATTTTGATCATTGAGCACCTCACACGATAACGCCAAATCGTGCACCATACGGCGCAATTGTTGATTACTCTCATCGTCAGCCATTACTGCATATTTAGGCGCAAACTCTCGGCAGATATCCACCATAGAAGCTACATTTTTACCGCCGGTCACACCATACAAAAAATAACTATTGGGGTTTTCGCGTAATACTTTTAAAGTGCTACAGCCTATTGAACCCGTAGCGCCCAGAATGACAAGGTTCTTACTCATACTCGCTTACATCCAGTGTAGGAAGAAGAACGCAAATACCGGCATTGCGGCGGTAAGACTATCAATTCGGTCTAGCAAACCGCCATGCCCAGGCAATAAAGTACCACTATCTTTAATACCGGCTTGACGCTTGAACATACTTTCAACCAAATCGCCAACGACTGAAGCCAACACGGTACAACAACTAGCAAGCAATAATATCAGCACCTTCCCTTCAGGGATGTCTAACAACAGCAACGCGGCGATAGTGACCAAACTTGCCACAGCAAACCCGCCGAGCAATCCTTCAATGGTTTTTTTAGGGCTAACATTTTTTGCCAGTTTTCTTTTACCAAAACGCTTGCCGGCAAAATAAGCGCCAGTATCAGCAGCCCAAACCAGCAGCATGACGTAAACAACCCACGCTCCACCCACCAAAGGGTTGCTCTGATCGATGTTGCGAAGAAATACCAGCGACCAGAAAAAAGGCAAAAGGATAATGAGTCCAGAGACGATTTTGAAAGTAGTTAATTTACCCCAAATTGTGGCTGATTTTGGATAAGTAAAAAGCAATGCAATACTTCCTAACCAACAGGCGGCGGCTATCGATAACAGGACACTAAACCAAACTGAGTGACTGACGCCCTCTAGAGGAATTTGCCAAAGGCTGAGACCAAATACCAAGGTAAATACGACAAAGAAAGCGGCGCGTATTTTTGGTACATCGGAAACGATTCGAGCCCACTCCCTTGCAGCTAGTAATAGCACTACAGCAAACACCAATGCCAACGCTAATAGTGGCAGTTTGAAAATGGCAGCAAGCGCGAGTGGCGCTAATACCAGCGCGGTTATTATTCGTTGCTTAAGCAAAACTGTCCTCATTATATTGATTGTCTTTCAGCAGTTCCTGTACTTGTTCTCCGGTACAGCCGAATCGCCGTTCACGACTAACAAAGGTAGCCACTGCATCACCAAAAGCTTGCTCGTCAAAGTCTGGCCATAATACATCACAAAAACACAATTCAGAGTAAGCTGTTTGCCACAATAAAAAATTGCTAATACGGTGATCACCGCCAGTACGAATCAACAGGTCAACGTCACCAACAGTATCACAAGCCATAACATCAGAAATATGCTGCTCAGTTATATCTTCAGCTCGTAAACTGCCAGAGGCAACTTTTTGCGCCATTTGCTGAGTAGCATTTAATATATCCCACCTACCGCCGTAATTAGCAGCAATATTAAGAATTAGGCCGTCGTTAGCTGCTGTATCCTGCTCAGCTTGAATGATACGTTTTTGCAGTTTTTCACTGAAACGAGAAGTATCACCAATTATTCTTAGTTGTACATTATTGTTTTTCAGTTTTTTAACTTCGCGTTGCAAAACGGTTAAAAACAAATTCATTAAGCTTGACACTTCGTCTTCTGGCCGGCGCCAATTTTCACTGCTGAAAGCAAATAAAGTAAGAGACTTAATTTCAAGTTGCGTGGCGAAGCTCACTGAGCGACGAACGGCTTTAACACCGGCTTGATGGCCGAACATCCGAAGCTTACCGCGTTGCTGAGCCCAACGGCCATTGCCGTCCATGATAATAGCAACGTGTTTAGGCATTGCCTCTTTCATTGCTAATTGCAGTTCTTTGGGTAAAGTCATACTTACTACTCGTACTTACAAAAAAAAACCGTGTAACAAGACACGGCTATTTTTAACTCAAATAACGTTTAAACTTCCAGCAACTCAGCTTCTTTTACCGCGAGTGCAGCATCAACTAACTTAACCGAAGCGTCAGTGATTTTTTGAATGTCGTCTTGTGCTTTTCTATCGTCGTCTTCACCGATTTCTTTTTCTTTAAGTAAATCTTTAATGTCACCATTAGCATCACGACGAATGTTTCGAATTGCTACACGCGCCTGCTCTGCTTCAGCACGAACGATTTTGATCAAGTCGCGGCGGCGTTCTTCGGTAAGCATTGGCAACGGTATACGAATTAAGGTGCCAGCTGAAGAGGGGTTAAGACCTAAATCTGAACTCATGATCGCTTTTTCTACAGCACTAATTAAACTGGCGTCAAAGACTGTTACGGTTAGCGTTCTTGAATCTTCAGTAGATACGTTACCAACTTGTTTGAGCGGAGTATCGACACCGTAATAAGGCACCATGATGCCATCTAATAGACTGGTATGGGCTCTACCCGTTCTTACTTTAGACATTTGAGTCTTAAGCGACTCAATACTTTTGCTCATGCGAGTTTGAGCATCTTCTTTAATTGCATTAATCACGATAACTTTCCCTACTCTGTTTCAGCTTTATTCGATAAATGATGAATTGTGGTTCCTTCGTCATAACCCATAACAACATTTTTCAAGCTACCTGCTTTATTCATGTTAAACACACGAATTGGCAGGTTATGGTCACGAGCAAGTGTAAAGGCCGCAAGGTCCATCACTTTTAATTCTTTATCTAATACTTCGTTGTAATCTAGTTCGCTGTATAGCGTTGCACTAGGGTCTTTTACTGGGTCGGCAGTATATACACCATCAACTTTTGTCCCTTTTAGCACTGCTTCCGCCTCAATCTCGATGCCACGCAAACATGCAGCAGAGTCTGTAGTAAAAAACGGATTACCAGTACCGGCAGAAAAGATGACTACTTTCCCGGCTTTTAGATTGCTGATAGCATCAGCCCAGTTATAAGAATCACACACGCCGTTCAGCTCGATAGCTGACATAAGACGAGCATTTACAAAATTTCGGTGCAGCGCATCACGCATCGCCAAGCCGTTCATTACGGTTGCGAGCATACCCATGTGATCGCCAACTACGCGGTTCATACCTGCTTTCGCTAGGCCTTCGCCTCGAAACAGATTGCCACCACCAATAACTAAGCCAACTTGGATCCCTAGTTCAACCAACTCTTTTATTTCAAGAGCCATACGGTCGAGTACTTTAGGGTCAATACCAAAACCTTCGTCACCCATGAGGGCTTCACCTGAAAGTTTTAAAAGAATGCGGCGGTATGCAGGTTTAGGATTGGTGCTCATAGCGATGATATTCTCTCAATAATTACAATACAAGAAGGTTGCGGCATGATACCGCAACCTGAAGAACAACTAAAATTACTTTTTAGCTGCGGCGATTTGTGCAGCAACTTCTGCAGCAAAGTCTTCTTCTTTTTTCTCGATACCTTCGCCAACTTCTAAGCGAACAAAACCAGCAACCGTAGCGCCTTTCTCTTTCAAGATTGCACCAACAGTTTTCTTAGGTTCCATAATGAACGCTTGACCAGTTAACGAGATTTCACCGGTGAATTTCTTCATGCGGCCAGTAACCATCTTCTCAGCGATTTCAGCAGGCTTGCCTTCATTCATCGCGATTTCGATTTGAAGTTTTTTCTCTTTTTCAACAACATCAGCTGGAACGTCGTCAGGAGATAAAAACTCTGGCTTAGAAGCAGCAACGTGCATAGCAACGTGCTTAAGTGTCTCAGCGTCAGCTTCACCAGTTACAGCAACACCAATACGCTCACCGTGACGGTATGAAGCAATTGAAGCGCCGTCTAAGTATTCAACGCGACGAATTGAGATATTTTCACCGATTTTAGCCACTAACTGAACGCGCGCTTCTTCGAAATTAGCTTTCAAAGTGTCGATGTCAGTTTTTTCTGCAGCAGCAGCTTCAGCAACTTTTTCAGCAAAAGCGGTAAAGTTAGCATCTTTAGCCACGAAATCTGTTTGACAGTTCACTTCTAACAAGGCAGCAAAACCAGCGCCTTCTTTAATGATAATTGCACCATCAGCAGCAATGTTACCTGCTTTTTTAGCCGCTTTAGCAGCGCCACTTTTACGCATATTATCAATCGCTAACTCGATGTCACCATCAGTTTCAGTCAACGCTTTTTTACAATCCATCATGCCTGCGCCAGTGCGGTCGCGCAGTTCTTTTACTAGGGCAGCAGTAATTGCCATTTGTTTGATCCTCGATTAATTATCGGATAAAACTCAGGGGACAAGCTTGCCCCCTGCTATTCATCAAGCTTACTCAGTATCAATGCTTATGCATCAATTACTCAGCAGCTTCCTCTACGAAACCATCTTCTTCAGCTTGTACTACGATGTCGTCTTGACGACCTTGAAGTACCGTATCAGCAGCTGCGCCTAAGTACAATTTAATTGCACGGATAGCATCGTCGTTACCAGGAATGATGTAATCAACACCATCAGGTGAAGAGTTTGTATCAACTACAGAGATTACAGGAATGCCTAGGTTGTTTGCTTCGCGAATAGCGATATGCTCGTGTTCAGCATCAATCACAAACAATACGTCAGGTAAACCGCCCATGTTTTTGATACCGCCAAGGCTTTTTTCAAGTTTTTCCATTTCGCGAGTGCGCATTAACGCCTCTTTCTTGGTCAACTTTTCAAAAGTACCGTCTTGGCTTTGAGCTTCTAGATCTTTAAGACGCTTGATAGATTGACGTACTGTTTTCCAGTTAGTCAACATACCACCTAACCAACGGTGGTTAACGTAGAATTGATCAGAACGAAGCGCTTCAGTTTTGATAACTTCACCAGCAGCACGTTTAGTACCAACGAAAAGAACTTTACCTTTCTTAGATGCAACTTTCTTAAGAACAGACATTGCATCATTAAACATAGGTACAGTTTTTTCTAAGTTAATGATATGAACTTTGTTACGAGCACCAAAAATGAAAGGCTTCATTTTTGGGTTCCAGTAACGGGTTTGGTGACCAAAGTGTACGCCTGCTTGAAGCATATCGCGCATTGAAACGTT
Source organism: Agarivorans sp. TSD2052 (assembly GCF_023238625.1). NCBI lineage: Bacteria > Pseudomonadati > Pseudomonadota > Gammaproteobacteria > Alteromonadales > Alteromonadaceae > Agarivorans > Agarivorans sediminis. The sequence continues at coordinate 2,860,624 of NZ_CP096670.1, forward strand.
TGCCATTATAATTTCCTCATATGGGGTTAGGCCTCCACACATCCCATTTTACCGACCAAACGCAAGCGTTCAGCACCCCGGAAAACGTGCCGATGTGTGTGTGTGATTAAAAATATTTAAACTATAAATATTCAATTAGTGTCAGCATACACCCTAATTCGAAAACCAGAGTAATTACTCACGGCGCGCTTTATACCATAAATCATAATATTGTTAAAGCTTAGCGCCAAGTTTTAGCTAATTTTAGCTTCTACTACAACTCCTCGCTGCCTTACGGTAAACTAGCGCCATAACCAAGTTAAATACTCAACTATTAGTCCCATGAGCATAGTAATAAAAACCCCAGAACAAATCGAAAAAATGCGCATTGCCGGTCGCTTGGCTGCCGATGTATTAACGATGATAGCGCCATACGTAAAAGTAGGCGTCAGTACAGAAGAGCTGGACCAGCGCTGTCATGACTATATAGTGAATGAACAGCAAGCTATCCCTGCTCCGCTAAATTATCACGGCTTCCCTAAATCGATCTGCACCTCGGTAAACGATGTGGTTTGTCACGGTATTCCATCCGCCACTCATATCTTGCAAGACGGCGATGTAGTGAACATTGATATTACGGTAATTAAAGATGGCTACCATGGCGATACCTCGAAAATGTTTATGGTAGGTAATACCAGCCCAGCCGATAAGCTTCTCTGTCGTGTAACCCAACAAGCCCTATACCAAGCGATTAAAGTGGTGAAGCCTGGGAATAAAGTCAGTGACATTGGTAACGCCATTCAAAAGTACTTAAAAAAAGGCAACTACCGTTACGGTATTGTGGACAATTTTTGTGGCCACGGTATTGGTGAAGGTTTCCATGAAGAACCGCAAATAATGCATTATCGCAATAATGACCGAACCGTTCTTCGAGCAGGAATGTGTTTCACCATTGAGCCCATGATTAACCAAGGCAAAAAAGGCAATCGCGTAGATTCAGGCGACGGTTGGACTGCAACGACCTTAGACGGAAAGAATTCAGCTCAATGGGAACATACTTTATTGGTCACTGAAAATGGCGTAGAAGTACTCACATTACGTGAAGAAGAAGACCTACCTCGAATCATTAAGCACTAAATATAACAAGAACACGCTATTGAGGCTAAGTCATGGAAACGACACTCGCATCACCGCCGCAACCAAAAGTTGACGACATATCATTAAAAAGCTGTAAAAGTTACTTAGATCAGCTTCAGGAATATTTAACCGATCAGTTTAATCTAGGCGTTCATGTTGTAGAGCTAGTTCAACTGCGCTCAAGCCAAATGGACCTTTTGTTAAAAAGCTTGTGGCAACATTTCGGCCTCAACGTATATCAAGATCTGTCGCTTCTCGCTGTGGGTGGATATGGTCGAGGAGAGCTTCATCCCCGCTCTGATATTGATATTTTAATAGTAAGCCGAGAAACAATTGCGAAAGAAGCCGCTGACAAAGTCAGTGCTTTTATCACTCTATTATGGGATATACGTCTTGATGTAGGGCAAAGTGTAAGAACGCTGGCTGAGTGTTTAGAGCTGGGCTTACAAGACATTACTATTGCCACCAACCTCCAAGAGTCACGCTTATTGGTTGGCAATAAAGATATTTATACCGAGTTGTGTTTAGCGGTATGTGCCGATAGTTTTTGGCCAAGTGAAGCATTTTTTCGCGCGAAAAAGGACGAACAACAAAGTCGCCATCGCCAATATAAAGGTAATGCCTACTCGCTTGAACCAGACATTAAAGCCAATCCTGGCGGCCTAAGAGATATTCAGACCATCTGTTGGGTTGCGGGTCGACACTTTGGCAGTAGCGATTTAGAAGAGTTGACCAAGCAGAATTTTTTAACTCAAGCCGAGTGCCGAGAACTTCAAGATTGCCGCGATTTTTTATGGCGGGTACGTTTTGCATTACATATTCATCTGACAAAAAGTGACGATCGCTTATTGTTTGACCGCCAATTAGCGGTAGCACAATCTTTAGGTTACGCGGGTGACCACAACGCGCCTGTTGAGCGCCTAATGAAGCACTTTTTTCAAACCATTCGTCGCATTTCAGAACTAAATGAAATGCTACTACAATTGTTTGATGAAGCTATTCTCGGTAATACCGCGATGGACGTACAGTCGGTTGACGAAAACTTCATGTTACGTGGCAACCTCATCGACAGTAACCATGCCTCATTGTTTCTGCAACATCCCGAACAAATCTTAGTGATGTTTTTGCATATTGCTGACAACCCAAAGATTACCGGAATTTATTCCGCTACCCTACGCCAATTGCGTGAAGCAAGACGCCGCCTAACTCACTGGCTACAAGACATCCCCGAATGTCGTCGTAACTTCCGGCGTTTAATGAAACACCCCAATGTTACGGGCTTACCCTTGACCTTAATGCATCGTTACGGGGTATTATCTACCTACTTTCCCGCCTGGAGCCGGATTGTAGGGCAAATGCAGTTTGATCTTTTTCATGCATTTACTGTTGATGAGCATACCCATCGGCTAATTACCAAAATTCATTCATTTAACGACAGCAAAACCAAGGATACCCATCCGCTTTGCTGTGAAATATATCCTCGCTTAGAGCGTCCAGACCTGTTGGTATTGGCAGCGATATTTCATGACATAGCTAAAGGGCGTAAAGGCGACCATTCTACCCTGGGCGCGGTTGATGCTGAAGAGTTCTGTCTGGCTCATGGCTACAGTAAGCCCTCGGCCAGAACCGTAGCGTGGTTAGTCAAACATCACCTATTAATGTCGGTTATTGCGCAAAAGCGGGATATCTATGACCCTGAAGTCATCTCCGAATTTGCCAAAGTTGTGCGTGACCAACGCCATCTAGATTTGCTGTTGTGCTTAACGGTAGCGGATATTTGCGCCACGAACGATGACACTTGGAATAGCTGGAAGCGCACATTATTAAGCGAATTATATAACTCCACTCAAAAAGCCTTACGCCGTGGTTTAGAAAACCCGGTTGATATCCGTGGAGTAATTAGAGACAAGCAGTTAAAAGCAATCAAATGCTTAGAGCTTAAAGGCTATTCAGAAGAACAAGTACGTGGTTTATGGCAACGATTTAGAGTCGATTACTTCTTGCGCCACACTCCACAACAAATTGCTTGGCACACTGACAACCTGTGGGGGCACAGTGATGAGGAAGCCCTTGTATTAGTGAGCCGTCGTGCCACGCGTGGAGGCACGGAAATATTCATCCACTGCCCAGATATTCCACATCTGTTTGCATCTGTCGCAGCTGAGCTTGACCAAAAAAACCTCACCATTCATGATGCCCAAATAATGTCTAGCCGAGACGGCTATGTACTCGACACTTTTGTCGTGCTAGACCGAGATGGCGAACCCCTATCATTAGAGCGCGGCATTCTGTTACAACAAACCTTAGCAACCAAGCTGCATGTAGCAGTTCCTATAGATTTAAAACAACGACGGGTGCCACGGCAAGTTCAGCAGTTTTCTATTGCACCAAGAGTAGAATTCTTGCCCACCAAAGGGAATAGAACGCTGATCGAGATAGTCTCCTTGGACAAACCCGGCTTATTGGCTAGAATAAGCGCCGTATTTCAATCATTCAACTACACAATTCATGCTGCTAAAGTATCTACTATTGGTGAAAAAGCCGAAGATTTCTTTAGCATAAGTAATTGTGAACGAGAAAAACTAAGTCCGGAACAAAAGCAACAGCTTAAAAGTATTCTGGAACAAGCACTCAAACAATAATATATAGCAAGCTCAACCACTATTTGGAGACAACCATGTCTAAAGACTTTTTTAGTTACGCCATTGGTGTGGGAAGTAAGAACGCAAATGGCCAATGGCTAGAAGTTTTTTTCCCCGCTCCTGTGTTAAACCCAAGTCATGCAGAAGTCACTCACTTAACCAAAGGCTTAGATTACGCCAATGGCAAACAGAATATCGAATTGGACGATGCCAGTCTTAATATTTTAATCGCCAACGCCATCGCTTTAGACCTTAAGCAACAAGTAACCGCTCTTCAGGCCTTAGTAGGTAGTGAACAACCACGAGTACTCTGCTTACTAAATGAAGACAATGCCGCAGAATCAACCCCTGAAGCATACTTAAAGCTACACTTATTATCGCACCGCTTGGTGAAACCTCACGGTACTGACTTAAGCGGTATCTTTTCAGTATTACCTAACGTGGCGTGGACAAATCAGGGCGCCATTGACTTAGCTGAACTACCTGCTCGCCAACTAGAAGCACGTGCTAAAGGCGAACTTTTGCAAGTTACCTCGGTAGACAAATTCCCTAAAATGGCCGATTACGTAGTACCGAGCGGCGTTCGAATTGCCGCTACGTCTCGAGTGCGTTTAGGCGCATACATCGGCGAAGGTACCACCATAATGCATGAAGGTTTCTGTAACTTTAATGCGGGAACAGCTGGCACCAGTATGATTGAAGGTCGCATTTCAGCGGGTGTATTTGTAGGCAAAGGTTCTGACTTAGGGGGTGGCTGCTCAACAATGGGGACGCTATCAGGCGGTGGCAACATCATCATCTCGGTAGGTGAAGAGTCGTTAATCGGTGCCAATGCAGGTACCGGTATTCCACTTGGTGACCGCTGTATCATAGAGTCAGGCTTATACATCACAGCAGGCACTAAAGTGGTGCTTATTGATGAGAATAAACAAGCCGCTGGTACCGTTAAAGCCCGCGACTTAGCAGGTAAACCTGATTTATTATTCCGACGTAATAGTGTGAATGGTGCAATTGAGTGCTTAACAAACAAGTCTGCTATTGAGTTGAATGAAGAGCTACACGCTCATAACTAATTAAAGGCATTAGCCAAGTGAGTAACTCACTTGGCTAAATATCTCAAAATATCTAAAAAATACCTCCTCAGCGATAAAAACCTTCCTATTTCACAACGCTTCCATAATGAATAAGCTATGCTGCTATTAACAGGCTACGCAGCGTATTGCGGTGATAACTGTTCCAGCATTAGTTAAACGTTTCGTTATGAAGGAAAGTCTATGTACAAAAACCTAAAAAGCATTGGGATCACCAATCCATCAGACATTGAACGCTACAGCCTTCGTCAAGAAGCCAACTCTGACACACTCAAAATCTACTTCCACAAGGAAAAAGGCGACTTTTTAACGCGAAGCGTAAAATTCAAGTATCCTCGCCAAAAGAAAACGGTGCTGGTTGACGGGGGGCGTGGTACTTATAAAGACGTATCAGAGATCAATACTAACTTACGTTTCATCGTGGAAGAATTAGATAAAATAACGCGGCGTGAACAACAAGAAAAAGATACCAAACAACAAGTATTGGCCGAATTAAAGCATCTTGAAAAAGTAGTGATAAACAAAATTGCGGAAATAGAGGCTAAACTAGAGCGGCTTTAAGCAAATCAACCAACAAAAAAGGAGGCCTCAGCCTCCTTTTTTAGTATTTACCAAACCTTAAATGGTTTGCAAATAAGCTTCCATGTCGGTTTTTAAGTTATCTGACTTAGTACCAAAGATAGCTTGAACACCTTGACCAGCAATCACCACCCCTGCCGCTCCCAAAGCTTTAAGCTGAGGTTGGTCAACAGATTCGATAGATTTAACTTGAATACGCAGACGTGTAATACAAGCATCTAAACTAACGATGTTGTCTTTTCCACCAAATGCATCAACCAAGTTTTTAGACATTTCGCTTTCATTAAGTACTGCAGCACCCGCTGAACTGTCTTCGTCTTCACGACCTGGCGTTTTCAAATCTAGTTTCGCGATAACTACACGGAATACGGTGTAGTAAATAGCCGCATAGCCCAAACCAATTATTGGGAACAGCCACATTTTCTGAGAGTTGCCAGACAATACGATGAAATCAATCAAACCGTGTGAGAACGAAGTACCATGTACCATGCCTAACGAGTTAGTGATTACAAAAGCTAAACCAGCTAGTAGCGCGTGGATAACGTAAAGAATTGGCGCTACGAATAAGAATGCAAATTCAATTGGTTCGGTAATACCTGTTAGGAATGAAGTCAGCGCAGCTGAAATCATAATACCGCCAACTTTAGCGCGGTTTTCAGGTTTAGCCGCGTGCCAAATAGCAATAGCAGCAGCAGGTAGTCCGTACATTTTGAACATGTAACCGCCAGCTAATTGACCAAAGCCATTACCCGCAGCTCGTGAAGCTTCGTCGGCTTGTAAGTAACAAGTTAGTACGCCGTTAACCACATCACCAGCAGCATTAGTACATTGGCCCGCTTCGAAGAAGAAAGGTACGTTCCAAACATGGTGAAGACCAAATGGAATCAATGAACGCTCAACAATGCCGTAAATACCAAAGGCTAAGGTTGGGTTTTGTTCTGCTGCCCAGTGGGAGAATACTGCGATGCCATTACCAATAGGAGGCCAAATAAAGGCAAGTAACACACCTAAGAAAATGGTCAAGAAACCGGTAATAATAGGTACACTCCGCTTACCAGCGAAGAAGCCTAAGTAAGAAGGTAACTGAATTCTAAAGAAGCGATTAAACGCCCAACCAGCTACACCACCCGCTAAAATACCGCCAAGTACTCCAGTATTGATGCTTTCTACGCCCATAACTGGTGCCATAACAACCAGTGTTTTTTCCATGATGGTGAAACCAACAATAGATGCTAGCGCCGCAACACCATCATTATTGGTAAAACCTAAAGCAACACCAACGGCGAAAAGAAGCGCCATGTTACCGAATACTGCGTCACCCGCATTCATCATTAATTGTGAAACAATAGAGGGTATCCAACTGAAGTCAGCGGCGCCGACCCCAAGTAAAATACCAGCAACTGGCAGCACGGATACGGGTAGCATCAGTGCTTTACCTACCTTTTGCGCTTGCGCAAATAAATTATTAAACATAGTAAGCTCCTAGAGGGCTGTTAGTGTACTGAATATAGCCTTAGCCAAAAATATCAAAAAGGCTAATTAATAACGCATTTTCTTTAATTATTATGAAGTAACCGCAAACTTGGCCGTATTACGATTTCTAGGCATAGTTTATGCCTACTAGCTGGATAAAAATGCGATTCAGCACATGTTAAACCCCACTTTTTGTAACACTTTGTAACAAGCTATATCCCCCCAGATACGTTGCTGTCTATTGGTAACAAATCAGCTCTACTAAGAGGGCTTTTGCAATAATTTGTATCTACTGATAGCTACTCTGTCCAAACCATCCAATTTAAAATAAAAAACCACAAAACAAACCAAACAAAGCACAAAAAACCACCAAAATAAAAAATAAAAGAACATGAAACGGTTTTCACGCCATTAGTGTGATTCAGTTCACAAGACAAAACCGAAATCTACTGAGACAATGCGATCGACATAATGTTCCATAGGAATTGGATTTTACAGAACAGGGTGCTTATTTATGTCCATATTTGGAACTTAATACACATAAGGTTTATGTAATGAAACTAAAAACACTTTCAATCGCCATCGCATCGGCAGCGATGTCAACTCAAGCAATAGCAGCAACGCCTGAATTTCATGGTTACATGCGCTCTGGTATTGGCGCAACCGGCTCTGGTGGCGAGCAAATGTGCTTCCAAGCGAACGGTTCTCCGTACAAGCACCGCTTGGGTAACGAATGTGAAACTTATGCAGAAATTGCATTGTCTGCTCCACTCTATGAAGAAGGCAACAAAGCAATGGGTGTACATACCCTACTTGCTCATTCTGTAGATCAACGAAATGATTGGGAAGAAAGCCCATCGGCAGTGCGTGAAATGTATGTATCAGGCCAAAACATGGTTGAATCTTTCGAAGGTTCAAACCTTTGGGCTGGTAAGCGTTTTTATCAACGTCGTGACGTACACCAAATCGATTACTACTACCTAGCCAACGCAGGGGCCGGTGCCGGTATTGAAAACATCGACGTAGGCTTTGCTAAGCTATCTGCGGCTTGGGTACGCAATACCTCTGAAGCATTATTTGATGCAAACGTTGCCGGCTCTGGTCAAACTATGGCTGATTTCTCTGGTAACAACTTAGATTTACGCCTAGACGGTATCTCTACTAACTCAAACGGCGAATTGAGCTTAGTAGGTATTTACGGCATGTACTCTGAAGCGGCTGACCAAGATTTCAACATCGAAAACCAAAAAGACAACGGCGTGTTTGTTATGGCTGAGCACACTCAAGGTGATTTCTTTGGTGGCTTTAACAAGTTCTCTGTATCTTATGCAACAGATGCTATGGCAGGTATTGGCGCAAGTGGTCAACTTCGCGGATTTGGCTACGAAAATATGGCTAACGAAGGTGATGATCCGGCTTACCGCACCGACAGCAATGAAGGCAGCTGGTACCGCTTAATGAACTGGGGTGTGGTTGATTTAGGCGAGTCAGCAGCCATGTCTTACGTAGTTAACTACGAAAACTACGACAAAGATGATAACAAAGGCTCTACCTTGTTTACTGTTGGTGTTCGTCCTCAGTACAACTGGAGCAATAACTTATCTACTATCCTAGACCTAGGCTACGATGTAGTTGAATTCCAAGATGCAGCTAAAGCTATCAATGGCGACGAAGACAATAAACTGGCCAAAGTAACCATTGCCCAACAGTGGCAAGCTGGCCCTAATGTATTCGCTCGCCCCGCTTTACGCGCCTTTGCTACTTATGCTAAATCAGATAAAAATATCGCTGATACCAGCTCGAAAGATGAAGTAACATTTGGCTTCCAAGCGGAAGCTTGGTGGTAAGCTAGACACGTTAACATGCCTATTTAAAGCTCTCTCTGAGGGCTTTTTTTATTATCATTCCCATCCCAACAAACCTCCCAATTAAGACCGATTAAATCACCGAAAACAACTCAAGGTGAAACCCGCTAGCCACGCACGTACAACATGCTATAACCCTAAGAATCAGCTTACACGACCACCTAAGCGCACCATGAGCCTATTCGTTACACGCATAAAAAAACCAGTCTACGACTGGCTTCTTAAACAATGAAAATCTGCAAATCTAGTTATTTTTGATCGCGTCAATAAATACGTTTCTTGCTGAGCGAGAGCCTGCATACTCGGCTTCTTCAACTAACTTAAGGGCTTTATCAATTTCACCTTGCTTAATCATATCTTCAATCAGCTTGTTATAAAATGCTTCTGTCTCAGGCAGCATCGCCTTCTTTAGGCTATTAGATTTCTTCGCTGGCTCTACAGAGCTTGCAACAACCGCTGCCCCAACAGCATTTGATCCTTGAACAGTATTGGATCCTTGAACAGCCACAGGTTCTACTGATGCAGGCTGAAGCTCTGAATTCTTTCCACCAAACCATGCTTCATCAGCAAAAATACCTTTAGATAAGTCGGGGTTGAAAGTGACGTTAACCAGCCCTAGAGGTGAATGCGGTATAAACGGATCGGGTAAACCGGGATCAGCTTTAGCTTGTGCCTTTGCTCGCGAACGCTCAGGATGAACAATCTGGGTACTTTCAAACAGTGATTGGTCAGTGGTATATACCACCATGTAAGCCTCTCGAACTCGGTCACTTCTTTGTTCAGTGCTGACCCTAAAAGTCCCGCTCAACATATTACCGCTAAAACCTTTTAACTCTTGGTATTTGAATGCATTAGCCGGAATAACTCGTGTCACTTGGAAATTTTCATCAAGAAGTGCCACTGATGGGGCGAATAGTGTTTCGCCTATAATACTTTCAATTTTGACCGGCACATTGGTATTTAATATAGGAAGTTTGTAAGCCAGAACGAAGCTTTTTCCTGAATTAAAAGCAAAGGCTTGTCGGTTGGTGTCGATCCCTTCTTCAGCTACGTAATCAAAAGTCACAGCTTGATAAGATAATTGGCTTAGCTGCTCACAACATACAGGAGCGCCCTCTAGGCTGACGATTGCTTGTTTGGCATCTCCGAACAAATGACGTGTATCGCTACTCATATCTAATAAGTCACCGGAGCTACATGCCGTCAGCCCTAACAATGTCGCGCCTAAAACAACACCTATTTTTTTCCGCACTTCAATCTCCATCGAACCAAATAAAAAGACCCCCAAAATAATGCATTTTGAGGGCCTTGACTAGCATACAAATTTATTTAACTAAATTTATATGGCTTACCACCAAGCTTCAACTTGTGCGCCGTAGAAAGTATCGTTGTCTTCTACTACGCGAACGCCCATCCAGCCGCCGTCTTCACCAGTACCATCGCTGCGCTTGTCGCCGCCGTACTTAGTTACGAAAACACGGATTTCAGGACGAGCCCAGAAACCGCCTTTTTCTTTAAGAGGTGACCAAGCTTGCGCTAAAGTAACTTTGTTAATTGTAGAGCTTACGCTTTCCCATGGGTCTTGTTGGTTGTAGTAACCAATTTCGATTTGGGTGCTCATAGTATCGTTCCACAAGTAACGAGGACGTAATGTAGCACCGTAACGCTCACCAGGTCCTGCATCACAACAGTCATCTTCTACTTTAGAGTAGAACACTGAGTAGCCCATATCTACATTACGGCTAAACGCGTATACACCGTGGTCGATTAAGCGCCAAGATTTACGGCCAAGTTGAGCATCACCGCCGTTGTCGTATCCACCGATGTTGTATGAGTCACCTAAGTGGTTATTCATACCGTAACCAGCCCAAGCGAAACCTTCAGTGTTGTATTGTGCAACAACTTTGTTGAAGCCACCAGCGTAACCTAAGTTCCACTCAACAGTACCACTGAAACCAGTTTTGTTGTTCCAGTTACCGTCATCAACGCCAGCTTCTTGTGCATCGCTTAAGTTAGCTTTGCCAACCATACCGATGATATCTAAAGAACCTAGACCAATACCTACGTTATTCCAACGAAGATCAAGAATAGGGGTAGATGCCATAGTGTTGTTAGCGTCAGCGCCGCCAGATACGTCATGCCATTTAGTATGACGAACAGCAACAGCAATGTTACCTAAGCCCACATCGATTTTATCAACACCAAAACCGTAACCAGAACCGTTTACGTAGTACCAATCGTTTACGTGAACGTCTTTACGACCGTAGTAACGGTTACCCGCCCAAATTTCAGTGCCGCTAGCCATTGCATATTTAGCATAAGCTTCACGGAATGACATACGTTGGCCAGACCAAGGAGAACCGTCTTCAGAAGCTCCATCAGTTACACCCTGCCAAGAGTTACCACGGGTATCTGTACCGCCTTGCCAATCTTCGTACGTACCGAAAGCTAGCAAAGTATGAACAGAGAATTTTTCGCCGGTAGGACGTTCTACAACGTTTTGGCTAAAAGATAGCTCAGCGTAAGTATCACACTCATCACCCAAACGACCTACTACGTGAGCGTTTGGACCGCCAGTACCGTAACAGCGCTGTGAACCACCGTCAGCATTCATGCCAAAACCAGCACGGAAGTAACCGTTAAAATCAAGAGCGAATGCACTTGAAGATACTGTTGCAGCTGTAATTGCAATAGCAAGTGTTTTCAGTTTCATAATCCTTTCCTTTTCCTTTAGAACTACCAAGTCCCTTACCTTTATTTAGTAAGAGCCAGCGGTGCATTTATATTCGTGCTTATATCCGCTAACTGAGGAGGATTATAGGTAGCTAAGTTCAGTTCAACCTTGAACTGGCTCACAGTTTGGTTGTTATGAAAATCGCTTGAAAACCCTGTTTTTCAACAGTAAAACTTGTTCTAGATCACAACTCACCAACACCACAAGAAAGACCATGAAAACGCTCTCAATCACAAAGAAAACCCTTTCAGTAGGTGAATTACCAAAAAAAACCAAAAACTAGGCTAATATTTAAGGTTACGATGCTAAAAATGTAATTTTTTTACACGCCAATGAAAGCCTTTTCAAAGTTCAATTCCTATGCCAAAAATGTGACCTTGATCACCAACAAAAAGGGAACTAATTCCAAGACATTAATTGAAATAGGCTTTTCCAGCGCTGCGGAAGGGGGCAATCGATAAGAATTTGCTGTTGTGTGTAGGGTTGAACAAAGCCAAGTTGCTTAGATATCAACCATAAACCTGGGTGGCCCAATTGTTTAAACAAGCGGTTGTGTTTTCCGTCACCATAGGTGGTATCACCAATAATATGATGACTTAAGTGATGCATATGCCGACGCAATTGGTGTTTTCTTCCAGTTTTGGGTTCTAAGCTAAGCAAACTATAACGTGATGTAGCAAACTTTCCTGAGGGGTAGTCTAACTCCGCCAGTTGTAGTCCTTTATACTGAGTAAACGCCGACTGAGCGGGTTTATCTTGCTGTGCTTTAGCATCGACCATTTTATCGAGTTTTTCTTTAAGCGGGTAATCTAGATCATGCACTCCTTCTATATAGCCTCTTACTACCGCTAAATATTGCTTATAGATGGTATGTGTAGAGAATTGCTCAGACAGTTTTCTGGCCGCTTCTGAAGAAGTGGCCATCACTAACACTCCGCTAGTGGGCCTATCTAAACGATGCACCGGATAAACGTAGTGACCCAGCTGATCCCGTAAAATTTGCATGGCAAATTGAGTGGCTTCTTTGGCTATCCAACTACGATGCACCAATAAACCCGCTGGTTTATAAATGGCGACGTAATGTTCGTCTTGAAACAATATGTCTAGCTCATCAGGAATAACTTCGATAAGTTCTTCGCTCAATTCAGTTAATTCAGTCATTTGTAAAGCTCTCGTCAAGTGCCGTCAATATGGCCAACAGTGGCTGGGTATCAAAATCAGCATCTCTTAATGCCTCTTCAGCATAGGGGCTAATCTCAAGGGTTTGAGGCAAGGGCTTACCTTCAGTAATCAAAATGCGTATTCGTGGCAGAAAAATAAACTGTAACCATTGGGGTAGGCTCAGGCTACCGACACTAAAAGGTAAGGTACTCTCTAATGCCTCAGGGGCCAAAGGCGCGCTTTGCCAGACTGCGTTGTTACGTAAACATTGTTCCAGTTCATCTAATAGTTGCAAGATTGGTTTACTCATTAAGCGGAATCTTTGAAAAAGGGGGGATTATATCATTGCTAAGCGACCAGTGGCATGCCTGACTATTATTGCCCTCGCCCCTATAAATGTGGATACTGACGGCCAAATTGATGACTGAAGCAAAGAATATGGACAAAATAACTACCTTAAGTGAAATCCTTCAGCTGTCGGGCAGTGAATTGCGCGTTTATGAAATGGGCCGACAAATACATCACATCACCAATCAAGATTTTTATCAGATTGAGACAGCGCAACGGCCCTACCCTGCGCCCATCCAACAACACGCTCGCTTTGCAGTATGTTTTTGGCAAAAAAATCAATCAACTACACCGTATATATGGTTTTTGCAACTGCCGGTTGATGAGCAAGGTTTTATCAACTTAGGTGCTCGTGATCAGTTTATTCAACTGGTAGTAGAAGCCATGGGGCAAGAGCTAAATCGCACTCCAACTGAAGACCAACAACACGCTTTGGCTAACAACCAATACATCTACAAGCCTATCGAAGAAAAGCTCGCTTTCTTTAACGCACTGTATAAAAAAGATAGTCAATTAGCACCGTCGGAGCATTACCTAAGAGTTCGCCGTTACTTAAGCTGCGATGGCAATTGGGCTGATTGGCAAGAACTCGCCTTACAAGGCCTCGCAGATGTTGTTGCTCGCTTAGATAGGGACGAAAATAGTACGCTTTTAGCCGACGCTTTTGAGCACTTACCCTTAGAGGTAGCCAATAAAACCTTGGAGTTACTGGAGCACAGTAGAATTGACCAACAACTTAGCCATTGCCTTGCCAAGCTTCATGCTCAACACCTTGCCGACAACGAAGAACTTGCTAGTCTTTATTTACGGGCTTTATCTGGCTCAAGCGTTAAGCCTTTGGTTAACAAAGCTCTACTAGCCCAATTAAAAAACGCCACTTCTATTCATAGCTTTATCGCCATCGCCGGCCGCTTATGGCAACAGCTAGAAGACCCAAAAATACTCAAGATATTTTTGGAAGCTATCGCCAAGCAGCAAGACCCTGAGTTGTTCCAACAAATTTTTGCTGACTTAGTGTTTATTCCAACACTCCGTAGTTTTGTATTAGCACAACTAAGAGAGCCGACCAATTCAGCGACACTGCAAGCCGCCATTGAGACACTATTGCAGCTGTACCACTCGCCACGTCATCATTGAGGAAATCAGTATGTCGAAACAAGTTGTTCTTTTAGCCATCAAGTCACTCATCGACGATAATAAGCAGCCAACCCTAGCACTGGTAAAAGGTAAGCTTAGCACTCGCCAGCCTATGCCTATCGTTATCGAAGCGCTCAATGCTTATAAACGCGATCCGAGTATCATTGAGACACTTAGCCCGCTGCAGCCAACGCTTAGCCCATCCAAATCGCCCTCTCTAGAAAAGCGAGTGGATGACTTAGAAAGCCAAGTTGCTTTGTTACTTAGACGCCTAAGCCAATTAGAAGCCAAAGACTAACCATGTATTTAAGCCTTGTTGAATTTGAGTGTTACGCCGACACCACCATTAGCCAAGCTGAAAAAGCCATTAATCAAGTGCTCGACTGCTGGCGCTACAATGGTCAAATTATTGGTAGAGAATTCCCAGTGGTATTAAAGGAGGCGACTTTTGCAACCAGAGTTGTCTGCCCCGAAGCGGATAGTTTGTTAGAACGCTACCAAAGCTCCCAAGTTAAGCGCGCTAAACTGGCCTTAAGTGATGTAGGCTTACTAAGCCCGAAGGTAAAAAGCCTTGGCAGAGACATAAACTCTGATGATAGCGACCAGTGTGAATCTTCCAGTTGGCTGGTTTTATATACCAACTATTTGCAGAGTTGCTCGCCGGTGCGCTGCGGCGACCACTTTACCCCAGTCCCCCTTTATCATTTACCCGCGATAGCCAACGGTGACCAAAAACAACTGATAAAGTGGCAAGAAGATTGGTCTGCCTGCGATCAATTACAAATGAATGGCAGCATACTTGAATATTCGGCATTGCAAGAAATGAGTAATATCACTAGCCGACTCTATCAGCGCGGTAGTGATTTATGTAAACGGCTAGAGTATCTAACAAAAGTGCCCAGTTATCTGTATTTATACCGTGTCGGCGGTGAAAGCCTAGCGACTGAAAAAGCCCGTTGTTGCCCAAAGTGCAATCAAGTTTGGCTTTTGCAAGAAACCGAACACGAGATATTTGATTTTAAATGCGACACCTGCCGCCTAGTATCGAATATATCATGGGATTTTAAGCGTTAACTCGTGCTTACTTAGCTAAGCTGAGCTGCGCTAAGAACTCTTCCAATGTGCTAGCCAGCACACGGTCAACACCTTTACCTAATTGCTCAAGCACTATTTCGCCAGAGTTATTGTTAATACTGACCACCTGCATTTCATCTTCAGTACTGGCAATGAAGACCGTTTCAGCTTGTTTCAAACGACGTTGCATTAAAACATGGCCAATGATGTTTTCTAGTAACATATCAAAATCTTGATCGTTCCAGGCTTGCACCAGTTCAATGGTGTTGTCTTGAAAATCGACCGCAAGTATTTCTGAGAAATAGTCACCATAAAACGCTTTGATACTAGGGTGGATCTGGAGCTCTAATGCTGCTTCTATGCCAGAGAAATCACCAGCAATATCTCGGATTACAGGGTGCCAAGATACCACTTGTGATAAGGGCTCACCGATAATGCAAGGAGACAACCACTTCGCATCGTAGTCAACTTGCGGATAGGCAGTATTTTGCCATTGGCGCTCAAACTCAGAAAAAATTGTAGCTAAAGGCTTTGATATCAGGCTGCTCATAGATGTGTTTCGATTAGAATTGAGATAGACTAAGCCTAACTAATTAGACGTAACAACACCATGAAAAAGAAGCCTTTAAGTACCTCTGAACAGCTCATTAATAGCTTAAGCCTCGGTAAACCTACTGACTATATAAGCCAATACTCTCCTGAATTGCTGCAAGGCGTACCAAGGTCATTAAACCGTCAGCAAATTAATGTGGATGAAAAGCAGCCCCTGCCCTTTCAAGGCTATGATTTATGGAACCTCTACGAGCTTTCTTGGTTAAATGAAAAAGGCTTACCGATTGTCGCTGTAGCGGAGGTAAAAGTGGCCGCGAGCTCACGCTGTTTAATTGAGTCAAAATCTTTCAAACTGTATTTGAATAGCTTCAATCAAAGCCATTTTTCTGATGTTGCCGCGATTGAAAAAACACTTAGCAAAGATTTAAGTGCTTGCGCTGAAGGCGAAGTTAGCGTTCAACTATTCGATATCAATAGCCTAATAGACACAAGCCCGCTACCGGGAAGCAATATTGACGCTCAAGATATTTCTATTTCAAACTACCAGCTCACTCCATCTTTATTAGAGAATGCCGCTGATATTGAAGCGCCAGTGACAGAGACGCTTAACAGCCATTTACTCAAGTCAAACTGCCTTGTGACTAATCAACCAGATTGGGCAAGCGTCTATATTGACTACCAAGGCCCTAAAATTAGTCAAGAAGCACTATTGAGATATTTGGTATCATTTCGCCAGCACAATGAATTTCATGAGCAGTGTGTAGAGCGGATATTTTCCGATATTAACCTTTATTGCAAACCCAACTATCTAACCGTTTATGCGCGTTATACACGTAGAGGGGGTTTAGACATCAACCCTATGCGCAGTAACGACCCCAATGCCTTAGGCAAATTAGGAAACTGGCGCTTATTGCGTCAATAGAGTGGGAATCAAGTTGAACTACACAAACTATATTTGGCGTATTTTGGCGCTAGTTACTTGTTTTCATTCTCTGAGTGCCTCTGCCTATGAGTACGGTTTTGTTCACGTGCCAAAAGAACTAGAACCATTACGCCAACAACTAATTGTTAACCCTCGTGTTTGTTTAAAGCAAATAGAACAAAAACTTGAACAACAAAAAAGTTTAGTCCATCAAACAACTGAAACAAAAAACATTACCTTGTTGAGTAATCAAATAGGCGCACTGTGTGCTTATCGAATAGATAACATCGATTTAGCTCAACACTACATCAACCTTGCTATCGGACTCGCCCAAGAGCAACAACATCAAGCTCACTTAACGCAAGCCTATATCGTAGCCGCATTAATATTAAGTGAAGACCCTAACCGTAGCTCTGAGGCGGAGTCGTTTATCGAACTGGCCAGTGTTAATTTAGAGAAACTTAAAATCTTTCCATTGCCCAATATGCGCTTTCAATTGCAGAAAGTCATCGCACGTTTCATGCAGAACCAAGGAAAAAGTAATGAGGCAAAAAACTATTTATTAAAAGCAAAAGAAGAAGCTTATACCAGTAAATCGGTAACCTTGCGGGCTTGGTCAGAAGCCTTACTTGCAAATTACTACCTCACTAATAATCAACCTGAACTCGCTCTTAATCACTTAAGTGAAGCCGATTTGGATGATCTAGCTAAACCCACTAGCGAATCTCTGTTTCTAAGTAGTAAAGTAAAAGCCAATATCGCTAAAGTTTATTTGGACCAAGGTGAACTAGCCATTGCAGAACAGTTTCAACAAGATGCGATAGCCCATGCTGTTGAGTTAGGTAATCCAGACCTACAAGCAGAAGAGATCGCCACCTTGGCAAATATGGCCGAGCTATCAGGAGACATTGATGCGGCTTTGGTGCACTACTTAAATGCAAAAGACATCGCAAAATCAAATGGGAATATTCCACTACTTGCTCAAATAGAACTTCGCTTGGGGCAAACATATATGGAGTTTTCTGATTACACCCCAGCTTTAGTTCACCTGCAAATTGCTCGGCAGCTCTTTAACAGTATTCACAAACCGAATGAAGTATTAAGAAGCTTGTTGTTGTTAGGCGAGTTACACATTAGTAATCAAGAAAATGGCTTAGCTATCTTACAATTGGAGAAAGCTGAAGCTTTAGCCAATACTATGGGGCTAACCAGTAGCCATAGTAAGGTGTATAAATTGCTCACCCAAGCCTATGAAAAAAATGGTAATTACGCCTTAGCGCTTGAACAATTTAAGATTTACCACAGTTTAAATCAGCAGTATCAACAGATCAGAAACGAACTAAAGCGCGAACAATTCAAACAACACTACCAATATATTGAGCAAGCACAACGCCTATCAGATCTAACCAGAGAAAAAGCGATTGCCCAGCAGCAAAGTAGTTTTCAACAGCTGATCCTCGTTTTAGTGTGTGTGTTTGGCATAATGCTACTGTTTCTATTTCTAGTCACCAGACAAAAATTGTTATTAAGAAATGCCTCGGTTAACGGACTGACGCAGCAGTTAAACCAGCACCCAGTTACCGGCTGGCAGCAACTTGCCCACTGTGATGCGCCTTTAAATGGCCTCCCTTCTGTGCCTGCGCCATCAGCAAATAGCACCTCAATATTATTACTGTTATCGATTGAGCAGCTAAAGACAGAATCACAGCACACCCTCGGTTTTGAGCAACGACGTATACTGATTAAAGATTTTGTTGACGCATTAATGTTAAGCATTGAAGAGAGCTATCAACTAGGCCATGTCAACGACCAGCAAATGTTACTGCGCATTGAGCAACACCAACGTTCACCACAACAACTTTGCGAACAGTTGATGTTACACACACAAAAATGTGCTCAACAGTTGAAAATTGAAATAAAGATTGCAATCGGAACCTGTGTTTCACCATTTTTAACTAAAGCTAAAGATGCCATTGACGATAAAGGAATGACAGAAGTTGTATGGTTAGCCTTAGAAGGCGCACAACAGCTTTATGCTCATACCCAAACAAACCAGTGGGTAGAGTTAACAGCAATGAGTGGCTCCCACGCGGCATTTTTCTGTACCAATGTCACTCAAGATGTAAAACAAGCAATAACGAAGGGCTTAGTAAAAGTTAATGCCTCTGCTGATAAAAACCTAATTAACTGGTAAAGATTAGCAAACATTAACTATAATATTTGCTAGTTCAGCGTCTGTCGTTATCGCAGATCTCATGGTATGCTAAATCTTGTTGTTAGGCATGCTAGGAAGTATTAATTTCTACGATGAGCGATATCATCACAATTAAGAAGCGACTCGCATTGGTGAGAAATAACTTAGACAATTCCAATAAGAATGCTTCAGGTATAGATGCAAAGGTTAGAATGGATAAAAAAGCAGTAAGCCAGCTAATTTCGCGCCTATCGAAAATTTGTTATGGTCTAGACGAGCAACTCGATCAAAAACTTCAACAACTCATAGAAGAAGTTGAAAAAAATGATGATTTGTCGGCTATTTCTCAATACCAAAATGAATTAGATGGGTTGTTTAAGCAACACAGTGATACCTTAAAAACATTACTCGCGCACAATCAACGTATAATCAAAACATCGGGCGAGTCACTCAAGCGAATCAATGGCCTTCCCCCGCAGTTGCGTCGTAAGCTCACTGATTTCTTAGAGCAAGATCCAGCCTATACGCATAACGATAACCAACAGCGTTTAGAGCAGCTACTTAATTATTATTATCAAGCACTACTCAATAAACCTATTTTGGGCGCCGCACCAACATCGGGTGACAACGCCGTATTAAAGCCTAAAGAAAGTATATTAAATCATCGCTTACACAAGCGAATATGCGACGATTTACAACGCCTAATAACAGAACTAGATTATTCTGGTGACGTGGGTACTAAGTTAGGCCAAGTTCGCTCCGACTTACTGGTTGGTATAGAGCCAGAAGAACTACCTAGCCTATGTATTAAAGTCATACAACTGGTCATAGAGGGCAGTCGTGAAGAACGTAAAGCCTCTCAAGAGTTTTTGTACTCTTTAAATGAGAGCTTAGGAGGCGTTCATGACCAATTTAACGACTCGTTAACTCAGTCAAAATTGGTTTATAAAGAACAAAAACAAAGCGATGGTCAGCTTAAAAGTAAACTTTTGGAATTAGGTGCTGAAGTTCGCTCCAGTAATGATTTAGATACCCTTAAAAGCTCTATACAAAGCCGCCTGATTCAAATTGCCGATGTCTTTAAAGAGAAAGAACAGCTAGAAGAACGTACTACGGAGTTGCTAGAGCAACTAAACGGCGTGGAACTGAAACTACGCTTGGTACGTGAAGAAACCCATGAATACAAGAAACGCTTAAACGCACATAAGCATAAGTTGTTTATAGATAGCCTTACTCAGGTTTATAACCGGGCCGCTTTAGACGAGCGTTTAGAGCTAGAATATAAACGCTGGAAACGCTATGGCTACAACCTGGGTATGGCGATTATCGACATTGACCATTTTAAGTCCATTAATGACAAATTTGGTCATATGGCTGGTGATAAAGCCCTAAAAGTGATTGCTAGGGCTTTGCAAAACAACCTTCGTGACACCGACTTTTTAGCGCGTTTTGGCGGTGAAGAGTTTGTACTGCTAATGCCAAATATTTCTCCTGATGCCGTCATGGTACCTTTAGATAATATCAGGGAACAAATCAAAACATTGCCGTTCAGGTTTAAAGACCAGCAAGTATCGATAACGGTTTCCATTGGTGCGACTTTATTTAAAGAAAGCGACAAGCCCTTGGACGCCTTTGAGCGTGCTGACCAAGCACTCTACGAGTCTAAGAGCAGTGGTAGAGACAAAGTTAACATAATCAGCTAGTTAGTTGAGCAATTTGTAAAATAAGTCATCGCTTACATCACACCTCACGCTATACTGTAATAAGCAAATAGCTTTTAATCAGTGAGGTGTTGATGATTACCCATATAAATCCCGTAGGCAGCATGAACTTGTTGTCTCAGTTAGAAGTAGACCAACTCACCTTAAGCGCTTCAAAAGATATCTACCTTCTCTATAGAAACTGTAGCTTAGCAGTACTCAATTCTGGCAGTAAAACTGACAGTAGCCGCGAAATGCTTGAACGCTACCAGAGTTTTGAAATCAATGTATTAAGTCGTGAGCGTGGGGTAAAGTTAGAATTAGCCAACGCCCCAGAAGAAGCGTTTGTTGATGGTGCTATTATTCGCGGAATACAAGAGCACTTATTTAGTGTTTTGCGTGATATATTGTACGTCTCGAATCAACTCAAAAAGCAATCTAACTTAGATTTAAGCCAATCTTCTCACATCACAAATTTAGTCTTCTCAATGCTGCGTAATGCTAGGGTTATTCACCCTAAAGCAGAGCCAAACCTGGTTGTGTGCTGGGGTGGTCATTCGATAAACGAAGTAGAATACCAATATACTCGGGAAGTCGGCAGCCAGCTGGGCTTACGAGAACTTAATATTTGCACCGGCTGTGGACCAGGTGCCATGGAAGGACCAATGAAAGGTGCTGCCGTTGGCCATGCCAAACAACGTGTTAATGATGGCCGCTACATAGGCCTAACAGAACCGAGTATTATCGCCGCTGAGCCACCCAACCCAATCGTAAACGAATTGGTTATTTTACCGGACATAGAGAAACGATTAGAAGCGTTTGTGCGAACCGGACACGCCATTGTTATTTTCCCCGGAGGGGCCGGCACTGCAGAAGAATTGTTATACATACTTGGTATAATGCTTCATCCCGAAAATGCGCGCCAACCGCTACCTATTGTGTTAACAGGCCCTAAATCTAGTGAAGAGTACTTTAGAAGTATCGATAGGTTTATAGGCGAAACCTTAGGGCCTGAGGCTCAACAGCGCTATCAAATAATCATTGACGATGCCGCTGCAGCTGCACAAGTTATCAAACAAATGATGCCTAAGGTAAAAGACTACCGTCGAGCCATTGGTGATGCCTATTCTTTCAACTGGAGTTTGAAGATCGACAGCGATTTTCAGCAACCCTTTTTACCCTTACACGAAAATGTAAAAACGTTGAACCTACACTTCGACCAGCCACCACAGCAGCTGGCTGCAAATCTGCGAAGAGCCTTTTCAGCAATTGTAAGTGGTAACGTGAAAGATGAAGGCATCAAGGAGATTGAACAGCACGGGCCATTCATTATTGACGGAGACCCTAAAATAATGAAAATGATGGATAAATTATTACAAGACTTCGTTAGCCAACATAGAATGAAACTACCAGGCTCACATTATGAACCTTGTTATAAGATCAGTCAGTCTTAAATGTTGATGGCTATTACAGTGAAAGGAATACTTAGTGCCTAAACAATTGGTGATTATTGATGCACTAAATTTAATCCGCCGGATTTACGCTGTGCAGCAACAAAGAACACCTAACGCTTCCTTAGAAAAAGCCACCGAACAGGCCTTGTTAAGCGCCTGTAAACGGATAATATCAAGTTTAAAACCTTCCCATATCATTGCGGTATTTGATGGAGAAAAATCGACTTGGCGGGAGAATTTATTCCCCGCCTACAAGCAGAGTCGGTCCCCAATGCCAGAAGCCTTGGCTAAGCAATTAGAGGCGCTAAAAGACCACCTTCTAGATATAGGCATCGATTCTGTTTCTGCCGCCAACGAAGAGGCTGACGATATCTGTGCAACTATAGCCAGTAAAGCGGCTACGGCACACTACCCCGTCACTATCGTTTCTACCGATCGCGGCTATTATTCTTTGTTAACCGCTGGCGTATATCTATACGACTACTTTAAACGCGAGTATGTGTCGGTGAATATGGTCGAAGATAAGTTTGGAATAAAAATAAACCAACTCACCGATTATTGGGCTCTTGTTGGGATTAGCGGTGTTAACGTGAGCGGAGTGCCGGGAATTGGAAACAAAGGTGCTCAAACACTGTTAGAGAATTACGCCAGTACGGCAGATATTTTAGCGGAAACCAAACCAAATAAGCTGGTCGCTAAAGTTCAAGCAAACAGTGACAAGTTGCTGCTTGCTCAGCAACTGCTCAGCCTTAAAACCGATTTAAAATTAGGCTTTTCACTAAAACAACTTCGCTATCAGGCCGTTACCCAACAAAGCTAAGCCCTCGCCTCATCCACGACTCCTCCCTAAAAACCTGCGTAAGCTATAGGGAATATTGGATATTCCAAAAAAATGTATCGTTTTATATAAGCTTGAGCCGATCATATTAATTGAAGGCAAACGCTAGATGTCTAATAATTCGACTCCAACAGAATCCAGCAGATCGCTGCGAGAAAAATCGGCATGGTCCGTAAAAGCAACCCTTAGTTATATCTCTAAGCTAGTCATAGCACTATGCGTGCTAGTGGGCTCTTCTCTATTACTTTCAAAACTTGCTACTATCCACGGTAAGCAATTGCCCGAAAGCTATTTTTCTCAAGGCTACCCCTCCATATTAAAGTTGCTTGATTCCGAAATATTCATGGGTTTTGTATTTTTTGTTACCGTCGCGATTCTTGTGTATCTAGCCTACTTATTTTGGTGTTTGCACGAAGTGGCTGTCCATAAAGCCGCAAAAATGTCGAGCGCCCATACTCAGATTATTTTTGCACTCTCCTTATGTGGTCTATTCATCGATAAAACATGGTGGGTGTTAGCCATCATTATCGCTTTTGCTCGGTGGGATGTATTAGCAAGAGAGCTATCCAACATCATACGTAACGGACGCGCGATGACTAAGCGAGTTGAGGAATAAACCATGAAAGAAATAATGCTCCCCTATATTTTAATCTGTTGGATCCTAGTCAAAACGGGTGTTATTCAGTGGACTCTGCGTAACGCAGTACTAACGGTAAGCATCGGAGTTTTGCTAGCAGCGGCCCTCTTTACTGCTCACCGGTTTTGGTCACCCGCCGATCTTACCGACAGCACAACAGTGAAGGCCCCACATGCTGTATTAAGCCCGCTGATTGGCCAAGAAGTTGAACAGGTATTCGTAGAACATAACCAATTAGTGAAAAAGGGAGACCTGATTTACACCCTTAAAACGGAAGATACCGCGTCCCAGGTCGTGAGCCTACAAGCGCAGAAGAAAGCAGCCCAAGCGGAAATTCTAGCGCTTATTTATCAAGTTGATAACGATAAGAAGAACCTACAACGTTTAGAAAATTTGAGTGAGTATGCTCAAGAGTATCAGCGGGACGATCTAAGAACCAAAATTGAACAAACTGAAGCCAATGTTATGTCGGTTAAAGCGCAAATATTAAACTTAGATGCGCAAATTACCACCGCCAATTGGCAACATGAACGTCGTGAAATCAGAGCCCCCTTTGATGGTCAGTTATCAATTACTAACATCGTAAATGGAACGCGTGTCGGTAACATGCACTTATACGACACCAACAAAAAATTTGTTGAAATGCGTATTGCAGACCAAACTTATCGCGGCATAGAGGTAGGTCAATTTGCCGAATTCTATGTTAACGCCTACCCAGGGGAAATATTTCGCGGCCGAGTACACAGCTTAACCACCGGTACCGGTGAAGCTCGAGTCTCTGTGATAAACGGCTCACAGCAAGTTCGTCGGCACGTTGGTAACAACATGGGATCTCATGGGCGCACCATCATCATCGAGTTTGATGAGCCTGAAGGATATAATGTACCGATTGGCGCAACAGGTTCAGGTTGGGTTTCAGCAAATAAGCCACACCCCGCTCTTGGCTTTATGGACATTATCGGTGGCGCAACAGTCAGGTTAAAAGCCTTTAAGTCCTACCTGTCTGCGATCTAAGCCCGGTAACAATACTAAGCTAACGTGGCTAACGCTAGCTTAGTTGCCAACTTTAGAGTGCAGCAAATCATGAGTATGAGCCTCAATAATTGATGTGATCAGTTCTGATAACCATTGGGTTTTAGCTGAATAACGCAGTGAAGCCTTGATAATCAAAGCCACATCAAGATTCAAAGGGTGCTGCTGGCTTTTTTCATAATAGGGTTCGTACTTAAGAGTGAAGCAGGTGTCCATCAGTTGATCCATCAGTATGTGGCTATCAACGATAATGCCGGCCTTGATAGTAGGATCAAGTTTTTTAAAATGATCCTGATGTTCGTTCACCCCAGAAATAATAAATTTGACGTATTCACCCGTTTGGTTGCCACAAAAGAACCCCGCTCCTGAGTGAATTCTCTTCTGATAAAAAGATTTCGGTTTATCATTGATAATATGTATGCCTAAGTCCACATCTTCAAGCAGAATAAGTGATTCACTGTTTGCGCCCCATTGCCTTATTTCAATGACTGCTTGGGTTTGCGCTCTAATCGCATCGATGATGTTTTTACCCAAGGTAATTAAGTAAGGCTCAACGATGTGTAGGGTAATTTTACTTAAGCTAGAAGGGTCAAACTCATCAGGTTCTAGCGCAATATCTAAATCCACTAGAGCGCGCGTTAATTTAGGCGTAATAGACTCGGCATAACTGGTAGCTTGTAAATAACCGGCATGTCTTACAAACAAAGGGTCGTCGAGCTCTTCTCTTAGTTGGGCAAGCACTTTAGATACATAGGACTGCGACCGCCCTAACTTAAGTGCAGCTTTGGTGGCTGAGCGTGTTTGCATTAATGCCAAAAAAACATGTAACGCATTTAAATCTTTCATTTAAACTCTGCTTATCCCATAACAATGCGTTAAAACTACCTCAAAAAGCCTATTTGACGAAACTATTCGTGGCACCGTTAACATCTGCAATTTACCTATCTCAGTAACAAACAAACTCGGCAATCCGCCATTTTGCAAAACAGCTTATCACGTCATTCGCTATTTGGGAGCGTCTAAGCCCCCAAAATGGGCTACATAAGGACTCTAACTAAACAACCAGCGATATCATCCGCCCAAAAAAACCAGCATTCAAAGCTTCACATTAGCGTCAGCTAATACCTTAGTCTAAGCGAAATCCTTTTGAGTATTGAGTTAAATAAATGTAAACTCTGTGTTGCCCAAACCATACATGCGTTGGGTAATAACACGGAGTGTTACCTCCTCCCCTTATATAATAAAAATGCCTACGAATTAGGAAGATATATGTCAACAAGACGAATCACCGTCATACCTGGAGATGGTATTGGACCTAGTATTATCGAAAGCGCAATCGCAATTATGGACAAGGCCGGTTGTAATTTCGAGTATGATTTTGCCAACGCAGGCCTCGCTGCTTTGGAAAGCGATGGTAGCTTACTACCTGAAAAATCACTGCAGCTAATAGAACAGAACGGTATTGCTCTTAAAGGCCCGTTAACCACTCCAGTTGGTACCGGCTTTACCTCTATTAATGTATCAATGCGTAAGCACTTTGATCTTTACGCAAATATCCGCCCTGTGCGTTCCTTCGTTGGAACCAAAGCCCGTTATGAAAACATCGATATCATTACCGTTCGCGAAAACACCGAAGGTATGTATTCAGGCGTTGGCCAAAAACGCAGTGAAGACGGCGACAGTGCGGAAGCCATGAGCATTATTACGCGTGATGGTGCTGAGCGTATCGTAAAATTCGCTTACGAATTAGCGCGTCGAGAAGATCGCAAAAAAGTCACCACTATCCACAAAGCTAATATCATGAAATCAACATCGGGACTCTTTCTCGAGGTTGCGCGTGAAATCGCTAAGCAATACCCAGATATTGAATCTGAAGAAATGATTGTAGATGCGGCTTGTATGAATCTAGTGATGTATCCAGAACGTTTTGACGTAATGGTTACCACTAACTTATTTGGTGATATTTTGTCAGACTTATGTGCTGGCTTAGTGGGCGGTTTAGGTATGGCTCCTGGTGCCAATATTGGTGAACGAGCGGCAATATTTGAAGCGGTACACGGTAGCGCACCTGACATTGCAGGGCAAGATATTGCTAACCCGACGTCGGTCATCTTAGCCAGTATTCAAATGCTTGAATACTTAGGTATGGAAGAACAAGCTAACAACATTTTAAGTGCTGTTAAAGACGTAATATCAAGTGGAGATAGAACCACTCGAGATTTAGGCGGCACAGCAGGCACTAAAGAATTTACTCAAGCGATTTTAGACCGTTTGTAAAGCGGCTAAAAACACTAAAAGGCAGCTTATCTTAGCTGCCTTTTTAATTGCCGCCCTATACAGTACAGCTATATATATGCCCCTAACATCTAAGCATTGTTGCTACTTAAATCCGACCCTATGGTGACTAAGATAGCTATTACCGACTACATGAATTCTTCGAGGGCAAAACCAAACATAGCCAGCCAAGAATCATCACTACCCCGCCTAACGGTGTAACAGGGCCCAAAAACGTCGCCCCCCAGAAAGCTAAACCATATAAGCTACCAGCAAACATCCAACTACCCACCAACCACAAGATGGCGCTGAGTCGGTGCTGATTGAATATCGCGAGAGCAGCCACTAAATGGATCAGCTGATAAGTCACGCCGGTTTCTATCCAAGCAAGTTGCGCCTCTCCTAAGAAGCGGCTAAAACCATGCGCGGCACCTGCTCCCATAACCACAACAAAAGCGCCAGTAAGCCCAACAAATAGGCGCATTGGCCAATTAAAGCTACGAATACTGTTCATTCTGTCTCAATCAACCCTTCATTAACAAACTCTTGTTGCTCTTGTTCTACTAGAGAAATCATCCATTCTCGAAACGCGACTAATTTTCCTTGCTCTGCTTGGCTAGGTTTATACACCATGTAATAGGCGTTTTTACTTAACAATACTTGCTCAAACGGACATATCAGACGCCCAGCTTCAATTTCAGGTTTGGCTAATACACTGTGACCTAAAGCCACACCTTGACCATAAACAGCCGCTTGTAACACCATAGTAGAGTGGGAGAAAATCGGCCCATGGTTAACATTCATTTGACGTAAACCCACCAGTTTAAACCACGCTTTCCAATCACGACGAGCGGTATCGTGTAACAAGGTATGGTGTTGCAAATCTTCAGGCTTGGTTAGGGCTTTATCCCCAACAAGTAGACTTGGCGCGCATACCGGTACCAGATATTCAGTATGAAGCTTATCAGCCCGTAAACCTGACCAATTACCTCGCCCATAATAAATAGCGACGTCTACATCTTCGGTTAATGAGCCTTCATAGAGATCGACAGCTTTAATTCGCACATCAATATCTGGATGCATCTCACTAAATTGAGACAAACGTGGCACTAGCCATTGAATAGCAAAGCTAGGTTGTAAACTCACTGTTATCGTCCCTTTAGCGCCACGCGCTAACAAACGATCTGTTGCCTCAGTGAGAGAAATAAAAATATCTTTAATATCTAAAAAATAACCTTGGCCTTCTTCTGTTAACAGTAATGACCTGTTTTTTCTACGAAAAAGTTTCAAGCCTAAGAATTCTTCTAAGGCTTTAATTTGGTGACTTACTGCGGCCTGAGTCACAAATAGCTCTTCTGCGGCGCGAGTAAAACTTAAGTGTCTCGCAGCAGCTTCAAAAGCCTTAAGGGCATTCAGTGGTGGCAAACGACGCGCCATATTCACATCCTATTAACGGATAAGTTTTTCTAATCTATGGGCATTATAAATTATCTGTTGTTGAACAACCAGTTGCAGATTACTATGCACACGCAATCAAGCGAAGGGGTCTGACACAGCGCCGTATATCAAGGTGTTATGTCAGGCCTCTTTAAGTAGTTACCGGATTTGTAATTACTTTGATTGCTATGTTGTGTTTGCATTTGTCAGCCTTTTGCTGACTTCCCTGTTTCTTATTTTGACCCTGTCTGTCAAAAAGAATTTCAAGCCACTGCTTTAGCAGTGGCTTTTTTTTAACTAAAAATCATAAGGATAAGAGCAATAGTCAAAATAACAACAGCATTCACTTTCGATACTGCTAAAACTTAATCATTAAAAAAAATAATCTTTGATTCCCAGCACAAAATAACTCGCTACAATTAAACTTCACTAGATAGTTGCTTTTTATGTTGATACTGATAATACACCAAGCAGACCAAGCCCATGCCCAACATCGGTAGCGCACTGTAGTTAACCACTTGCCAACCCAAGGTTTGTTCTAGCCAGCCTGCTGATAAAGCAGAAATCGCCACCATCGAAAACACCAGAAATTCATTAACTGCCTGTGCTTTCGCTTTTTCACTAAGCTGGTATGACTGAGTTAACATCTGGGTGGCACCAATGAACATAAAGTTCCAACCAATACCCAGCAAAGTTAAAGCAACAACAAAATGCTTGAAACTGGTTCCCAATAAATTGACCATTACACAGCCAAACATTAACAACAAACCCAACAACATGGTGGGGAACAAACCAATGCGCAATATTAGCCGACCAGTAAAGAATGAAGGCGCAAACATGCCTAGTACATGCCACTCAATCACACTCGCTGATTGTGCAAAGCCAAAACCGTGGTGATGCATTGCCAACGGTGTTGCAGTCATCAAAAGGTTCATCACAAAGTAACTGACGACAGCCGCCATCACCGCTACCACAAAGCTTGCCGATGTTATCACTTCGATTAATGGCCTAGCCGCTAAGTGATTTTGCTCTGCTAAGCGTGCCTCTTTAAAGCGAATAGTGAGCAACAACAATAAGGCAATAATGTATAAAATCAGCAAAGCTAAAAAAGCACCAATAAATGGCTGCTGCGGCCACCAGTCTTGGCTATAGATAGCTAAACTTGGGCCTATAATAGCGGCGATAACGCCACCAGCCATAATGGCAGAAATAGCTCGAGCTTGTTGGCCTTGGCTACATAATTCCACCGCAGCAAAGCGATACAGCATGCCAAACCCAATACCTATACCGAGTAAGAAGGTAGCGCAGCAGAACAATGAGAAACTTTGCTGAGTAAGGGCGAAAATGGCTAAGATTGCACCGGAAATACCAATCAAATTACCAAGAACAAAGCCCTTCTTCCGTCCAGTAACTCCCATAATCAACGAGGCAGGAATCGTCGCCAACATCAAACCCAGAAACTGCATAGCAACCGGGAAAGTCGTCCAAACCGCAGACGGCGCTATCTCTTGACCAATTAAGCCCGTTACGGCTACCAGCAGTATATTACCGGTAGTTAACAAGGCTTGGCAGATTGCCAGTATCCATACAAAAATGTTCAACAACGCTATCCTGTAGATTCAACACTAATCATTTACTGGAGAAATAGGTACCTAAATAGTGCCAAATAGACGCCCATCTTATGCAGTTTGCATTTAACAACTGAAATCAAAGAAACTTAGGAAAACACAATTCATCACCTAAATCGATGTTTTTAATGGCTTGCATCGTAGTGTGATTTAAGTTGAGTATTTTATCTATAGACTTGATATGTTCTGTTTTGCTAACACCAGGAATTGTACAGAATAAGTCATCGTTGCTGTACGCATAGGCAATGGCTAATTCGCTAACAGATAAGTCCATTGAGTCGGCAATAGGTGCTATTTTTGAGATTTGTTTATGGCACCAAGTTAATAAGTCTTGAGGTAGTTGTGAGCGCACATCAGAAAAATAATTAGCGGGGCCATCCCTAAGAAAACTTTCAGTTATTAAACCTCTAAAAAGTGGGGAGCGACCAATAAAGCATTGTTTACGTTGCCTCAATATCTTTGCAAAATCAGTCTCAAAACGCCTTTCGAATACAGAGTAATTCCACTCAAAATAATGTCCAAAGTCGGTTTCAGAGGCAAATTTTAAAACATCAAGGGTACTAGCACTTACACCAAAAGAACCGATAAGGCCTCGCTTAGCTAAGCTTTCTAAAACGCCTTTCAACTGTGGTATTAAGACCTCTTTTTTGGGGTTATGTAATAATAAAATATCAAGGCAATCGACTTGTAGATTTTGACAACTTTTCATGATGAGGTTTTCAACATGTGAATAATTTGCGCTCGTTGCCGTCCAGTCTGCAGGGATCGGGATCTTAGTACAAATAGTTACCTTGTCCCTAGCTTGATTACTTTGGATTGCTTGACCGATGAGCTGTTCACTCCTCCCTTCTCCATACCCTTGTGCCGTATCGAAAAATGTTACGCCAATATCTATAGCGCTGTGAACTAAACGTATACACTTTTGTGCGTCGCCCACATTCCAGCCATTAACTCTTCCGTTTACAGAATGCTGACCACCAATTTGCCAAGCACCAAAACCTAGATTGCACGACACTATTCACCCCTATGATAAAGCCGAAACTCTAGAGAGACACGAGTCTCGTTGTCATTCCTATTTGCTGCTAATCCGTGTATCAAGTGTGAGGAGAAAATCAAAAACTCGTCTTGTTTAGGACTAGCACTGATTAAATCTGTATTATTATCCCAGCTAAGAATGCTATTAACTGAGTATTGTTGACCATTGAGCATACTTCCGGCTTTTGATCTTGCAATTTTTTCTTCCGACAACAAATGAGACCCAGCAGCAACCGGTAATCCAGTGGCGCTATTAACGCCGCACACAGGTATCCAAACGTTGATCATTCTTGGAATTTCTCCTAGCTCATCGAACACTTCATAAACATCTTTATGCGCCGGATTATAACCAACACTATTCGGCCTATTTATACGAACTATAATCCATTGTTCAACACCACTAACAGGGTTCAAAAAACCCAGTTCGGTTCCCATATAATTAGCGAAACTATTTGTTACTTTTTGAACATCAAAACCAAAGTCATTTGGATACAATCTACGTGTTTTTGTTATCACTTCAGCGTGTTCAAGGTCATTCACATATTGATGATATGTTTCCAATGTGAACTCTGATAAATCAGTTTTTGGATTGACTCCATGTATTATCCTTTTAACAGCATCATGTATAGATTGATACACAAGCTCTGGGTCATAAAAACCATCAGCTTTAACAAGTGAGTATCCATCCTTATACCAATGCTTTGGTTTTGCTAAGTCAGCAAAACGTTCCGACAAGACTTCAGCTTTCCCCTTATGAAAACAGCCTTTTGACTGAAGTTCGACCTTAAATTCCCTACCATCAATATAATACTTATGCTTCATCTTCCCTGCCTTTCATTAACACTCCTGCATTCAGAAACTCTCCACCTGAACACTGACATAACATTTCCTTTGCTCAAAGTGCTTTTACTCATATTTCTATATATACAAGGCTTCTTACAACATCACTACCAGTAAGCTATAGATCTATGACAGAAACGGTAAAGATATTGTTAAGTAACCAGCGATGAACATGCCAGAGCATTGCATACTTCACGAACGAAGTATGCAATGCTGAATGCTGTCAATTATTACAATAGAGCGAAGTGGTAGGGGATTATCTCTTGGGAATTTATTTTCTTTGGTTAAGTAACTACACACTCAAATGATCGGTAACCGCTCGCAAAAAAATACTGACAATCAATTGCGCTTGGCAAATTGTCCGCTTCTATACGAAAATACGCTCAATATGCGCCATGTGATTGAACAGTTATCTTAGAGTATTTCTAGGAGATACTTTGTATTTGTTTTCGCTGATGCTTACCGATTAGCTGTTTAGGTCGTTAGCACAAAAAAGGCGCCCTGTAGGCGCCTAGTTTAGAGTGAGAATTTTATTCCCATTCAATGGTTGCTGGCGGTTTACCTGAAATATCGTATACCACACGAGAAATACCATCAATTTCGTTAATAATTCTGTTACTCACATGCCCTAAGAAATCGTAAGGCAAGTGTGCCCAGTGGGCCGTCATGAAGTCGATAGTTTCTACCGCACGTAGCGAAACCACCCAATCATATTTACGAGCATCCCCCATAACGCCTACCGAACGTACTGGTAAGAACACTGTAAACGCTTGGCTTACTTTGTTATACAAGTCATGTTTGTGTAACTCTTCAATGAAGATAGCGTCTGCACGACGTAACAAGTCACAGTACTCTTTCTTCACTTCACCCAATACACGGACACCTAAACCAGGTCCAGGGAATGGGTGGCGGTAGAGCATATCGTAAGGCAAGCCTAGCTCTAAACCAATTTTACGTACTTCGTCTTTAAACAACTCACGTAAAGGCTCTACTAAGCCCATCTCCATATCATCAGGCAAACCGCCCACGTTATGGTGAGACTTAATCACATGAGCTTTACCGGTTTTAGAAGCCGCTGATTCAATAACATCTGGGTAGATAGTGCCTTGTGCAAGCCACTTAGCATTTTTCAGCTTTTTAGACTCTTCATCAAACACGTCAATAAAAACGTGCCCAATAATTTTACGTTTCTTCTCAGGATCGCTCTCACCAGCCATTGCATCCAAGAAGCGATGCTCAGCATTGACATGAACAATATTTAAACCAAAGTGGTTACCAAACATATCCATAACTTGCTGGCCTTCGTTTAAACGAAGCAAACCATTATCTACAAATACACAGGTCAACTTATCGCCAATAGCGCGCTGAATAAGCATCGCTACTACAGAAGAGTCTACACCACCACTTAGGCCAAGAATCACTTCATCATCGCCTACTTGTTGCTTAATTTGAGCAACAGCATTTTCGATAATAGATTCCGAAGTCCACAATGCATCACAAGCACAAATGTCTTTAACAAAGTGCTCTAACATACGCAAGCCTTGACGCGTATGGGTGACTTCTGGGTGGAATTGCACCCCGTAGAATTGTTTGTCTTGATTCATCATTGCTGCAAACTCACAACTTGGTGTTTGTGCAACAGTGGTGAAACCGTCTGGAATAGCCGACACTTTATCACCGTGGCTCATCCAAACATCAAGCAGCGCATTGCCGTTTGATGCAACGGCATCTTCAATCGCTTTAAATAATGGGGAGGCAGCTACAACTTCTACTTGAGCATAGCCAAATTCGCGCTCGCCCTCTCCTTGTATAACCGCGCCGCCTAATTGCTCAGACATGGTTTGCATGCCATAACAAATACCTAATACAGGCACACCAGCGCTAAATACATATTCAGGCGCACGCGGCGAATTGTTTTCAGTAACACTTTCTGGGCCACCGGCTAAAATAATGCCGTTTGGGGCAAACTCGCGAATGTCAGCTTCGTCTACATCCCAGCTCCACAACTCACAATAAACACCAATTTCGCGAATACGACGCGCGATAAGTTGGGTGTATTGTGATCCAAAATCTAAAATTAGAATACGATGTTCGTGGATATCTCTGCTCATAATCACTTACTTTAATTTGGCTAATAGAACTAAGCGCCTTTCGGCGCTTAGTAGAAGTAAAACGGTTTTGGCTTAACCCATACGGTAGTTCGGTGCTTCTTTCGTAATGGTTACGTCATGTACGTGGCTTTCGCCCATACCAGCACTCGTCACCCGAACAAATTCAGCTTTAGTGTTTAATTCGCTAATAGTAGCGCAACCGGTTAAGCCCATACATGACCGTAAACCGCCCATTTGCTGGTGAATAATGGCTTTAACTGGGCCTTTATAAGCTACGCGACCTTCAATACCTTCTGGTACTAATTTGTCTGCCGCATTGTCGGTTTGGAAGTAACGATCAGATGAACCTTGAGACATGGCGCCTAATGAGCCCATGCCACGGTATGATTTGAACGAACGGCCTTGGTAAAGCTCAATTTCGCCTGGCGCTTCTTCCGTACCAGCAAACATGCTACCGACCATAACACATGAAGCGCCGGCAACTAATGCTTTAGCAATATCGCCTGAGAAACGAATACCACCATCAGCAATAACTGGAATATCACGACCTTTTAACGCTTCAACCGCATCGGCTACTGCGGTAATTTGTGGAACACCTACACCGGTTACAATACGCGTAGTACAAATCGAACCAGGGCCAATACCCACTTTAACCGCGCTTACACCGGCATCAGCTAAGGCAATAGCGCCGGCACCCGTTGCAACGTTACCGCCAACTATAGGCAAGTCTGGATATTTGTCATGTGTGGCTTTAATTCGATCGAGCACACCTTGCGAGTGACCATGAGACGAGTCAATCAGTAATACATCTACGCCAGCTTCAACCAAGGCGTCTACACGCTCTTCGTTACCTGCGCCAGCACCGACAGCAGCGCCAACACGTAAACGACCAAAACTATCTTTACAAGCGTTTGGCTTACGCTCGGCTTTCTTGAAATCTTTTACCGTAATCATACCGGTGAGTTTGAAGGCTTCATCAACCACCAACATCTTTTCAATGCGGTGTTCGTGCATTGCCTTTTCTACTACATCACGTGATGTGTCAGTAGTCGTTACCAAACGTTCTTTAGGTGTCATCACCTGAGAAACCGTTTTAGTAAAATCTGTTTCAAAACGCAAATCACGACCGGTAACAATACCCACCAAATCATTTGCTTCTGTGACGACAGGGAAGCCAGCAAAGCCATGAATTTGGCGAAGCTCTGCAATTTGACCCAGCGTTAACTCAGGTGTAACCGTGATAGGTTCTAGAACGATACCTGCTTCAAACTTCTTCACTTTACGAACTTCGGCAGCTTGCTGTTCAATGCTCATATTTTTGTGAATAAAACCAATGCCGCCTTCTTGGGCTAAGGCAATAGCAAAATTCGCTTCAGTGACGGTATCCATGGCTGCAGACACCATTGGAATACTTAAAGAGATATCTTTCGTTAGACGAGTCGCCAAATTGGCGGTATTTGGAAGTACTTCTGAGTGGGCAGGAAGTAGTAGTACATCATCGAAGGTTAAGGCTTCTTTGGAAATTCTCAACATAGCAACATTCGCCTAAATACAGTTAATAAAGGGATAAAATATTGCGGTCGGATTATAGGTATAAAGCTGGCCAAGGTAAATTGAAAAATGTTATTTTCTTACATTATTTTCAAATTAGCCTCGAGTGCACTGATGCAAACCAATCAAATAGCCGCAAATATCCTCAGTGTAAGTCAATTAAACCAGCAAGTTAGGCGATTGTTAGAGCATTCTCTAGGTACTGTTTGGTTAGAAGGTGAAATCTCTAATTTTTCAACACCATTTTCGGGACACTGGTACTTCAGCTTAAAAGACCATTCTGCGCAAGTTCGCTGTGCTATGTTCAAAAACAGTAACCGTAAAGTAGTATTTAAACCCGAAAGCGGCATGCAAGTATTACTCAAGGCAAAAATCACCATGTACGAACCACGTGGTGACTATCAACTGATTGTTGAAGCTATACACCCCGCAGGGGATGGCGCCATGCAACAGGCTTACGAACAGCTCAAAATGAAGCTGGCCGGCGAAGGCTTATTTGCTGAAGCCGAAAAGCAAGCACTTCCAGCATACCCCAGTAGCATTGGCATTATCAGCTCAGCATCCGGGGCCGCGCTGCAAGATATTTTGTCGGTACTTGCCCGCCGAGCGCCAGCTATTCGGGTAATAGTTTATCCTGTATCAGTTCAAGGTGAACTTGCTGTCCCGCAGCTTATAAAAATGATACAAATCGCCAATCAACGTCAAGAAGTCGACTTACTGGTCGTCGGTCGAGGAGGCGGTTCTAAAGAAGATCTTTGGGCGTTTAATGATGAAGTGCTAGCCAGAGCCATTTTCGACTCACGTATTCCCGTAATATCCGCCGTCGGTCATGAAGTGGATGATAGCATTAGCGATTTGGTGGCTGATGTTCGAGCCGCCACCCCGTCAGCAGCTGCAGAAATGATAAGCCAACAAGCCACTCACATTGCTCAAGGCATCACTCACTTCAAGCAACAGTTAGTACAGCTCTCATTGCATGAATTTAGGCGTCAGCAGATTCGCTTAGTCCAACTTGAGAACACACTCACAACCTTATCCCCACTGCACTTATTAGAGCAACAACAGCAGCGTTTTGATGAACTTGAACACCGTTTAAGGTTTGCCATTTCTCAGCAGCAGTTACAAGGCCGCGAGCGTCAATCCGGACTCAAGCAGCGTTTAAAACACGCTTTATTGGAGAGAAAGATCACTCAGCAGCAGCAGCGAATAGATGAGCAAACAAGACGCCTTATTAGTGCCAGCCAAACAACACTGAATCAGCACCAACATCTGTTAGCAGGGGCTTGCCGCCAATTAGATAACTTAAGCCCTTTGAAGGTCTTAGACAGAGGTTTCAGCTTAGTTACTCACCAACAACAGCTAGTCAAACAAGCGTCGCAGCTAAAAGCAGGCGATGTGATAAACGTGAAGTTTTCAGATGGCAACCTAACAGCGACCGTAAACCACCAGTAAT
The DNA here is from genome assembly GCF_023238625.1 of Agarivorans sp. TSD2052. Lineage (NCBI taxonomy): Bacteria > Pseudomonadati > Pseudomonadota > Gammaproteobacteria > Alteromonadales > Alteromonadaceae > Agarivorans > Agarivorans sediminis. The sequence goes on from NZ_CP096670.1 coordinate 2,897,502, forward strand.
TGTTGTTTTAAACACTCAGCTCACATCTAATGAGTGACCCATCAAAATAAATGGGTTTTTAAAGAAAATTAACTTAGTATTACCCAGACTAAACGAATACCTAGTTAGTTTGCAGTTCAGAACAAGTGACGACCAAGCCCAACTAGAGGCGCGGCGCATATTCTTGGTAATTAACTAGCCATTAAATAAACAAAATTAGCAGCAATACTATGAACTTACCGGATAGCAACAAGGAGCGTGAGCTAACCAGCGTCGATAATAGGGAACAGCTAATCGGTATGATATACCGAGCAGCAGCAGAACCTGAATATTGGCCAGACTTGCTTGAGCACCTCTACATGATGCCAGAACTACAGCGTTCTGAAAGTAACGACCCTTCGTCAGCAAAATTAAGCCAAATGCTAGACGCCGTCTCTCCACAACTATCAATTGTCGAGAGCCAATACTCGCAGCGCAATCAGCTGTTATTAGAGCACTTTAACCAAGCCCTCAATATTGCCAAGCGCATTTATCAACTTGAAGAAAAAAATCACTCACTTAACTCTTTACTCGATCACATACCGGTGGGGGTAATTTTAGTAAACGCTCAAAGTGAAGTGTTGCTGACTAACGAATTAGCAGAAGAAACCCTTCAATTAGGCCAAGGCTTATATCAAAAAGATAAAAATTTGGTCACCCAACAGAGCGAGTCAACTCGATTACTCAAAAAGTACATTGAAGAACTCTCTTCATTGGGACCAAATGAATCAAGCAGCCGTGGTTTACCAATACAAATTGATGGCGAAACTGAAGTTCAAACCATGGTGATTTTAAGCCCCGTAAATCACTTACAAAACCCCACCCTAGAGCGAAATGCCAGCGTGGTGGTATTTATTTCACCTTCTCGTCCCGACGTAGAGCTTGATCTAGGCGCCTTCGCCGACGGCTACCACCTTACCCCTAAAGAAGCGCGTATAGTCAATTACATCGCTCAAGGCATGTCGCCTCCCGATATCGCTGATAAAATCTTTGTTAGTTACAATACCGTCAGAACACAATTAAAATCGGTATTCAAAAAAACAGGGGTTAGTAGTCAAAGTGAGTTAGCTAGCTTAGTGTTAACAGGACCTTGGGGAATGTTATCGCAAAATAGTCGCCATTTTGGGTTTTCTGAAATACAAAATAGCGACGCTAAATACTTCACCTTAGCGGATCAACGAGTGCTTTGTTATCAAGAATACGGCGACCCTAAGGGTAAAGCGTTAGTCTATTGCCACAGTATTTTAGGTTGTCGACTAGAAAATTTTTTCGACCAAATTGATATCGCTAAGCAATTAGGTTTGCGTTTAATTTCTGTCGATCGTCCGGGGTTTGGCGGATCAGATTATTGCGAAGGCTACAGTTTTTTAAAATGGGCTGAAGATCTAAACGCACTGTTAACCCATTTGAATCTAGATAAAGTGGAACTGGTTGGTTATGCCACGGGCGGGGTGTACGCCGCTTGTTGCGCCGCGACGATACCAGAAAAAATTAGTCACTTAACAATCATCAGCTCCGGCGACGCTCTCACCTTCGACAGCGATTATCAGGCCACAGCAAAGCTCTACCGAATGCACATGAAGCTAGCCCGAGACTTTCCAAGCATGCATCGTTTATTCACCAATATATTAGACAAGGGCCTGCATAAAGACCCGAATAAGTTGTTTAAAGTGTTGGCGCGTGATTTGGAAGGCACCGACGTTGAATTGTTTGAAAGCCCGCAATTCAAAGATAAGTTTGGCCGCTACTTGAAGGAATCAAAAACTCAGGGCGGTAACGCATTTTCTGATGAAGTCCGTCAAGTCATGGCCCCTTGGGGGTTCAACATTGAAGACGTTAAGCTTAGCACTCAGCTATTTCATGGTGAGCAAGACAAGCATATACCATTGGTGTTAGCAGAGCGCTTTGTCGAACGAGCAGCAAATGCCAGCATCACCGTGTACCCTGATCAAGGCCACTATATGATCTATCGGCAATGGCCTAATATCTTAGAGGCTATCGCCAAACGTTAGCCTGCAAAAGTACTAGGTGGCCATAGGCCACCTAGTACTTATTAACTGATGGCTTCAAAGCGGCGAATAACCGCACGCTTCGATTTAAGTTCGTTACAGCTATTACAGAAATAATCCACTGCACCGCACGCCTTCAGTTCCTCTAATTCTGCATCACACTTGTCACAGTGCACCCGTTGCAAAAATTTATGATGACAAGCGCCACATACCCAATGATCAAGCTCGTGTTGTAATTCGCCATCACATTCAGGGCAAGCAATTTCAATACTCATAGCTAACTCCAGTTATTTCTTTTTGTACTTACTGACACTTTGCATTTTTTTACGGCGACGTTCTTGCGCAATAGTCAATTTTGACTTCTTATCAGAGAATGGGTTCTCACCTTCTTTAAATTCGACTCGGATCGGTGTCCCCATTATTTCCAATGCTTTACGGTAGTAGTTCATCAAATAGCGTTTGTATGAATCAGGTAACGAGTTAACTTGATTACCATGAATCACTACGCGCGGCGGATTATAGCCACCGGCATGAGCATAACGTAACTTAACCCGACGCCCCCGCACTAGCGGCGGTTGGTGGTCATCTTGAGCCATTTGCATGATACGAGTCAGTAATGACGTAGACACGCGCTTGGTCGCGCTGCTATAAGCCTCTTGAACCGATTCGTAGAGATGACCGACACCTGTACCGTGTAAGGCTGAGATGAAATGAACGCGAGCAAAGTCGATAAAACCTAAACGGCGATCTAATTCAGTTTTTATTCGCTCTTTATGATCATTATCTAAGCCGTCCCACTTATTAACAGCCAGTACCAATGCGCGACCAGCATTAAGAACAAAACCTAGCAAACTTAGATCTTGATCTGAGATACCATCTTTAGCATCAATCACCAACATCACAACGTTGGCATCTTCGATCGCTTTTAAGGTTTTAATTACAGAGAATTTTTCTACCGTTTCGGTCACTTTCCCGCGCTTACGCACCCCAGCAGTGTCAATCAAAATATAATCTTGATCCTCACGCTGCATCGGAATATAGATGCTGTCGCGGGTGGTTCCAGGCATGTCGTATACCACCACACGGTCTTCGCCAAGAATACGATTGGTGAGTGTAGACTTACCCACATTCGGCCGGCCAACAATCGCCAGTTTAATCGGTAAGTCTGCAAACTGCTGGGCTAACTTATCAAGCTCAGATTCACTCAGCTCGCGCTGTTCATCGAGTTCAGAATCGGGTTCTTCACTTTGATTCTCTAATTGCTCAGTGACAAACGGACGTAATGCCTCTTCAAGTAACAGATTTACGCCACGCCCATGAGCGGCGGCAATATGATGAACTTCGCCTAATGCCAGCGCATAAAACTCGCCACACGCGGCATCTGCGTCGATGCCATCGGTTTTATTAGCCACCAAGAAAATTTTCTTTTCTTGCTTACGTAAGTGGTGGGCAATCGCCTCATCGGCCACGGTCATGCCCGAACGCGCATCCACTAAAAAGAGCACAGCATCAGCTTCTTCAATCGCTTGTAACGATTGTTGAGCCATCATTGCATCGATCCCTTCTTCATCGCCATCAATACCGCCGGTATCGATAACAATGAACTCCTGCTCGGCAACTTTAGCTTGGCCATATTTGCGGTCACGAGTTAATCCGGGGAAATCGGCAACCAGTGCATCCCTACTCCGTGTAAGGCGATTAAATAATGTAGATTTGCCAACGTTTGGACGTCCCACTAGGGCAACAACAGGAAGCATAAGGGCCTCTTTTTATGAATATATGACATGACAAAGGCTCATGGTTAATTAACCATGAGCCTTTCATACACGATTATAACAAACTTAACTGCGATCTAGCGCAATTAGCTTACCATTTCGTGCTTGTATGATAATTTTGTCGGAGGTTACCACAGGTGCAACATATAAGCCGCTTTTATCTACCAACATTTTACTGACGAATTCGCCGTTATCACGGTTTAACCAGTATAAGTAACCCTCGCTATCGCCGACCAATATATAGCCGCCGTCTACCGCCGGTGCGGTCACGATTCGATACGATAAGGCTGTTTGCGTCCAACTTTCAACGCCATTACTGCGCTCTAAGCCGTAAACATTATCGCTAGCATCGGTTACATATAGATTTAAGCCTGCACCAGCTAAATTCTGGTAAGCGGAATAACTGCGTTTCCACTCTTCTTCACCGGTACGTAAGTTAACTGAAACCAAGTTACCATTATAGGCCACGGCATATAATTGTGACCCCACTAAGACGGGTTTACTATCAACATCAACTATGCGGTCAATTTCAGTTGAACCTTTAGGTTGCGCCAGTTTGGTTTCAAACAATAATTGCCCGTTCTCGAGCAAATAAAGACCAATCTTACCGTCACTGCGACCTAGGATAATAGCGCCATTAGAAATAATTGGCGGCGCTTTACTGCGTAAAGACAAAGCAGGCTGATCAATTTTCGAGTCCCACTTAACTTCACCACTGTGCGCATCAAGAGCCACTAAATGGCCATTGCTGGTCATTATAACCACGACGCTGTCTTCAACCGCAGGGGTTGAGATAACTTCACCCGCAACCTTGGCTTGCCATACTATATCGCCGCTTTCAGCATCTAGCGCAAATACGTCAGCATTTTCAGTGCCAAGGTAAATTCGTTTATAAGCAGCAGTTAAACCACCTGAAATACGAGCATTTGGCGTATTTCCAGAAAACTGATTGTTACTTTCAACTTTCGATAAATCAGTTACCCAAAGGCGCTTTCCTGCTAAACCGTATGCGCTAACTTCGCCAAAACGAGCAGCGGCAAATATACTGTCATAGGCCACGACCGGTGTTAAAGCGGAAAAGAACTGCTCAACCCCTTTACCAACCCGAGACTCCCACTGCGTAGCAACGGTGAACTGATTAGCAAACTCTGGGACCGGTGCCATTTGCACAACATCTTCTTCAGTGTTGAATAAAGAGCACGCCGATAAACCAAGCAGCAAACAAGCTAAGCTAGCACCACGCCACGCTTTAGCCATTAGTAGCCTCTACTTGTGTTAAATCGTTCAGTTTCATATTTACACTTGGGTCAACTTCACTAGCACCCGCCGCAACAGCAGCTTGATAAGCTTGGCGCGCCAAATCGGTGTCGCCTTGCTGGAGATAAATATCCCCTTTAATTATCTCAACCGTCGCCGTTAACGCTGGCTCACTAACTAAAGCTAAACTCGCTAAAGCATCTGTAAAAGCTGCTTGCTGAGCTTGTACCCGGGCTAAGCGTGTATAAATTAAGCCTTTCAGCTCTTCAGGTGCGCCCTCTAAAGCTAAGTTCAGCTGGGTTTGCGCTTGTGTAAAATCTTCTTTAGCCACTAATTCTTTAGCTAAAAGTAGTGATGCAAACACCGAATAGTTTTTGTCGCCCTGATTAGCCGCAACATAATTGGCTAATGGAGCGAGCTCTGCGGTGTTTCCTGCCACTTGAGTCACAACTTGCTGATAAGCATCAGAAGCGGCCTCTTGCTGAGCAACTTGATACTCACCAAAATAGCGCCAACCAAACACTGCGGCTAAACCCAAAACTGAACCGCCAATCACTGATGTTCCGTTTTTCTTCCACCAATCTTTAATGGCTTGAACTTGCTGTTCCTCAGTAGAATAAATGTCCACTGTGTCTCCTTAACTAATCTAATACGGTATTAAGCAAGGCAACTAACTCATCTTGAGCCACGCATTGCTGTTGAATATCTTGTCGTAAGTACTTCACGGTAACTTGTTGGTTAGCTAACTCATCTTCGCCGATGATTAATGCTACTTTAGCGCCCGATTTATCGGCCCGCTTAAATTGCTTTTTAAAGTTACCACCACCACAGTGACTCATGGTCCGCACCGAGGGTAACGCATCTCTTAATTGTTCAGCTAATGAAAACGCCGCCCCAAGTGTCCCTTCTCCAGCATTGATCACATAAACATCGGCAGTTGATGGTAATTCACCCAACAAACCCAGAGTTTCAAGTAACAATACCAAGCGTTCCATACCCATGGCAAAACCAACGGCTGGTGTAGGTTTGCCCCCCAATTGCTCAACCAAGCCATCATAACGGCCGCCAGCACAAACAGTGCCCTGTGAGCCTAAACTATCCGTGACCCACTCAAATACTGTGCGATTATAGTAATCAAGCCCACGCACTAAGCGCGGGTTAAGCTCATAGCCGATGCCTGCATTATCCAACAAAGCACACAGTTGTTCGAAATGAGTTTTACTGTCTTGATCAAGGTAGTCGGCTAAACTTGGCGCGTCAGCCAAAGCGGCTTGTACTTCAGGGTTTTTACTATCTAATACCCGTAGCGGGTTATCATACATTCGGCGTTTAGATTCTTCATCTAAGGCGTCTTTATGTCCTTCAAGGTAAGCAATTAAGGCTTCGCGATAATTAGCTCGGGCCTCATTTGAACCCAAACTATTGAGTTGCAAAGTCACATGTTTTTCAAGGCCAAAAGCCTTCCAAAATCGTGCAGACAACAAAATAACTTCAGCATCAATATCAGCACTAGCCATACCAAATGCCTCAATGCCTAGCTGGTGAAACTGACGATAACGGCCTTTTTGGGGACGCTCATGGCGGAACATTGGTCCCATGTACCACAAGCGCTGCTCTTGATTATATAGCAGGCCAGCTTGATTACCCGCGCGAACACAACATGCTGTCCCCTCTGGTCGCAGCGTTAAGCTATCCCCATTGCGGTCTTCAAAAGTGTACATCTCTTTTTCCACAATATCGGTAACTTCGCCGATAGAGCGCTTAAACAGGTTAGTGCTTTCTACAACAGGCATTCGAATTTCGTTATAAGCATAAGCGGCGACGACCTCGCGAATAACCGATTCCACTTTCTGCCAAGCGGGTGTATCACTTGGCAAGCAATCATTCATGCCACGTATTGCTTGTATTTGTTTTGCCACAATAATCTCGAATAAAACAGGTCAATAACTACTAAAGACCCATGATTATAGGGTCTTTAGCCATCTAGGTAAATTTAATCTATTGCTGTTAAGCTATCAGCTGATGTTTTTCACAGCTATTCTTGAACGTATTTTTGCTTCTAGCGCATCAACTAAGTTGTCGTTATCAAAACGTTCTTTTTGACGTACGCCATCTTGGTAAAAGCCACTTTTATTTTGACTGCCTGTAATGCCTAAATCTGATATCAACGCTTCACCGGGACCATTGACGACACAACCAATAATCGATACATCCATGGGTTCTACAATGTCTTCTAAGCGCTGCTCTAAGGCATTCACCGTTGCAATCACATCAAATTCTTGGCGTGAACAGCTTGGGCAAGCGATAAAGTTAATCCCACGAGAACGAATTCGTAGAGATTTGAGGATATCAAAACCAACCTTTATTTCTTCAACTGGATCAGCAGCCAGTGATACCCGAATAGTATCGCCAATACCTTGCGATAACAGCATCCCTAAGCCCACTGCAGATTTTACCGAGCCACTGCGTAAGCCGCCAGCTTCGGTAATTCCAAGGTGAAGAGGCTGGTCAATACGAGAAGCAAGCCCTTGGTAAGCACCTACCGCAAGAAATACATCCGAAGCTTTCACACTCACTTTAAACTGGTCGAAGTTCAGCCTATCTAAAATATCTACATGGCGCATCGCAGATTCAACTAATGCTTCAGGGGTGGGTTCGCCATACTTTTCTTGTAAGTCTTTTTCTAAAGAACCGCCATTCACGCCTATACGAATAGGAATATTTCGGTCTCTAGCTGCGTCAACAACTGCGCGAATACGTTGCTCGTTACCAATATTACCGGGATTAATTCGGAGACAGTCAGCACCGTACTCAGCGACTTTTAAGGCAATTCTGTAATCAAAATGGATATCGGCAATAAGCGGAATATTCACTTGTTGTTTTATGAGTCTAAATGCTTCGGCTGCATCCATCGTTGGTACTGATACACGCACAATATCTCCACCCACTGCAGCGATACGGTTGATTTGATCAACGGTAGCCTCTACATCAGTGGTGCGAGTGTTTGTCATTGACTGGACGGAAATAGGTGCATCACCACCGACAGGAACATTACCCACCATTATTTGCTTAGATTTACGGCGTTTAATTGGGCTTGGCTGGTTCATAATAATCGCGACGTCTTAAATTTAGTTAATTAGGTATCTTCATACGGACAACTTTACCGTTTTTAAATGACGATAAGTCTATTTTATCTTGGCCATAATTGACGCTAACCCCAACAGAAGTGCCTAGCACGATACTATACGGGGCCGGGCCGGTTACTGATAGTTTGTCACCCGCCTTCTTAATCGCCGCGACTAATCGCTTACCTGTTGCATCACGGATTTCTACCCAGCACTCTTTTTCAAAACTCATGCTAAGCGGTAAATCAGCCACTTCCGTTGGTGTTTCTACAATGACTTCGGCGAGGGGCTCAGCAACCGTTTCAGCGGGCGCATCAAGCTCGCTGGCTTGGCTCGGTAAATCGGCAATCGCTGCTGAATCAGCATTCGATGGAAGGTCTAGAGGCGCATTGCTGTCTTCGTTAACAACCGTCGGCTCAAGCGCGTCAACTGCAACGACAGACTCAGCCTCAGAACTTGATAAGTCAGCGGTTAGGTTCACTTCAGCTACTGGCTCTGAAGGTTGAACATCGGTGACGGCATTACTGCTAGTTTGAGGAGCAAATTCTTCTTGTTGGTTTTTCTCTTGCCACCACCAAATAACCAATAAAACAACAATCCCAAAGGCGACAAAATAGGTAAACTTCATTAATCGGCTATCATGTGTCTCTTGCTTAAACCGGCCAGAAAAACTCTGCATTTCAGTACGCTGTTCTTGGGCGTCATTTAAGTGTGCGTAACTAGACAGAATTAACTCTTCAGACACGTTGACTAGTCGAGCGTAACCACGCAAATAGCCTTTGATAAAAGTTACCGACAAGCCACCATCAAAACTGTCTGCCTCAATGTCTACCACCACTTGCAGGCGCAGTTTCAGCCTCTCTGCAACCTGATTCTGGCTCAGGTTCGCGGCGACTCGTGCTTCCTGAAGCATCTGGCCAGGACTTACAACTTCAATATCTTCACTGAGCTCAGTAGGCTCTAATTCAATTTTAGTAGTCATTGGCCATATATCGTTTAGTTTCTTCTGATTTAGGGAATTGTTGTTGCAAAGTTAGTCCCCAGCGGGCCTCTTCGGCGAAATTGTCAGCGGCACTTTCTACTCTGATCCAAGCAAAAGCACTTTTAGCCGTTGTTTCTGACATACTATCATAACGTTGTAAGTATAATCTGGCTTGCTCGGGTTTATTTTGCTGGAGATAAACCTCACTGGCACCAAGCAAAGAAGCCGGTCTACGAATGTTATAAGCCAAAGCACTACTGAAGTATTCAAGCGCTTTATCCAGATGCCCAGCGGTCAACGCACACAGGCCAGCATTTTCATTAGTACCCGCTACTTGAACGTATTCAGGGTTAGCCAAGGCCTGGTTAAACAAGGCATCGGCTTCATCATAGTGCTTCTGTTTACACAACATAACGCCATAGTTATTCAACACATCGCCATTGTTTGGCGCGATTGACTTAGCTTTTTTATAAGCGTCTAAGGCTCTATCAGGCTGTCTTACCTGTTGGTAGAAGTGTGCTTGAGCAATATATACGTCAACGAGGTTAGGGGCGAGTTCTTGAGACAATTCAAGGTTTCGTTTTGCTTGCTCTGCATCACCAGCTTCTAGATAGCGCAAGGCCAAACTAATGCGAGTTTTGGCCGCAGCATCTTTATCAAGTTGTTTATCTTTATTGTTTACTTCTTGGCCATTCACTCGGGTTTCTGTGACACAACCTGTCACAGAAAGCACTACCAAAAACAAGTACAACCAGCGTTTCATATCCGTCCTTCGATAAGGTTAGTTATTGAATTGTGACTGAAATTTCTTGTTGTTGCATCCGTTTTCTCATTGTTCTTTTGGTTCTGTCTACGACATCACCTGCTAACTGACCACAAGCTGCATCTATATCATCACCGCGGGTTTTACGAACCACTACTGTTGAGCCATATTCCATCAACACCTTACAAAAACGATCAACTCTACTATTGCTAGGCTTGGTAAAGGGTGAGCCGGGGTAAGGATTAAATGGGATCAAGTTAATTTTACATGGTGTATCGCGTAAAACTTCGGCTAACTCATGCGCTTGCTCCATTGAGTCGTTTACACCATTCAGTAAAACATACTCTACGGTTACCTTACCGCGGTTGGCATTCGATTTGTCGATATAGCGCTTAACCGCCGCTAAAAACGATTCAATGTTGTATTTATCATTGATTGGCATAATTTCACTACGCAGCTTGTCGTTTGAAGCGTGCAAAGAAATTGCCAACGCCACGTCTATTTGGTCACCCAGTTTATCAAGGGCTGGCACTACGCCAGAAGTACTCACCGTGACTCTTCGCTTACTTAATCCATACCCGTTGTCATCTAACATGAGTTCTAAAGCAGGCACCAAGTTATTGAGATTAAGCAAAGGCTCACCCATCCCCATCATTACCACATTGGTAATAGGTCGCTTGCCCTCAATGCCTTTATGGCCAATAACTTGAGCTGCGCGCCACACTTGACCAATGATATCAGATACTTTTAGGTTGCGATTGAACCCCTGCTGACCAGTAGAGCAGAAAGTACACTCCAAGGCGCAGCCCACTTGAGAAGACACGCATAACGTCGCACGGTCTCCTTCAGGGATGTATACCGTTTCAATTTCTTGACCAGCAACTAACATGGCCCATTTAATCGTGCCATCAGCACTGCGCTGTTCGGTGCTTATCTCTGGTGCTTTTACTTCAGCAACCTTTTTAAGCTTCTCACGCAATACTTTATTAATATTATTCATTTGATCGAAGTCGTCGACACCAAAGTGATAAATCCACTTCATTACTTGATCAGCACGAAATGGTTTTTCTCCGATCTCTGCGAAAAACTGACGTAATCCATCTCGGTTAAAATCAAGTAAATTTGTTTTTGTTTCACTCATCGCTTAACTCCACGACTGACCATTTAAAAAAAGCGCCGAATTGTACAAATTATGACGGCAAAATACCAGTTAAACTCGGTATTCAGGGCCATTTGGCAGCTATTGATGTAATACCTTTTATTCAGCAATGTAAAAAGGGGCCTAAGCCCCTTTGGTTCTATCTTGGACAAATTTCATTGTCATCAAAGAAATAGGCTATTTCTCTTGCGGCAGATTCGGGGGAATCTGAGCCATGAGTACCATTAGGCGGCATAGCCGTACCAAAATCATGACGCAAGGTGCCGGCAGCAGCTTCCGCTGGATTAGTCGCGCCAAGTAGATCCCGATAGCGCTGAACGGCATTTTCACCTTCCAACACTTGTACCATTATTGGACCCGATGTCATGAATTCAATTAACGGAGCATAAAAAGGTTTTCCATCATGCTCGGCATAAAAACCGGCAGCTTGCTCTTGTGTTAAATGCAACATTTTAGCTGCGACCAATCGTAAACCTGCAGATTCCATACGGGCATAAACTGCACCAATGGCATCTTTGGCCACAACATCAGGTTTAAGTATAGAAAAAGTCCGTTCTAACGCCATTTACTCGCTCCATTGTATAAATAATTAATACCAATCAATTGATATCGTTATCGAATAATAAGTTAGCTCTACTCGCTTAACAACCTAGAAATGGTGCGAATACCATGACCTTTCGCACCCGTTGCCCAAAGCGCGTTGGCTGATTTTTGATATGAACCAGATAAATCAAAATGTAACCAATTTTGTTCCGCATTTTCAACAAAGTGCGCTAAAAAAGCTGCTGCGGTTGAAGCCCCGGCCATCCCTTCGCCAGATGAAATATTGGCTATATCTGCAAACGCAGAACCAATTTGCCCCTTATGAAAAGGCTCAAGTGGCAACGGCCACGCTTTTTCGTGCTCAGCTTTTGCAGCCTGAAGAGCGTGATGCACCATATCATCATCAAAACCGAATACGGCGTTGTAATCGCGCCCTAAAGCCATCTTGGCCGCACCGGTAAGAGTAGCGGCATCGATAATTTTGTCAGGCTTAACTTCACTAGCGGCAATTAAACCATCGGCCAGCACTAAGCGCCCTTCCGCATCGGTATTTAATACTTCTACCGAAACACCATTTTTGTAGGTGATAACATCACCAAGCTTGTAAGCTTCACCTGAAACCATATTTTCAGCGCAACATAAAAACAGCTTAACGCGCTTATTCAGGCCATTAGCAATCGCCAAACCCAAGCCCCCCGTTACCGTGGCTGCGCCTCCCATATCGCTTTTCATTATCGACATACCATCAGAGGGTTTGATACTGTAACCACCTGAATCAAACGTAATACCTTTGCCCACTAACGCGAAGGCTATTGGTTCGTCAGACTTACCTGAAGGGTTAAAGTCAAGCTGCAACATCGCCGGTGCTTGGCTACTGCCCTTACCCACTTGATAAGTACCAACCCAACCCTCGGCTAATAAGTCATCCCCCGAAATAATGGTATGGGATACACAATCGGGCGCTAAAGCGCTTAAAAAGCTTGCTGCTGACTCACAGAGACTTTGCGGGTAGATTTCAGCGGGACCCAAATTTATCGTTTTGCGGGTCCAATCAGCTGAAATTTTAAGCGCATTAAAACGCTGTAAGTCTGCGTCGCTAAGCACCACTACATCAAGTTGATTGTCTTGCTTGGCATTGTAATAGCCTTGATAAAAAGCCCAGCAGGCTTCTAAGTCCCAACTATCACCAATAAAAGAAAGGTGCTTTAAGCCTTGAGAATCTAATTTACGCGCGGCTTTTTGAATATCTTGTAGGCGGGATGCGCCTTGCGAAGTAACATGCACATTAACTTGATTCGTTTCAAAGCTGATCAGGGCGTTGTCGCCCCATTGAGCAGCAGCGGGTTTTGCACATAATACTAGGTCCATAACGGCGGTCATCAATACTTCCTCATGTTACTCATTGACAACAAGCCACTGGAATTTAGTCTAGTTCATCCATCCAGGCTAAAATAATTGCTTCCAAAATGCGCTCATTGCTATGTTGGGGTTCATCTTCAAAATCGTCCAATTGACAAACCCATTGGTGTAAATCGGTAAACCGAACTTGTTTTGGGTCCTGCTCAGGGAATTGCTCGGCCAGTTCTATCGCAATTTGCTCTACATCTATCCAACGCAACCCCATAGCAAGTTTCCTTAATGTTGTTCAGACACCATATTAATCGTGTATTTAGGGATTTCTACCACTAAATCTTCATCGGCTACTAAAGCCTGACAACCAAGTCGAGATTCAGGCTCTAAGCCCCAAGCCTTGTCTAACATGTCATCTTCGAGCTCGTCGCTTTCTTCTAAAGAATCAAAACCTTCTCGAACAATCACGTGGCAAGTGGTGCAGGCGCATGATTTTTCGCAGGCATGTTCAATATCGATACCCTCACGCAGCGCGATATCTAGTACGCTTTCACCTTCTTTTGCTTCTACTACAGACCCTTCGGGACATAAGTCTTCGTTGGGTAAGAAAATCACTTTAGGCATCTTAAATCCTATCTACTTGCTGGCCGGTTAAAGCCTGTTTAATCGAATCATCCATTCGCCTTGCAGCGAAGTCTTGACTAATACTATCGAGTTGCTTAATGGCTTGCTCAATGGCAGGCACCTTATCAGCAGCCGCTACTGTCGCCAACGCTTGCATCGCTAGCTCTATTTGCTGACGCTCTGTTTCGTCTAACAAGCGAGATCCACTTTCAGCGAGGGCTGCACTCATATCTTCTATGAAACGCGCGGCTTCCACCTGTTGCTCGCGTAACATCCGCATGCTGACATCATGTTTAGCGTTGGTGATAGAGTCTTTAAGCATTCTGGCTACTTCTTCGTCGGCTAAACCATAAGACGGTTTAACTTCCACCGACGATTGAACACCGGTTGATTTTTCCATCGCGGTAACAGACAGCAAACCATCGGCATCAACTTGAAAGGTCACCCGAATATGCGCTGCACCAGCAGCTAAGGGAGGGATCCCTTTCAGCGCAAACTTAGCCAATGAGCGACAATCATCCACTAACTCTCGCTCGCCCTGAACCGCGTGAATAGCCATGGCTGTTTGGCCATCTTTAAAGGTTGTAAATTCTTGTGCGCGAGCAACCGGAATAGTGGTATTGCGCGGAATAACTTTTTCAACCAAGCCGCCCATGGTTTCAATACCCAAAGACAACGGTGTGACATCAAGTAGCAACAACTCGCCGTCTTTTTTGTTACCCACTAATGTATCAGCCTGAATAGCAGCGCCTAAGGCCACCACTTGGTCTGGGTCGATGTTAGTTAAAGGTTGCTTACCGAAAAAGCTGGCCACCTCGGCACGTACTTTAGGCACCCGTGTAGACCCGCCAACCATAACCACATTACCAACATCTTCAAGCTCAACCTCGGCGTCACGTAAGGCTCTACGACACGCGCGAATCGTACGCTTAACTAACGCTGCAATGAGCTCATCAAACTGATCACGGGTAATCGCCCCCTGCCAGTTTACGCCATCAGTGGCTAGGCTAACTTCGGCTTGTTGTTGATCAGATAAACTCACCTTAATTTGATTAGCGACGCGTGACAACTCGCGCTGCAATTGCGCAGATCGCTGACCGGTAATTTTGGCCTGTTCAGCGATCCATTCAACTAAAGCGTCATCGAAATCATCGCCACCTAAAGCAGAATCTCCGCCAGTGGCTAATACTTGGAATACACCTTTTGATAAACGCAAAATTGAAATATCAAAAGTACCACCCCCTAAATCATAAATAGCGATAACGCCTTCATCACCGCTGTCTAGCCCGTAAGCAATCGCGGCGGCGGTAGGTTCGTTGAGCAGACGTAATACATGTAAGCCCGCTAACTGAGCGGCGTCTTTAGTACCTTGTCGCTGGGCATCATCGAAATAGGCCGGTACAGTAATCACTACGCCGTCAGGCTCTCCCTGCAACGACTCGCTAGCACGCTTGGCAAGGCTTTTAAGGATCTCTGCGGACACCTGAATAGGATTCACAATACCGCTAACCGTTTGGATTTGCGGAGAGCTGCTATCCGCAAAAAGATAGGGTAAGGTCGAAGTATCTATCTCTGAGCTCGCCTTGCCCAACAAACGTTTCACTGACGTAATGGTATTATGAGGATCTGTAACTGCCTGTGCTCGAGCGGCGAGGCCAACATCAATACCTTTATCGTGATAACGCACAACCGAAGGTAATAAGGTATTGCCACTATGGTCGGCTAAAGTAACAGATTTTCCGCTGCGCACAGTAGCTACAAGAGAATTAGTAGTACCTAAATCGATACCTACTGCTAATTTATGTTGGTGAGGAACAGCCGATTGCCCAGGCTCTGCAATTTGTAGTAATGCCATATAGATTAATAATCTAAGATTTTCTCTTCGAGTTGAAGCAACTGCTGTTGCAAACGTGCATAAAATTTAAGCTTACGAACTTGTTCGGCAGCAAAGGTAAAATTTTGCTCATTGTAGGCTTTTTCAAAGCTTGAGCTCAAGTCACTTCGCTGTTGCTTGAGTTGTTTGGAAAAGTCATCAATAGCTTGTTCAGGATCGGCAGCGTTTTCTATTTCCGCCAACTGCTCCCTAAGCGCCATTTGACTCATCAAAAACTCAATGTCATTAATCGTCTGCTGTTCGCCACCTAGCTCAATGCCCTGCAGACTCAGTAAGTATTGAGCGCGAGACAAAGGATCTTTCAATGTTTGGTAGGCATCATTTATTTGCGCGGCTTTTTGCATAACCTGAACTTGATTTTCAGTTGCATCAGCAGCGAAATTATCCGGATGGTATTTCTGTTGTAACTCTCTATAAGAAACAGCTAAACCTTGAAGGTCTAGCTGATATGTTGTGCTTAGAGAGAATAATTCAAAATAATTCATAGCGTGTTCCATTTAGACGCTAAAACTCTCTCCGCAACCGCACTCTCCGGATACATTAGGGTTATTAAATACAAAGCCTTCGTTTAGACCTTCTTTAACAAAATCCAACTGAGTTCCATCGATATAAAGTAAGCTTTTTTCGTCAACAATGATATTTACACCGTGACTTTCAAACACTTTGTCATCCTCAGCGAGCTGGTCAACAAACTCAAGAATATAAGCCATTCCGGAGCAGCCAGAGGTTCTAACACCTAAGCGTACTCCAGAGCCTGAGCCACGATTACCTAAGAATTGGCTAACATGGGTTGCTGCTGATTCGGTCAGTGATACAGCCATAACGGATCCTTAAAACTACTACGCGTTTTTCTTCTTATAATCTGCAATCGCTGCTTTGATTGCGTCTTCAGCTAAGATTGAACAGTGAATTTTCACCGGAGGTAAAGCCAGCTCTTCAGCAATATCAGTGTTTTTCAACGATTCTGCTTCATCTAAACTTTTGCCTTTTACCCATTCTGTCACTAGTGAGCTAGAAGCGATAGCTGAACCACAACCATAAGTCTTAAAACGGGCATCTTCAATAATACCGCTGTCGCTAACTTTTAGTTGTAACTTCATTACATCGCCACACGCTGGCGCGCCAACCATACCGGTACCGATATGACTATCTTCTTTGTCTTCAAACGCCCCAACATTACGTGGGTTTTCATAGTGATCAATTACTTTTTCGCTGTAAGCCATGATACTTCTCCAAATCCGTTAAATATAGTGCTTAGTGATGAGCCCACTCGACCTGACTTAGGTCAACTCCGTCTTTAAACATGTCCCACAGTGGAGACATTTCGCGGAGGCGCCCTATTCCTTCATTAATAACTTTAACTGCATAATCAATTTCTTCTTCAGTAGTAAAACGACCAAATGAGAAACGAATAGAGCTGTGTGCTAATTCATCTTCAAGCCCTAGAGCACGTAGAACATACGAAGGTTCTAAGCTGGCAGAGGTACAGGCAGAGCCAGATGATACGGCTAAATCTTTCAGTGCCATAATCAACGATTCACCTTCAACATATGCAAAACTCACATTTAGGTTGCCTACAACACGCTGGTCAAAATCACCATTAACGTAAGTTTCTTCAATATCTTTTATACCAGCCCAGAAACGGTCACGTAATGCGTGAACATGTTCGTTGTCTTTAGCCATGTCTTGTTTAGCTATCGCAAAGGCCTCACCCATACCGACAATTTGGTGGGTAGGCAGAGTGCCAGAGCGCATGCCGCGTTCATGTCCACCACCATGCATTTGCGCTTCTAAGCGAATACGGGGTTTACGTTGAACATACAGAGCTCCAATACCTTTTGGACCATACATTTTATGTGCTGAAAACGACATCATATCTACTGGCAAAGCGTGTAAATCAATGTCGATTTTACCTGCACTTTGCGCAGCATCGACATGAAATAAAACTTTACGTGAGCGACATAGTTCTCCGATAGCATTGATATCTTGAATCACGCCAATTTCGTTATTCACGTGCATGATACTAACCAGCACGGTATCTTCGCGCATTGCCTCTGTTAACTTGTCTAAGCTAATTACACCGTTACTTTCTGGCTCGAGGTAAGTCACTTCAAAGCCTTCACGCTCTAACTGGCGGCAAGTGTCTAATACAGCTTTGTGCTCAGTTTTACAGGTAATAATGTGCTTACCGCGTTTATTGTAAAAATGGGCAGCGCCTTTGATTGCTAAATTGTTTGATTCGGTCGCACCTGAAGTAAATACGATCTCTCGTGGGTCAGCATTTACTAACTCGGCAATTTGATTACGAGCCACATCAACAGCTTCTTCTGCTTGCCACCCAAAACGGTGCGAGCGAGAAGCCGGGTTTCCATATATACCGTCGACACTTAGGTATTGCATCATCTTTTCAGCTACACGAGGGTCAACCGGTGTAGTGGCTGAATAATCCAGATAAATTGGCAATTTCATTAAAGCTCTCCATTACTACTCTGCGCTAAGCGAGCATCATAAACTAATTTGTATCGTGTTTGAGTCGAGTTTTTTAAGCTGATCTTGTCCTTGAGCAACATTCACTATTTGTCGCTCACGCATCAGTCCGCCCAAACTTATATTGTCGAGAAAATCGGCAATACGTTCGCTCAAGTCATTCCACAGCGAGTGGGTCAGGCAAGGCTTACCGCCTTGACAATTTGCGGTACCGTGACAACGTGTTGCATCTATCGACTCGTCAACCGCATGAATAACCATACCCACAGCGATATCGTCAGCATCCATACCTAGCCGGTAACCACCGCCAGGGCCGCGAACACTGCTTACTAAGCCATGTTTGCGTAATTTTGAGAAAAGCTGCTCTAAGTACGACAGTGAAATACCTTGTCGCTCAGATATATCAGCTAATGAAACCGGACCGTCTTCCATATGAAGTGCCACATCCAGCATCGCTGTAACCGCGTATCGTCCTTTAGAAGTTAAGCGCATATTCAACCATTTATTGCGTGAACTTGCCCACAATCTTTCCATATCCGACTATTTTAGTCAAGTATAAAACCTTGTAACTTACTCAGGATTATTTTTCGCTTTTTTCGATATGCTTATCAAACGCAGTTAAGATCCCGCGCATAACGTTAAGCTCTTGTTTTTCCATGCGAATTCGATTAAACATACGGCGTACTTTCTCCATAACTTTGCCCGGATGAGGTTTAATTATAAATCCGCTGTCAGCAATGCTTTGCTCAAAATGTTGGTAAAAACGCTCTAAATCATCAGCGTGCGGGTAGTCTTCGACGACATTCTCAGGATGGGTATTTTCTAGATCTAAATGCGCCATACGCACTTCATAACTAATCAACTGCACAGCCATCGCTAAATTTAGAGAGCTGTACTCAGGATTAGCCGGAACACAAACATGAAAGTGGCACTGCTGAAGCTCAGCGTTGTTTAACCCGCTGTTCTCACGCCCAAAAACAATAGCTACATTAGCCGTTTTGGCTTCGCTAGCTAATTTAACGCCTGCTTCGCGGCCGTCTAGCATTGGCCAATCTAAGGTGCGCGAGCGAGCACTGGCGCCAACCACCAACTGACAATCAGCAATAGCTTCAGCTAAATCATCAACAATTGTGGTACCGCCTAATACATCCGACGCCCCTGCCGATAGAGCAACTGACTTCCCATCTATCTCCGCTTCTGGCGCCACCAAGTATAAATGGCGTAGGCCCATGGTTTTCATTGCTCTGGCTGCTGAGCCAATGTTGCCACTGTGACTAGTGCCAACAAGCACTACTCGAACATTATCTAACATCTGTTGAATTTCACCCTAGTTTTGATGCGCAAGATTGTAACATAGCGACCCGACTAGCATCTAGATTGGAAAAATTTTTAATACACTGTCTATAATAAATTGAGTTTAAATTGAGTATTCACTATAATCCGGCGGTTATTAAATGTTCTTTCTACAAATTGGTGGTAATTCATGCATGCTATGCTAAACATAGCGGTTCGCGCTGCGCGAAACGCAGGTAAAGTCGTAACTCAAGCTTACGAACAGTTAGACAAGGTTGAAGCGACCGCTAAAGGCGCAAACGACTACGTAACGAATGTGACATCGGCTTCTGAAAAAAGCATTATCGATACGATTCGTAACGCGTTCCCAGAACACTCGTTTGTTTCTGAAAAAATAGGTTTAAGCAAAGGCACGGATGACGAATATCAATGGGTAGTTAACCCACTGGATGGAACCACCAATTTTATCAAAGGTATTCCTCACTTTGCTATTTCAATCGCCTTACGCGTTCGCGGTAAAACCGAACACGCTGTGGTTTACGATCCACTACGTAACGAGCTATTTGCCGCTTCTCGTGGTAAGAGCGCCCAATTAGACGGCTACCGTTTGCGCGTCAATAAAGCGAAAGACCTAGAAGGTACCTTAATCGCAAGTGGATTCCCTTACCGACGTAAACACTACACCGAAAGCTACACCGCTATGTTTGGTGCTATCTTCGCTGAGTGTGATGACATTCGCAGCAGTGGCAGCCCAGCTTTAGATATCGCCTACGTGGCCGCAGGGCGTTACGATGGCTTCTTCCGACTCAATTTAAAACCTTGGGAAATCGCAGCTGGCGAGTTACTAGTGCGTGAAGCGGGTGCCATTGTCACTGACGTAGCAGGTAATACCGACTTCTACCAAAGTGGTAATGTTGTATGTGCTAATCCAAAAGTATTAAAGCACATGCTTTCAACGATTCGCCCACACCTAACGGACGCAATTAAAGGCTAGTTACTCAGCTTTAATTGTTAACGATAATAAAACCAGCAGCCTTCACTGCTGGTTTTTTTATCGATAAATGATACCCATTCTATAAACAAGCTAAGCATCTTTAATTGAATGAGCATTAGCCTTCAATCATAACTAAACCTAAAAGACTAACCTACCCGGCCAATATCTTAGGCACCACCCGGCTCGCCAGTGAAATTAACCAATAAATCTTCGTCAGTGACTATCGCCTGACAAGCTAAACGATACTTTGGCGGCAAGTCACTAATAGACGCTCTTTCAGCATCTTTATCCGAAAGCTTGCCGATACTTTTTAGCCCTTCACGTTCCTTATCGGTAAGCATTGCGCCTTTTACGCGTTCACCATCTAAATGCGTGACTTCAACTAAACATGAGCCACAACGGCCGTCTTTACATTCATGGGGGATCTTCACGCCATTGTCTTCAGCTAAGCCTAACAACGCATCACGTTTACCTGCAACCGCGGTTACTTTTTTGTTTTTTCGCATAACCGGGGAAGAGAAATATACGGTAGCCATATTGTTTTCCTTTATGTAATGATAAGTATTCAATTTGACTGTCAGTATGTTCAGTTAAAACCTAACCAGCATGAAGCTATCAAGCGTCAAACTATAGATTTAACCAGCGGCAAGTTGGCTAGCAGTCACTAACACACAAATAGTCAAATTGCTTACCCGCATTGCAAGTGCTAAGCCAGCACCATCAACCCCCGCCCGTTAAATGATGCGGTAAATCACGCGTTGGCCTCGCGACTCAAAGAAAACAATACGCATAATAAACAAATAGTTGCGTTAAGCTAAGGCAAGAGATTTAAAAGTCACCGCGCTATCAGTGCTAAACCACTAAAGTTCAAATTAGTGCTTAGCAGACAATTTGCTTTAAATACGACAATTTTCAACTATAGTTGATAACGATGTCATAAATCGAATAGTGCTTACTTACCGCTTTTGAACCACACACAAGAGAGAAAACACATGCGAAGCATCTGGGTATTTTTACTCGTTTTATATTGCCAACATAGCTTAGCCAATCAGCTCACCGAGCAGCAACTAAATGCATGGTTTACCGCAAGTAAGCAGTTACAGCCCATAATAGAGAAAATTGAACAAGACAATACCTTTCAAGACATCAGCAACCCTAGTCAGTTTGCTGAAGAAATGGCGAGTCAACTCAAGCATAGTAAAATGAACGCCGAAGTCAGCAACATTTTGGCAAGCAACAACCTAACCATAGATACATGGGCTAAAACAACCGAGCAAGTTGTATTCGCCGCTATGGCAGCTAGCGCCGACGGTAACGAAGCACAAATACAACAATACAAAACCATGAAGCAACAGCTGCTGGATAATCCAGATTTAACTAAGCAGCAAAAACAAGAAATGATGTCGATGTTTGAAGTGAGCGACTTGTGGATTAACCAATTAGAAGCGGTACCACAAAGTGATATAGACTTGGTTAAACCTATGTTAGATAAGTTTAACCAAGAGCTAGGCTGGGAGATGGAAAACTAGTCAGCGCCTAGGTCAAAGCTATCAGCGTCCATTTCGGCGCGCTCTAACTGTAACTCTAGAAAAGCAATGCGTTTAACAAACGTTCCTAATAAGGCATCTTTTATTGCCAACAATTCGGTTAACTCGCTGGCCTCACGCCACTCAGGGTGCTCGCCGGCCAACTCTGCGTTTTCAAAGGCTAGTTCAGCCTCGCGTTGCTGTAAAAAATAATGGCTTTTTTCACCTATATCAAATGAATAGATCATTACTGGATTAGCTTCTGTCACCTTTATGCTTCCTCTAATGGATAGTTAGCAAGTGTCCAGCCTCTAATCCCGCCATCCATAGAGATAACATTGGTATACCCCATCTTCACTAAGTTATCAGCACTCAGCGCGGAGCGAAAACCACCTCCACAATAAATCACTATCATACTGTCAAGGTCCGGAATGGCTGTTTCAGCATCACGCTCTAACACGCCGCGCCCCATATATTGAGCACCAGGAATACGGCTTTTTTGCCATTCATCTTGTTCGCGGTTATCAATCAGCTTGAAATCAAGCCCTTGGTCTAACCATTGCTTAACTTGGTGAACATCACATTCTTTAATACGGCTACGGCAATCATCAACTAAAGCCAGAAAACGCGGATTATGGGCCATGTATCTCTTCCTTAATAGTAAAAAACCCGCCGAAGCGGGTTTAGATAGTTATGCGATAGGGTCTTGGTCAGCACCTTCTTTTTCTTCGATCTCTTTGGGCATAAAGTCTTCTTTCTTAATGCCTAAATACAATGCCAGCGTACTAGCAACATAGATGGAAGAGTGAGTACCAATGAACACACCAAACAATAATGCCGTAGCAAAGTTATGGATCAGCTCACCACCTAATACGAACAACGATATGAGCACCATAATTGTTGTTAACGAGGTGACAATCGTTCGATTCAGGGTCTGGGTTAGCGACACATCAATGATCTCTTCAGGGTCGCCTTTACGCAACTTACGGAAGTTTTCACGGATCCTATCTGATACAACAATTGTATCGTTCAAGGAGTAACCCACCACCGTTAATAGTGCAGCAATAACCGTTAGGTCAAACTCTAACTGCAAGAATGAGAACAAACCCAAGGTTGCAATGACATCGTGTGCTAAGGCCAATACAGCACCTAGCGCCATCCGCCACTCAAAACGCATAGCCACATAGAGTAAAATACAACCTAGTGCAGCAATAATGGCTAAGCCACCTTGCTCGGCAAGCTCCTTACCTACAGTAGGCCCTACGTATTCGATACGGCGCATTTCAACGTTAGCATCAACTTCTGAACGCAACAAACCCATAATGCTATCGCCAAGGTGTTGGCTATCAACACCTTCACGCGGCATCATGCGCAGCAGAACTTGAGTTTGTGAGCCAAAATATTGCGCTACAATATCCGGGTACTCATTATTGGCCATAACATCACGAACTTGATTAAGGTCGGCAGCTTGTGAAAACTCCACCTCAATCAAAGTACCGCCAGTAAAGTCCAAGCCCCAATTAATTTTGTTAATCGCTAAGCTTGCAACCGAAGCCACCATCAGCAAAATAGTAAACCAAATAAATGGTTTACGGTGCGACATAAAAGGCACAGTGCCTTTAGGTTTAAATAAATAAAACACGTCGTTGCTCCTAGATAGACAACTTGTCTATTTTCTTACCGCCCCAAACAAGGTTAACAACCACGCGGGTGCCAACAATAGCGGTAAACATCGAGGTGGCAATACCAATAGCTAGCGTTACCGCAAAGCCTTTTACAGCACCCGTACCAATCGCAAACAAAATTAACGCGGTAATGAAGGTGGTGATGTTAGCATCAGAAATGGTTGAAAGCGCGTTGCTATAACCGTGGTGAATCGCTTGCTGAGGGCTTCTACCGTCTTTTAGCTCTTCACGAATACGCTCAAAAATCAACACGTTGGCGTCAACGGCCATACCCACGGTCAGTACAATACCCGCCATACCAGGCAAGGTTAAAGTAGCCCCAGGTATCATTGACATAAAGCCGATAATCATACCTACGTTAGCAATAAGCGCTAAGTTAGCGATT
Organism: Agarivorans sp. TSD2052; assembly: GCF_023238625.1. Lineage (NCBI taxonomy): Bacteria > Pseudomonadati > Pseudomonadota > Gammaproteobacteria > Alteromonadales > Alteromonadaceae > Agarivorans > Agarivorans sediminis. The sequence goes on from NZ_CP096670.1 coordinate 2,921,371, forward strand.
AAACCAAACTTACGGTAGTACAGAGGCATAAACACCAGCAGTGACAACAAACCCACTACGATAGCCATAAAGCCTTTGTCGATGTTGTCTTGGCCTAAGCTTGGGCCCACGGTACGTTCTTCAACAATTTGAATCGGCGCAATCAAGGCACCAGCACGCAATAGTAAGGCTAAGTTTTGCGCTTCAGAAGGAGAATCAATACCAGTAATGCGGAAGCTGCGACCCAGTCGTGACTGAATAGTGGCTACGTTAATCACTTCTTCTTGGCGTTCTAACTGGCTTTTACCTTCAGCATCTTTCTTGCCAGTAGGCTTATACTCAATAAACAAGGTTGCCATCGATTGGCCCACATTGTCTTTGGTAAAGGCAGCCATTTTACTACCACCTTGGCTATCAAGGCTGATATTAACCTGCGGACGGCTGTATTCATCAAATCCCGATTGCGCACCCACAATGTGGTCACCGGTCAAGATAACTTGATTACGTAACACCACTGGTGAGCCATCAACTCGCTTAGCCAGTTGCGAACCCGGAGGCACACGACCAGAAGCCGCATCACGTAAATCAGCGTCAGTATTTACCATTCTGAATTCTAGGGTCGCTGTGGCGCCCAAAATCTCTTTAGCACGAGCAGTGTCTTGAACACCCGGTAACTGAACAACAATACGCTCAGAACCTTGACGCTGAACCTGAGGCTCGGCAACACCTAACTCATTAACTCGGTTACGAATAATGGTGATGTTTTGCTGCAAGGCATATTCGCGTGTTTCTTTTAGCTTCGCTTCAGTCATCTTAGCGCTTAAGCGAAATTGATCGCCTTGGCTAACATCACTAAATTGATACTCGTTATATTTGCGGTCTAAAAAGCTAATCGCTTTATCAAGGGTTGCTTCATCACGGAAACGAACCACCACGGCATCACCTTGCGAGCGAACACCAGCGTAACGCAATTTTTCTTCACGAAGGTCACTACGAAAATCTTGAATCATGCCTTCTTGTGCTTTGCTTATCGCCGCGTCCATGTCCACTTCCATCAAGAAGTGCACACCACCGCGTAAGTCTAAGCCAAGTTTAAGCGGCGCTGCGCCAATAGCATCTAACCAACCGGGGGTTGCTGGGGCTAGGTTTAAAGCCACCACAAAATTATCGCCGAGTAGATCATTCAGCATCGTTTTAACTTTAAGCTGGTCGGCATCATTGCGTAAACGCACTAAAGCTAAACCATCTTCAAAGCCAACCGAGCGAAAGTCGATAGACTGTTCGGTAAGGTAGTTTCTAATCTCATCCAATTGGGCAAGCTCAACCTGAGCGCCCCGAGTGCCGGATACTTGTACGGCTGGATCCTCACCGTATAAGTTTGGCATGGCGTAAAGAAAACCGATGGCAATCAAACCGATTACCATCATATTCTTCCACCAAGGGTTTCTGTTTAACAAAATCTTATCCCTAGTGACCTAGTGTAACTATAAAGACTTCAGCGTGCCCTTTGGCAATACCGCTGAAACAAAGTCCTTTTTAAGTGTAACGGTAGTGTCATCACTTAGGCTTAACTGGAAGTAGTCGTTCTCTTCAGAAATCTTAATGATTTTCCCGACCAAACCACCCGTTGTTAGCACTTCATCACCTTTAGACAATGAAGACATAAGGTTTTTATGTTCTTTAACACGCTTAGATTGCGGACGGTAAATCATGAAGTAGAAGATTACCGCAAAGATAACCATCATAAAAATCAGTTCCATACCGCCACCGGCTGGTGATGCTGCGCCGCCTTCGGCATATGCTGGAGAAATAAATAAGCTCATTGTTACCCTCATTAAAAAATTTAAATTTACGAAAAAAGACACTACTGTCTTATTAAATGGAGACTGACCGAGCAAAAACAAGGTGTTGCTTGGTCAATCGGGTATTATTCCACCAACGGTGGGACATCTCGTCCCAATTTGGCGTAAAAATCTGCTACAAATTCGTCTAACTTACCAGCAGCAATAGCCTCGCGTATGGCTTCCATCACTCGCTGGTAGTAACGCAAGTTATGAATGGTATTCAAACGAGCGCCAAGGATTTCATTACACTTGTCTAAATGATGCAAGTAGGAACGAGAATAATTTTGACAGGTATAACAATCACACTCTTTATCTAGCGTATTAGTGTCTTCTCGGTGACGTGCATTGCGAATTTTAACCACACCTTCACTGGTAAAAAGATGACCATTACGTGCGTTACGGGTTGGCATTACACAATCAAACATGTCAACACCACGGCGCACACCTTCGACCAAATCTTCAGGTTTACCTACGCCCATCAGATAACGAGGTTTATCTTCTGGTACCTTGTGTGCAACATAATCAAGAATGCGATGCATATCTTCTTTAGGCTCACCCACCGCTAAACCACCGATAGCATAACCGTCAAAGCCTATTTTTGTTAAGCCTTCTAAAGATACATCGCGTAGATGTTCGTAAACACCGCCTTGAATAATACCAAATAGCGCGTTGTTGTTTTCCAGCTCATCGTGACGTTGGCGTGAGCGAGCAGCCCAACGTAAAGACATACGCATCGACTTATCCGCTTCAGCTTCTGTAGCAGGATAGGGGGTACACTCATCAAAAATCATGACGATATCCGAACCCAAATCATTTTGAATTTCCATTGATTTTTCAGGGGTTAAGAATATTTTGTCTCCATTCACTGGATTACGGAAATGCACACCTTCTTCGGTAATATCGCGAATATCACCTAAGCTGAAAACCTGAAAACCGCCAGAGTCGGTTAAAATTGGACCCTGCCAGTTCATAAAATCGTGCAAATCGCCATGCGCCTTCATCACCTCTTGACCAGGGCGCAGCCACAAGTGGAAGGTATTGCCTAGTAATATTTCAGCGCCCGTGGCGCTCACTTCTTCCGGCGTCATGCCTTTTACGGTACCGTAAGTGCCTACTGGCATAAACGCCGGCGTTTCTACACTGCCGCGCTCAAACACCAAACGGCCACGTCGAGCCTTGCCATCGGTTGCTAATAATTGATATTTCATGTGTCACCTCAGATCGGAAAAACAGTCCGACTGTAGTTAAGTTATGCGTCTTTACGAGTGATGAACATCGCATCACCGTAACTAAAGAAGCGGTATTGATTGTCGATAGCAGCTTGATAAGCGCCAGTAACATTGTCTTTGCCGGCAAATGCCGACACCAACATAATAAGGGTTGACTCTGGTAAGTGAAAATTGGTCACCATTGCGTCAACTAATTCAAACTGATACCCAGGATAGATAAAAATATCGGTTTCAGCGGCATACGCTTGTAGTGCTTGGCCTTTAGCTTTGGCATCTTTTGCCGCACTTTCTAACGAGCGAACCGAGGTGGTACCCACCGCAATCACACGGCCACCAGCAGCCTTGGCTTTCGCTATTTTAGACACGACCTCTTGGCTGACTTCGGCATATTCAGAGTGCATAACATGCTCGTCGACTGAATCCACTTTAACAGGTTGAAAAGTGCCCGCCCCCACATGCAAAGTAACAAATGCCGTATCGGCACCCTTGTCTTGAATCTGCTGCATCAAGGCATCGTCAAAATGCAAACCAGCAGTAGGCGCCGCCACAGCACCTGGCCTTTCGTTATACACAGTTTGATAGCGCTCTTTATCCGCATCTTCGTCAGGGCGGTCAATATATGGGGGCAGCGGCATGTGTCCATAGGCTTCAAGCAGCTCTAAGACTGTGCGGCTGTCGTCAAAGCGTAATTCGAACAGTGCATCATGACGCGCCAGCATGGTTGCATCAAAAGCATCAGCTAAGCGCAACTCTGTACCGGGCTTAGGTGATTTAGAACAGCGAACATGAGCTAAAACTCGATGGTCGTCTAATACTCGTTCAATCAACACTTCCAGCTTACCGCCAGTGACTTTTTGGCCAAACAAGCGTGCAGGAATAACTCGAGTATTATTAAATACCAGTAAATCGTTTGGTTTAATATGCTCAAGCAAATCGGGGAATTGCTGATGTTTAAGCTCTCCAGAATTACCATTCAAATACAGTAAACGGCTATCCCGGCGCTGCTGTTTTGGATATCGAGCAATCAGCTCATCAGGAAGAATAAAAGAAAAATCGGCAACACGCATGGGACTAATAACTCTGTGGGATTTTGATTTATTTACAAGCCGGCAATTTTAGAGATTGCGTCCAGTAATAGCAAGGATTAGCGCCGCAAATGCACGTTTGATAGCTTTCTACGCGACAATAGCAATGGCAAGCCTATCAGTATCAACCAAAAACTAGCTCCACCACCAGAAGCCGGCGGCTCAGCTTGGGTACATTCAAGACGACTATCCCCCGCCAAACTGGCAGTATCAGTAATCCAAAGACACACTTTACCAATATCGGTATAAACACCGGGCTTATTTTTACAAGCAATCGATCCCCAACTCACCAAGCCTAGTAAACGAACACCGTTTGGCTCATTAATAATTACCGGGCCGCCACTATCTCCAGAGCAAGCATCTTGATTGGTGCCATAGGCACAAAACATACGCTCAGTGACCGTAGAGCTTGGCCAAGCTTCGGCGCATTTTTCAGCGTCATACAAGCGCAAAGCGCCTTGTTGCAGAACCTCAGGGTATACAGAATTTAGCGGATCGGTATTAATACGGCCAAAACCGAGCAGCGACATTAATCCTCCAATATTAACCGCATCCTTCACTTGATTGGCATTAAGTACTGGCGCGCTAATGGGTTGAGCAGAAGCTAAACGTAACAAACTCACATCATAATCGTAAGCAGCGCCAAAACTGCTGGGGCTAACATATAGCGGATGTTGGTAAATCTCACTCACCGAAATAGCTCTTGAATGGCTACTTGTTACCCGTTGTTGAACACCTAGCACCACACTCACTTGGGACGGGTCGATGTATTTGTCTTCACTATCAGTTTGATAGGTACAATGTGCAGCGGTGAGCACCCAATTATCAGCGATTTGTACCCCGCCGCATCGAGAATGGCCAACAAAGACCTGGGCCATCCAAGGGTAATTCTCGGCAGCATCATCTCCGCCGACCACCCGCGGGCTAACCGACAAGTCTGTTTGGGCATGGGTAAAATATGACACTACTAAGGCTAAGCCTACAAAAAACTGTTTTATCGCCATGATACTTAGGTACTCAGATCTAACTCAGGATCGCGTAAACGCACCGGCTCAGGGTCACCCAAAAAATGCGGTTGAGCGTTGAGAACATGTAAATCAATCAGGGCTTTAGCCCGAGCCAGCACTTCGCGTAACCGCACTCGCCAATGAAACTCAGATGGGGCATCATCAACCACATAACCATAGGCTTCAATGCCATATTGATTCGCGATATATAAAGCCCGTTCTACGTGAAACTGTTGAGAAACAATCACTAAAGCTTGCTGCCCAAACACCGCTTTTGCGCGAACCACCGAGTCAAAGGTTCTAAAGCCTGCATAATCTAAAGCAATATGCTCACGAGGTACGTTCAAACGTAATACATCGTTTAACATAGTAATGGGTTCATTATAGTATCGTGTGGCGTTATCACCACTGAGTATTAGCCCGTTTACCTTACCCGTGTGATAAAGCTTTGCTGCCGCTTCAACCCGAAATTGGTAATAGGCATTAAGACGTTTACCTACATATTTGCTGGTACCCAGTACCAATGCAACCGGTTGTGCGGGCACGCGGTCCATATCTCGATACCATTGGCCAGAGACTTGCTGAGAGATGTAACGGTCGATGGCCACGAGGCAAAGCACCACGACGATAACCATCAGCAACACTACGCTAAGGAATCGTTTCAATGCTTAACCTCCGTCCAATTACCCCTAATGGCCCATGCTAGCATAGCCACCTATCGCAACCAAATTAGCAATAGCGAACACACTAAACAAGTGAAATTAAAACGCTTTATCCATGCTGGCTGCATTTCGTAAAATTATGTAAAGTCGATTTACAATACCCACTAAACTATTACATTTATCCGCATAAAAATTAATGGTATTGCGTAATGATTATAAAAAACAATGAAACCCAATTTGGTTTAGTGAGTAAACTGATTCACTGGTTGATGGCTGGGCTATTTATTGCCTTAATCGCTATCGCTTTATATATGGATTACCTTCCTAGAAGCCCTGAGAAATTCGAATTTTTTGCCCTGCACAAAGCGTTAGGTGTCCTCGCCTTAGTGTCGGTTTTCGCCCGAATTGTTTGGCACAGAGTAAGTCAGGTTCCAGCGCCGATAGCCGAAGGCTTTAAGCTTAAATTAGCTCACCTAGGTCACATTGCTTTGTACCTGCTGATGCTAGTAATGCCAATATCAGGTGCTTTAATGTCTGTGTCTGGCGGGCATGACATTAACTTTTTTGATTGGTTTGTTATTTCTGGCTTCAGCGAAAAAAGTGAAGGTTTAAATGAAATAACCGGCCTGATCCACCACTATGGCAGTAAGGCGCTTTACGTTGTTCTGGTTGGGCATATTGCTGCAGCCCTTTACCATCACTTCATAGTGAAAGACGATACCTTAAAACGAATCACCTCAAAATAGCATCTACGCGAGCTAATGGTTATAAGGCCAGCCGTTTACTGGCCTTTTTATAAAAGACCCGCCAGCCACTCCAGCTCGGCAATTCCCAGCGCTTTGGCCCGCCTTTTCTTGTCCCCGAATGATAGTGAACAATCACTTGCTTAGAACGCCCAAGATATTCAACATCCAGTTTTAATTCGGCTAACACTAAATGCTGCGGAAAACGCTGCTGAAAATCGTCTCGCTGCCATTCAGGTATCCCTGAAAAATGCATATCACTAGGCTCTATTAGGGTTAAATCTTCAGCATTTTCAACCCCAAGCTCACATAGATGTTCACAGACCCAAGTCAAGGCTTCAACGGGTTCCCCCTCACCGCCCCCATGTTTTTCACCAAGGCTAGTCCATAGGTTCCAAGCATCTATGTCTTGCTGCAGAGTTAATTGCTTAAACCTCGCTTGCCTATTTGCCAGTAAGCGCATTGCTAAACCACGCCGGTACTGCTCAGGGTTAGCCGCCAACAATTCAGTGCCAATCACTCTACCAGCGTATACGCGCTGCATAGGCTGCTCGCCCTGATGATCAATATTTCCGGCAGGGGCAAGTTCGCCAAATTTGTGATCTACCAGCTGCTGATTGGTCACCGGCGCTAAGCACAAACCAATATTGATCAGTTGCTTAATTCCGCGTCCGGGCATGCTAAATACATCAAAAGCTATCGCAGCAACTTGCTCATCAGCCAACAGCGTATCTCGACCAAGTTGTAATTCGGCAATACCGTTCCCCATAGCGTCTGTGCGTTTTTCTCGGCGTAGATACACTAACTCTTTAGCCCCGCTCAAGATCGCCGAAATGAGTGCATTACGATTATAGGGTGTGGCTTCAAACAGATCAGTCAAGGCCATCACGCTGCGCAGTTGCTCGGCTAGCTCTTGAGCTTGCACCAAGGCCTCTTGATTAATACTTAGCTCTTCGGGCCAAGCTCTGCCCCGCACTAAATCTAACAACATGCTCATATCGCAGTGCTGCGGTTGCCATTGATTAAGGCGCTTTAAAGCATGCTCCGATTTTGGCCGTTGAAAAATCGCCTTATTAATACTTAAAGCGGCAGCAAGATCTAACATGGCTTCTCGTTCTGCGGCCTCTGGCATCAAATTAACGAGATGAGCAAAATAGCTATCAATGGGCAAAGTAAGTAGCCGCTTACCGTGATCAGATAAACGATCTGGGCTGGCCAAAGCTTGCATGCTAGTTAAACGCTCTGTCGCTATTGCCAATGATTTTTCAGGCAGCCGCTCTAAAAAAGACAGCTGCGCCAACGCGCACTGACAACTGGCGGCAAATAACATTGGCTCTAGTAATTCTTCACGCTGCATCTGTGGCGGGGTTACCGCCTCTAAGGGCGCAAACTCTCCCCATAGACGATAACAATGCCCCGCTCTAACCCGACCCGCACGCCCACGCCGTTGCTCTGCACTGGCGCGTGAAATGCGCTCTAAACTTAATACAGTACGGCCAGCACGTTGTTTAGTGCGCCGCTCTAGGCCGGAATCGATCACACTACTAATACCTGGAATGGTTAAGCTGGTTTCAGCCACGTTGGTCGCCAAAATTACCCGCCGTTTAGCATGCTTGGTCGAGTCATCCAAGATATAACGGCGCTGCTCAGCACTAATAGTGGCGTGTAACGCTAATACTTCAGCGTCTACATGTTCCAAACTGGCTTGGCAGCGTTGAATTTCTCCTCGCCCCGGTAAGAAGACCAAGATATCGCCATCATCTTTAGCCATGGCTTTATTGACCGCGCTTTGCACCGCATCGCAAATGCGCTGTATATCGGGGAGATGATGGGACTCTCGCGCTTCATAACTTAGGCTCACAGGGTACTCACGTCCTGCCGCTTTAAGCGGCTGAGCGGCTAAGTATTCACATAACTTAGTCCCTTCTAAGGTGGCTGAAGTAACCACCACTCTAATCGTGGTTTGTTTCACTAAAGCCAATAATAAGTCTGAATCCCAGCGACGCTCATGAAATTCATCAATGATAATCACCGCGTATTCACTCAGTTGGTTTTCAGCTAACCAGCGTAAAGCAATACCTGGCGTAACAAAGGCAATGTTGGTGTTATCCCTTACCGTAGAGTGAAAACGGATTGAATAGCCCACGCGGTAGGGTTCGCCCACAAGATTAACTTGCTCGGCCACATAACTGGCCAACGCCTCACAAGCTATACGCCTAGGCTGCACCACCAGCACTTTTCCTAAGCCAGCAGCCCAGCGCGGTAAACGCGTCGATTTACCCGACCCAGTAGCGGCTTCAACCACGAGGTGAGTGCGTGCCAACTTTTCAACAAAGTCGGCCTGAATAGCATCGATGGGTAAAGGATTTAAGCGCGCAGCGGTCACATGACTTCCCAAAAAAATTCACTAAGTTATTTCACTGGCGAGATATTACCGCCCTACGCACCAAGCTACCAGCAAGGAGTGCTTTCGCTCACGTAAATTTGCAAATTTGTTCTTGCTTAGCATAAGCTAAGGCCCTATTCGCAAACGTTGTTTAACGGAATTTATATGAAATTTTCAAAACTCGGAAGTAGTAATTTGTCGGTGTCACGGGTGTGCTTAGGCAGCATGACGTGGGGCCTACAAAACAACCAAAGCGATGCTAATCAACAAATTGACTATGCCCTTAGCCAAGGGGTTAACTTTATTGATACCGCAGAAATGTATGCCGTGCCGCCTTCAGCAGAAACCTACGGTAAAACTGAAAGCATTATTGGTAACTGGCTAGCGGCCAATAAACAACAGCGTAAAGACGTAATACTCGCCACCAAAATTGCCGGTGCTGGTTTACCATGGGTACGTAATGGTGGGCCAATTAATGGCGATGCGATTGTTGCAGCGGTTGATGCTTCACTACAAAGATTACAAACAGACTATATCGATTTATATCAGCTCCACTGGCCAAATCGGCCAACGCCACATTTTGGCAAACATTGGCCAAACCAAATACAGCCAACTGAATTAGATGCCGCCGATCATCAAGCGCAAATGTTAGATATTTTGCAAGGCTTACAGCGCTGTGTTGAAGCAGGAAAAATTCGCCACTGCGGTTTGTCCGACGACACCACTTGGGGAATTAGCACTTATTTAAAATTGAGTGAACAACATAATTTGCCGCGCATGGTGTCGATACAAAATGAATTTAGTTTACTGCATGCTAAAGACTGGTCATATTTAATTGAGCACTGCGTACAGGAAAACATCGCCTACCTGCCATGGTCTCCCTTGGCCAGTGGCATGTTAAGTGGAAAATACGCCAATGGCGCGATTCCGGCTGGCAGCCGTTGGACCTTTATGCAACGTAACGGCATTTTTCGCGATACCAAACTAGCCCATGAAGCGGTGGCAGGCTACGCCGAAATTGCAGCTCAGTACGGTTATACTCCCGCGCAACTGGCACTAGCATGGTGTGACCAAGTCAACGGGGTAAGCTCTACCATTATTGGCGCGACATCTATGTCTCAACTGGAAGAAGATATCGCGGCGTTTGCCAAGCCTCTGAGCAGCCGAGCCTTAGCTGATATTGCCGAAGTCTTTAAACGTTACCCGGCACCTTATTAAATAGCCTGTCATTAAATAGCGCCTTACTTGAGGGGCTTTTTATTACCAGAACAGCTAACTAAGCAAGCCTAAACATATACAAAAGCCACCTACCAGGTGGCTTATTATTAAGACAACTGTTGTTGTAGCTTTTCGGCCAAGCGCCCCATGTTTTTAGTCATACCGTAAAGCAACCAGCCATGCCACGGCGCAAAGAAATACCAATAGACTAAACCCCAAAAACCTGCCGGATGCCAGTAAAGCGCGACTTCTAACTTGCTGTTGTTTTCATTTATCGGCTCAATGCTAATTTGCATACCTCCACCGCCAGGGGCCTTCATGCCAAAACGCATCACCAAACAATCGTTTTCTTCGGCACTCAAAATGGTCCACGAATCGACCCGGTCACCGACTTTTAACGCTTCGTCGTCACTTCTGCCATGATTGCGCCCGCTACCGCCAAGGGCAAAGTCCATCCACTCGCGCATTGCCCATAGGCTATTTAAATAAAAGTATCGATGTTTGCCACCCAATAAGTTAATCACTTGCCAAATGGCTGCTGGAGAAGCTGCTACCGTCACGGTTCTCTTGGCGGCCTTGACATAAAAGCCATGCAGGGAAGAAAAGTTACGAAAGGTAGGTACGCCATCTTGCCAGCGCTTAGGGTAAGTCTGCACTTGCTCTTCTGTTAGCAGCATTTCTATAGCTTGGTCGAGGCCAATTAATGACTGGGGGATCAATGCTCGTAATTCATCAGGCTTAGCTTGCAATTGTTCTGCTAACCCGGCGATTAGCGCTTTAGCCAAACTTTGAGGCACCGAAGTAATCACCCCTAGCACCTGGCAGGCTAAACCAATTGGCAAGCCGGGTAACACTATAATTTTTATCGACTTGTTTAAATGTTTAGCAATTTTGAGCATCAAATCTTTATAACTTAACCACTCTGGCCCAGCCGCATCTAACACCATACCGGCGGTTTCGGGCATATCGGCTAGTTTGACCAAATAGTAAAGCACGTTAACTAGAGCAATTGGCGGCGCTTGGGTATCGATTGCCTTGGGGACTAAAGCCAGCGGCATGTGGCCGACTAAATCGCGCATCACTTCAAAGGCAGCCGAGCCCGGTGCGATAATAATTCCAGCGCGTAATTCAGTGACTGCTACACCGCTGGCAGCTAGGGCTTCACCGGTCGCAATACGCGCTAGCATGTGCTCAGACTTAGGCTGAGCCGACACTAAGCTGCCCATATAAATAATCCGAGAAACGCCTGCTTCACTGGCCGCATTAGCCAAATTTTTCGCCGCTACAGCCTCTAATTCACTATGAGCTTGTCCATCACTCATGCCATGCATTAAGTAATACACCAGTTCAATACCGACCAAGGCGTCAGGTAATGACTTTGCGTCCAATAAATCTAAAGTGAAACGAGGGCAAGCTAGCTCTGGCCAAGGTACTTGTTTTTGCGGGTCGCGAGAAGAAACATTAACCTCATGGCCTGCCTCAACCAAGGCGGGTACTAACTTTCGACCAATGGTACCCAAAGCGCCAATCACTAATATTCGCATCGCGATCCTTCCCTTTCATTTGAATAACGCTAAATCGTCTTCTCTAGAGTAGACGATTTTGGCTACGCCGCGTGACTAAGTAACTAAATGAATAAGCGTTTAAAAACGATTCGCCACTAATTACTTAAGGGAAAGACAATACCGTTTCTGTTGATTGGCGAAACTTGCCTGGTGACACCCCCATTACCTGCTTAAATTTGGCACAAAAATAGGCGCTATCTGAAAACTCACACGCATAGGCAATTTGCGTAATACTCTGTTTACTGTCACTGAGCATTGCCACCGCCGTATTGATCTTGCGTTTAAGAATGTAATCTTTGTAGTTTTGGTCAAATAAAGACTTAAATACCCGAGAGAAATGATACTTAGACATACCGCATATATCCGCAGCCTGCTGCAAGCTTAAATTAAGGGTTTGCTGGTTCTCTAAGTGATGTAACAAAGGAACTATTTTAGACAAACCCTTGTTTTCTCGAAGCGCTACCGAAGCTTGCTCTGAGTTAAATAGCGCGCCTTGTCGCTGATGAGCCAAAAACAAGAAAATGGTTCGTAATAAACTGTAAGCTAGGTTTCGCCCTTCGCTGTCTTCATCAACACTTTGTAACCATGCAAATTGGCTATGCAAAAAACTGGCTTGTTGCTCGTTTAATTGAATCACCAAGGCTTGTTCTAATTGCGAGCTAATATCTAGCAGTTTGAGCTCACTAAACAAATAGTGTTCAAACTGCAGCAAACTAAACTCGCGTTCAACCCCTTCCATTTCCATTTCATGCATGCCCAACGAAGGAATAAATACCAAGGCATTGTCACTTAATTCTACGGTCTGCCCATTTATTCCTACCTGCCCTGCTATTTTCTTAAACAGCATAATTTCACCCAACATATGGAAATGAGTAGGAATAACTAACTTAGGCTCTTCAATGATATGAAAACGCCTAAGGTAGTAAGGCTTACCTTGCGGAAGATGGATGTTTTCAAAACTGAGAGCGTGCGCGGCCATAATAGCAATAATTTAATATAAAACAGTCTAAACATTACATATTAGCCGGCATTAAAGCAATAAATTAACAGCACTAACTTCAGGAGTGATTATGGCGACTATAACTAACCCTATTCTTACAGGCTTTAGACCTGATCCATCTATTATCCGCGTTGGCGATGACTACTATATCGCGACCTCAACCTTTGAATGGTTTCCTGGCATTATGATTCACCATTCAAAAGACATGGTTAACTGGAAAATCATTGGCCATGTTCTTAACACCGTAGAGCATCTTGATATGCGCGGTATGGATAACTCTGAAGGCGTATATGCGCCGGCACTAAGCTACGCCGATGGCAAGTTTTGGTGTTGCTTCTCTAATGTTCACTCTTGCCGAGGCGGTACGTGGATGTCTACCCCTGCGTATGTGGTCAGCGCTGAAGACATCAAAGGCCCGTGGAGCAAACCGGTTTCAATTGGCAATTACGGCTTTGATCCCTCGTTATTTCATGACGACGATGGCAAAAAATATATGCTAAATATGGTGTGGGATGGCCGTAAAAATACTGATTTCTTTGGGGGTATTATTTTACAAGAGTTTGACCCAGAGAAAGGTCAGTTAGTAGGTGATGACAAAATTATTTTTGAAGGCACTAAGCTGGGCTGTACCGAGGGCCCACAAATTCTAAAAAAAGACGGTTGGTACTACCTAATTACCGCAGAAGGCGGAACGTCTTACGACCATGCAGTGACCGTTTGTCGAGCCAAAAATGTGTGGGGACCGTACGAGGTTCACCCACATAACCCTATTCTTACGTCTCGCCATCAAGATGATGCCGAATTACAACGTGCGGGCCATGGCTTCTTAGTTGAAACCCAAAACAATGAGTGGTTCCTATCGCACTTATGCGGCCGCCCCATTGCCGATCCCGACAATCAAGCGAATACTCTAAAATACGGCCAAGGTCGCTGTACCTTAGGGCGTGAAACAGCATTACAAAATGTAGAGTGGCGTGACAACTGGCCATATGTGGTGGGGGGGACCACACCTCGCATTGAAATTCAGGCGCCTAAATTAGCCGCTCACCCTTGGGCTGAAGAAGCCAGTCGAGATGATTTTGAGCATGCCAAGCTGGCAGATAAATACCAGTCATTAAAAGACCCCTTTGACGAATCGTGGTTCTCTTTAACTCAGCGTCCAGGTTATGCGCGCTTGGTTGGCCGAGATTACCTATACTCTCGCTACAATCAAAGCCTATTAGCCCAGCGTTTAACCGCATTTAATTGCATCAGCGAAACCGCAGTAGAATTTGAGCCCAAATCGCCAAGACAAATGGCCGGTTTAGTGGCCTACTATTCGCGTGGCGGTCATTACTTCTTAAAAAGCTCGGCCAACGATGCGGGCCAACAAACCGTGCAACTAGTGGGTGATATCAACGATGAATATCAAGAATACACCGACGAAATACTCGTTGGCACTTGCCAGCGCATTTATATGCGCCTAGAACTGGACACGCAATGGTATCAATTCAGCTACTCATTAGATGGTAGCAACTGGCAAAAAATTGGCCCTACCCTTAACGCGACCTTTTTATCTGATGAAGGCAGCGGTGACATCTTTCGTTTCACCGGTAGTTTGCTAGGTTTATTTGCCTGCGACTTAACTGGCAAGCATATTCCCGCTGATTTTGACTACTTTGAATACAAAGTTCTAGATTGACGCAAGCTGGTTAGCAACAAAAGCAGCGCACTGGCCAAGCTACTTGGCTAGTGCGATCTAACTCTTACTTTTTCTCTTCCACATCAATTTTGAATCTCTAAATTGATTTAAATCAGTATCTTGCTAGCAATAGAACGCCACACTCACTGCATTATTTTTAACCATTTAGCAGCAAAATATGACTTCAAAAATCCGTTTGTTACTCGCACCATCTTGCTTTTGCTTTCTGCTAAGTGCTGCTCACTTCTACCATGCCCAACAACACATCTACGTTAGCCTTTGTATCATGGGCTTTTTTAGCGTACTTATTCGCCATCCAATGTGCTTACGTTTCAACCAATTAGCTATGCTACTGCTCACTGCTGAATGGATAAACACGCTGGCCGAGATATATGTGCTGCGTAGCGCTTATGACCAACCATGGATGCGCATGGCAGTGATTCTTGGTCTCGTCGCGCTATTCCACTTTATTAGCGCTCTGTTATTTCAACACCACCGAATTCGCCGCTACTTTGGTTACCCAAGACAATACTTGTTTCGTTAAAAACGCTGGCTTCATGCTCGACAATACTCGCCATAGAGTTAAGCAACAGCCTCAGCTATAATCGGCCTCTTTTTATGCAGGCATCTATTCTAGTGAATCGTTTTTTATCTCTTTATGCCGAGCGAAAAGCCGCTGCAACGACCACATTTAAAGGCAGAGGCGCGCGCCGAGTCCGTTGCGAAACATGCCAAATGCCACAACAGCATTGTTTCTGCGACCAAGCTATTCTGCAAACCAGTCACTGTGGTTTTGCCTTATTAATGCACAATATGGAAGTGTTGCGCCCAAGCAATACGGGCCGTTTTATCGCCGACATCATTCCTGATACCCATGCATTTATTTGGCAACGAACCGAACCTTGCCAAGCCTTACTAAACTTATGTCACCAACAACAATGGCAGCCTTACGTGGTTTTCCCTGCCCATTTCAGTGAGCCGCAGCGTGTTCATCATGACATTGCCCCCCCGCAAGGCCAAAAACCCTTGTTTATTATGCTGGATGGCAGCTGGCGAGAAGCGCGAAAAATGTTCCATCAAAGCCCTTGGTTAGATCAATTTCCGGTGATCTCGATTAACCCCGAGCAAGCTTCACGTTATGGCTTGCGCTCTAGCCCGGTAAAAGGACAGTGGGCCACAGCCGAGGTGGCGGCTCAGCTTTTAGCGATGAACGGTGAACACAATAATGCCAAACTGTTAGAACAGCGCTTTAAGTCTTTTACTCAACAAACTCTCGCAGGAAGAAATCATCAGTAGGCTTTTTCACCAGTTATATGCCATTTACCCGACATTTTAGCTAACACTTTCGTGAGTTAGCTCACGCCGTTGAAAACGTTATCAAGCAAAAGCCATTTTGCTATTATTTGAGACTATGCCAAATACGTAAGTTGTTGTTATGATGTTTCCCGCTTGATAAGACAGGGCATAATTTATACAAATTATGAAGCTCTGCAAAGGCAAGCAAACTAAAAAATAGAGTATTATTTCAATTGTTCAGGAGACACAATGTCTAAAAGCACTGGTACCGTTAAGTGGTTTAACGAAAAGAAAGGGTTCGGTTTTATTTCTCAAGAGTCTGGCGCAGATGTGTTTGTACACTTCCGTGCGATTCTTGGTGGTGGATTTAAATCACTTGAAGAAGGCCAGAAAGTAGCATTTGACGTTGAAGACGGTCAAAAAGGCCCACAAGCGGCCAACGTAGAAGTTGTATAAATAACTTCAAGAAGCATAACCATGGGATTGGTTGTGCTTCCTATCTTCCCCCCTGTTCTACGCTAAGCTAAATCCATAAAATAGATATGTTGTGGCCCCGCTGGTCCTCCTTGATACAACACTCCACTGTCTTCAAAACCGCAAGCTAAATACAAAGCCTGAGCAGCCTTATTACGGCAATTTACTGTTAATGCGAGTTGTTGCTGTTGAACATTTAATGTCGCCAAATACCGTTTTAGCTGCGCCCCTGCAGCAAAGCCATAACCTTTACCTTGATCGTTTTTCCCTACAAAAAAAGAACGCAATAAGCAGCCTGCTGAAAGCGCAAATACATCTTGATAAGGATAGTCGCTATCTATGACAAAGAACCCCACCACCGTCTGTTCGACCAACATGACATGCGCGCTTTGGCCAGCGCTTAACTCTTTTAATATTTGAGCAATGGGCTTAACAAAATGTTGTTGCTGATCGGCAACTCGCAAGGCCATTAAGGGAGATATATGCGCGTGTGACAAGGCTTGTAATCTAACTAACTCAGTCATTCAATACTTGTTCCTTAAGTGCAGCCTCGCGGCCCATCATTAAGTGTTTACGGTCTACACCCCATCGGTAACCGCCTAAGGCGCCATTGCTACGGATCACTCTATGACAAGGAATAATAAAAGCAATAGGGTTTTTAGCCACTGCACTCGCCACCGCGCGGGTTGCATTAGCAGTGCTGACTTGCTGGGCTAAGTGTTGATAAGAGCACAGCCTAGCAAAAGGTAGTTTTAATAAAGCCTGCCACACCTGCAACTGAAAATTAGTCCCCTTAAGCCATAACGACAAGGGTTTTTGTTTATCCTGATACGGAGTAAACACCCGCGTTAATAGACTTTGGCTACGCATATTATTGACCTCTAAATTGGCCTTTGGCCATGCCTTAACAAGCTCTTGCAAAGGCGTATTATCGGCATCCGCCTCACAAAAGCTCAACTGGCAAATGCCACGCTCAGTGCTGGCTACAAAAGCCCAACCAAAAGGAGTGATCCCCCAGCCATAAACAATGTTCAAGCCTTGGCCTAGGGTTTTAGCCTCGCCAGGAGTGACCGCTTCAACATTAACAAATAAATCGTAAAGGCGGCCACCACTCGATAAGCCCAAATCGTAAGCCAGCTCTATCACTGAGCTCGTCTCAGCTAACTGCTCACGCGCCTTTTGCAAAGTAAGATATTGCAAAAAACGTTTAGGCGATACACCTACCCATTGGCTAAACAAGCGCTGCATATGTGATTCACTAAAACCAACGATTTTAGCCAAATCGGCTAACTCAGGCTGTTGCTCTTGGTGATCAATCAAATAGGCCATGGCTTGGCTGATTTGTTGATACTCTCGCTGAGATTGCAAAGACCGCTGCTCCATTGTCACTCCTTATTTGCTTTGCCAGACACTTTAACTGAATACCCACTCCAGCTCGACCCGATAATGGCAAAGTAACAAAAATGGGAAACCATGGGGCAATCTAATTGGCTTGCTGCAGTTGTAGCTCTGTTTGCAGAATGATTTGCGCGACTTCACCGGATGCAATCAGCTTTTTAAGCTCCTCATCAACCAAAGGCACCAACTCTGCTCGGCTTTCGTGAATGTAGTGATATAAAGGAAAAAACGCTAAAGGGCGCGAATAACTTACTTGCTTTTCCACTCCCATACGCTGTAGGGCAACGATTCCATCAAGCTTATTAGTTAATACCAAATCGGCACGCTGTTTAAGCATAAAACCCAACGCTTTATCGGTAGAGTCTAGTTCAACAACTTTATCTGAGGTGGCGGTAAGATCTGCACTATGTTTCACCCCCCGTACAATAGCGACTTTACAGTTAGGCAGATCAGATAACGTCGCCACAGGAGCCTTCTTTGTGCTTAGATAAAACGCCGTCGACTCTAACGAATAGTAAGGTGTGGGAACTCTGATCATATTGGCGGTTTGTTCACCGTAACTCCAAACTCGCATGACTTCGCCGTCAACTAAACCGTTAACCGCCGCAGACTGCGCTCGTTTAGCTGGCAGACTAGATACCTTTAGGCTTATGCCCAGTTTGTTATATACCGTATTTAATACCGCTATTCCTACCTTCTGCTCAAACAAATGCTCTATGGCAGCGAAGTGAACCGATTCCGTCGCCTTAAGTGCACTGCTAGCGGTAAGTAAAACCACAGCCAAGCTTAGATTTTTAAACACATAACCCCTTTACAAATAAACTGCACAACCAGCTAATACCTCACTTAAATTCTAGACCAAGTAATCGATGTTAGTTTACAAAAAAATTGGCCTCTCGCCAGCAGAGACACTCCGCTAAAACCATTTAAGGCCGAGTGAACAAACGAAACGGAATTTACTAGTAAACGGCCAAAAAATGCTGCTATTTTGTTTAGCGATAAGCGCTATAATACTGGCAAAATGCAGTATAAGGTTCGGTAACGTGTTTAAACCCAAAGCGGCCAGTTGGATTAGTTTATATTTCTCAGGCTTATTTTTTGCCTGGGGCATATTTTTGCCTTTTTGGGCGCTCTGGTTAGAAAGCGAAGGTTTAGACCCGAGTCAAATAGGCCTATTGCTAGGTTTTGGCATGTTAGCCCGTTTTCTGGGTAATGTGTTGCTCATGCCACGAATAAAATCAGCGAAACACTTGCTACCAGGGATCCGCTGGGTGAGTTTTGCCAGCATCTTAGTGGTTGCCAGCCTATGCTGGTTAAATGGTTACTTTTGGTTAACCCTTCTTACTCTGGCCGCTAACTTCTTTATTGCAACGCTGATCCCCTTGGGTGATGCCGTAGCCACCAAATGGGTTAGCCAGTTACAACTCGACTACGGTCGCGTACGGGTATTCGGCTCTATCGCCTTCATTGTTTCTTCAACCTTATTGGGCATTGGCCTTACTTATTTTTCTCACTCTCTTATTCTTTACGCCACCTTAGGGTCATTGGTGCTTATGTGGGGCTTAAGTTTATTAACGCCTGCGGCACCACTGGTCGATGAAGAACACGACGGCGAGCCGGTAAACAACCGTTTATGGGCCGTGCTAAAACAAAAACACGCGCTAAAATTTATCGCGGTAACGGCGTTAATCCAAGGCTCTCACGCCGCCTATTACGCCTATAGCACCCTGTATTGGAAAAGCATTGGCTATGCCGAATCTACCATTGGCTATTTGTGGTCAATTGGTGTTGCACTAGAAATGGCGATTCTTATTTTTGGTAGCAAGTGGTTTAAAAGCTGGAATGCCAACCAGATGTTTTTACTGGCTGCAGTGGGGGGCGTAATCCGTTGGGGTGTATTTGGTAGCACCGAGTTTTTATCATTAATGATGCTGTCGCAAGGATTACATGCGCTAACCTTTGCGCTAACTCAACTCGCCGCGATTAAATACATCGCCAGCGAAGCGCCAAAATCACAAGCTATTCCCTTGCAGGCTTTGTATTCTGCCATCGCCTTAAACATGGGCACCGCTTTGCTTACCTTTATCAGCAGTGCCTTATATGAACCATTAGGTGCTGGTATTTTCTTAATGATGGCCAGTTTATCAGCCTTAGCAATTCCGTTGCTACTTATCAATGGTCGAGCCGCCAAGCGCAGTACTTAAGGCAGCGTTTAAGGCAGCAATTGCTATATTAGCGGTATTACTCAGGGAAACTTGGTCGGTCTGCACTTCCCTCTCGCTGCTTGGTTTGCCAATGAGGTGCTATCCAAGTGGCTGAATGTGATGGCGCAAGGGGGGCAATTCCCAAAATGGCATCGGCGGCCTTTTCGGCGACCATAATAGTTGGCGCATTAAGATTTCCATTTGGAATAGTGGGAAATATTGATGAGTCCACAACACGCAGAGCACGGATCCCATAAACCTGACAGTGGCTGTTAACTACAGCCATGGGGTCGTTATCAGCCCCCATTTTACAGCTACAAGATGGGTGGTAGGCGCTTTCTACATTTTGCCTAACCCATCGGTCGATCTCTTCATCACTGTTAACATCAACACCAGGTTGAATTTCTTTCCCTCGGTAGCTATCCATAGCGGCTTGAGCCAATATTTCTCGAGTTAAACGAATACAATCACGCCAGTCTTGTTTATCTTGCTCAGTGCTAATGTAGTTGAATTCAATATTGGGCTTTGCCTGTGGATCTGCCGACGTCACCCATATGCGGCCGCGGCTTTGTGGTTTATTTGGCCCAACATGCACCTGAAAACCATGCCCATCAAAAGCCGCTTGGCCGTCGTAACGCATGGCCGCAGGCAAAAAATGATATTGAATATTGGGCCATTTCAATCCGGCGCGCGAACGAATAAAGGCACAAGACTCAAAGTGGTTACTGGCCCCTAATCCATCTTTTCGTAGTATCCAGCGGGCTCCGATCAAGCCTTTGCTAATCAGCCCTAGTTTACTGTTAAGCGTAATCGGCTGGTGACAAGCATATTGAAAATACACCTCTAGGTGGTCTTGCAGGTTTTCCCCCACACCGGGTAAGTCATGCTCTAGCGCAATGCCAGCCTTGGCTAACACTGCTTTAGGGCCAATACCCGACAACTGCAACAGTTGTGGAGACCCCACCGAACCTGCCGTCAGCACGACTTCGCGTTCAGCGTAAATCGATTGAATACGCCCACTAATCTCTATTTCTACGCCTATCGCCTGCTTATTTTTCAACAACACTTTACGGCTTACAACACCTTGTTTAAGGGTAAGGTTTTTGCGCTTCATAGCAGCACGTAGGTAAGCGTTTGAGCTGGATGCTCGTACACCTTTGTCTACGGTCATATGCATTGGGCCAAAGCCCTCTTGTTGATAGCCATTGTAGTCATCGGTTGTGGGGTAACCCGCCTGTTGCCCCGCCTCAATAAAGGCTTGGTAAAGAGGGTTAAGTGTCATGTTATTACCGCTGCAGGTCGCAAGGGGGCCATCGCCTCCTCGGTAGGCATCTTCACCGCCTATCCACGATTCAGCGCGGCGAAAATACGGCAAGCACTCTTGATAGCTCCAGCCTGCTGCGCCATGCTCGACCCACTCATCAAAATCGCAGGCATGACCACGTACATACACCATGCCATTAATGGAAGAACTTCCCCCTAATACTCGACCTCGTGGGCAATGTAAACGGCGGCTATCGATCCCGGCTTCAGGCTGAGTCTCAAACTGCCAAGCATACTTATCACTGTTCATCGGATACGACAGCGCCGTGGGCATTTGAATAAAAATACTTCGGTCACTGCCCCCCGCTTCCAGTAGCAATACCGAGTGTTCGCCTGAGGCGCTTAAGCGGTCGGCCAATACACAGCCAGCAGAGCCTGCGCCAACGATAATGTAGTCATAAGTGGTGTTCATGTTGCGTCCTTGTTCAGCGAAGAAGCTGAAAACTCGTATATAGGCACTCGCTAAAATCTCTGATGGTTACGGTTATTCATAAGGACATTCAAGGTCACCTAGCTCAATCATCACACTCTTGTTTTGTGTGTAGTGATTCAATGTTTCAATACCGTTTTCTCGGCCAATACCCGATTGTTTATAGCCACCAACTGGCATTTCTGCTGGCGAGCCGCCCCAAGTATTTACCCAACAAATGCCCGCTTCTATTTGGGCGATAACTCGATGAGCACGCGAAAGGTTTTGGGTAAACAATCCAGCCGCTAAACCGTACTGAGTTGCGTTGGCGCGTGTAATCACCTCATCTTCATCACTAAAGCGCAGAACCGACATAACAGGGCCAAATATTTCATCCTGAACTTGCGGCATATCGTCACTACAATCTGCAAAAATAGTTGGCTGTACAAAGTAGCCTTTATCTAGCCCATTCGCTGTTGCGCGCTCGCCGCCGCACACCAGCCGCGCACCAGACGCTTTGCCTGCGTCTATAAAACTTAACACCTTTTCCATATGCTCAGCAGAGATAAGCGCGCCAATTTGGGTCGCCATATCATTCGGGTCTCCAACCTTCAATTTGCTAGTGCGGAGCGCCAGTTGTTCCAAAAACTCATCATAAATAGCGTCCTGTACAAACACCCGGGTACCGTTAGTACATACTTCACCTTGGGTATAAAAATTCGCCAACATAGCCCCCGATACCGCGTTATCTAATTTGGCATCCTCAAATACTATCAGCGGTGATTTACCGCCTAATTCCATGGTTATGTCTTTTAGCGTAGCGGCCGCATCGGCCATGACCTTCTTGCCAGTGCCAGACTCACCAGTGAAAGACACCTTAGCAATATCGGGGTGGCGAGATAGCATTTGTCCAACTCGATAATCACCTTGCACCACATTAAAAACACCATCGGGCACGCCTGCTTCGGTAAAAATTTCAGCTAGCTTTAATACCGACAACGGTGTTTCTTCTGACGGCTTAAACACCATGGCGTTACCAGCGGCCAAGGCGGGGGCTGATTTCCACATGGCAATCTGAATCGGGTAATTCCAAGCGCCAATCCCCGCGCATACACCCAACGGCTCACGCCGAGTATAAAAAAATTGTCCGTGCCCTAAATCTTGTTGTTGCCCTTGAATCGCAGCAGCCAGCCCCGCGTAGTATTCAATCACATCCGCTCCCGAAGCAATATCTACTTCAATCGCTTCTTGAATAGGCTTGCCGGTATCTTTCACCTCTAGTGCGGCCAGTTCATCATTTCGCTCTCGCAGTATGGCCACGGCGCGCATCATAATGCGCCCACGCTCTATACCACTCATCAAAGACCACACTTTAAAACCCTGTTGGGCTGACGCTACAGCACGGTCTACATCTTCTGAAGATGCCTGCCCCAGCTCGGCCAGCACTTCACCGTTTGCAGGGTTAAGGGTGATAAAGCTTTCTACTGACGAGGACTCAGTTGCTTTGCCATGGATGTAAAGAGACTTCATGTTCATCAAAATGCCTTGATAATTGGTGGAGTATGGATAGCTAAACCTTAGCTCAAGTAAGGAGCGAGTTGCTTTTCTAGATAGTCTGCGATGAGCGCTTGGGCCTTTTCAGCAGAGATCCCATCAGGGTTAAGTGCGCCTCGCAGCCAAATGCCATCAATTAACGCGGCAATGCCCTGCGCTACAAACAGCGCTTGATCAGCTGGCAACACTTGTTTGAGCTCGTAGCGCAGGTGAGACAATAAGCGCCGCTCATTAACCCGTTGCAAACGATGTAATGAGCCGTCGTGCATAGCCTGCGCCCAAAACGCCAACCATGTTTTAACCACTTTGCCTTCAACTTGATAGCCATCAAAATTGGCCGCAACAATCGCCTTTACTCGCGCAGTAACATTGTTCGGGTCAACAGCGCGAAGATGCTCTATAGACGCCGTAGATAATTGTCGCAATACAGTGCGCATGGTTTCTTCTAATAAACCATGTTTGCCACCAAAGTAATGATGAATAATCCCTGACGACACCCCGGCCTTTTTACTGATCAAGGTGACGCTCGCCCCTGACAAACCCACGTCATTTATCACCGCCATTGTGGCGTCTACCAATTGCGGGCGGCGTATTTCAGGCATTCCAACTTTAGGCATAACGGTTACTCAAATGTTTCTTAATTGAACGTTCAATTAAAAATAAATTTACACGACTCTTGAAAAAAGTCAAAACTTAGTCAATGAGCTAAAGCCTTTTAAGCCAGCCGAGTTGCCAGTAAATTGGGTTTAAACAAGACGTTTTGAGCGGGGGGAAATAGGGAGCCGATACCACTCCACTTGAGGATACATTATGAGCGATAGAGGGGAGTATAAAAATGCCCTGAAGCCAAGGGTTGCTCGGCGCTTGTTTATTTATTGATCAGATATTTTTTCATGCATAGCGATGGTGGTTACCGACTTTACCGAATCTTGAAAGTACTGTTTTTTGACAGCAAGATAAGCGGAATCATTAAAAAAGCGTTCCATCGTTTGCTTATCAGGAAACTCAATGGTGAACACACGATTTATGCTGTCATCCGTTTTTGATTTCAAGACTTCTGCAATTTTAAAATCGTAACCAAAACTGCCACCAAATGAATGAAGTATTGGCATCATATTTTTACGATATTGTTGGTATTGCTCATCATTAATAACGTCTAATCCGATGATTCTTTCAAAAGACATATTTACTCCAAAGTTCAGTGGCGGCGACGTAACTCAAGCTCTTGCGCGTAAACTTGACGCCGATGGCTTTCATTTCAGTTATGTATTACCGAGGCTTTTTACCCATTAAATGGTAAGTACACACCTTATCTAGTTTGACTAAAGCGCCTACTGAGTCAGATAACGACAGCGCCCGACGAATTACTTTGTTAGAGTTTACGCTACACAAATTACCTGACTGAACAAAGGTACCTTCAAGAGAAAAACTAAAACAAGGCCCAAAATACCTAAGAACAACGAGTCAATCAATAATGCTCCAATTCTTCTCCAAAACCGCAACAACTACATATATGCATCTTCGCCATTTTTTGTGAAGAACTAGCAAAAATAGCTAGGATGACTAGCTTACTTTTTTTCAGCTTTCACACAGGCAAATAGTACGTCAAACCAGCGTATATCTTCGGGGCCAAGAGACGCAGCTTTATGTCTGGACGGGGTCTCGTAGGTATCTTTGTATACATGATAAACTGCACGCTCAGTTAGCTCACGCCAATGTTCACCATTTAACTCGGGAATACTGCCTGATGCCATATTAGGGTCAGTCAAAGGGTCATGCTCTTCAGCGTCAGTACGTAAAGCAATCTCCAGCTCTTGAAGGATCGGATTTATCACTTTTATGGTACTAGACTCTGCGAACTGCTTTAACACTCTACGCTCTGCCTGTTTGATCTGTTTACTAAGCTGAGACTGACTAAACTTCTCGCCTACTGGCCTTAGTCCATACTTTGTGAGTAGCACTGTAGCGCTAGGGAGTAAGGCTTTAGCAGCGATACCCACTCCAACAACGGGATTGAAAATCGCAGCTAACCCCCCTACAAACAGCATGCCGTAAGTTAACTTATTATCTAGAGCATCAATATCATCAGCGAGCTTTGCTAAGGTATTGGGCACGCCACCTGACTGCTCAGTGACTAACTCGCGAGCACCATTAAGCATATGCTCGCGTAAACAACCCTCATAATAAGGGTTTGGAAAATGAAATACCCGACGCTTAGGTAAATCGTTAATCTCTGGGACCGAATCTGGAAGATAGCGCATCGTATGCAAAGAAAAACCTACTTCAGACGTCTTGAAAGGAATCACAAAATAGTGCTTCTCATCATACTTCAAATCATATTTTGAAGAACGCTCAAGAGACATCAATACCGGAAGATCACCTATGGCGCCTTTAATAAAGCCTAAACCAGAGCTAACTTCACTTGAAAGCTTACAGCTTGCTGTGTTTAAGAAGCTTTTACCTTTATCCAAATATTTATTCATAATCATTTCTTAAAGCTAACGCCCATATTTTGTGGCAAGTTTATGAGCCCAAAGCCCAATCAAAAGGCAAGACATTTGAGCTTGAATCCATTGTTTATTAGGTATTAGTCGTAATACAGAACAAAAGACTTGCTTCACTAGCTTCTGGTTTTTCTTGCCACTCTGTAAAAGCTTGCATAATAGTACTCTTGCAAAGAGTGATCGCTGATGTTTTGGGCAAAGCAGATAAATCTACCGTCCCTTGATATTTTTTTGAGTGTCCAATATTACCATTCTTATACTTCATCCATCCTTCCCACCCAAGCACCTTCGTATGACTTAACTCGTAAATACTGAGCAGCGCCATAGCGTCGGTATAGCAAACAACTAACTCATTATCTGACGCAGAACGTTGTTTAATTTCTTCTAGGTTATGCACTCTAAATCTCCAAATAGTGCGCGTAGATTTGGCGTTCAATCCAAATTTTCTAGGCGAGTTAATCCGTTTTTATGTTCACTCTTTATCAAATAACACCGTTGGAGGAAAACCTCCTGCATCATCTGCTTCATTGGTAAACGGTTTGTAACCGTCCGTCTCAAGCCTAATGAGTGTGTTGAAGGGTGTTGTCGAGATTGGGACTGCTGTCCATTGCCTAAGCCAACTAGCTGATCTGTAACTACTGTTTTGAGCGCTTTCTAAGCTGCATGTGTGTCATTGTTATTGTTACTTTTACTTGAATTGACTTTCCCCGACATCAATCAACGACCTGCACATCTGGAGAAATGACATTATTGAAGCAAGCTATCAGTGACCCAATAATATGAAAACGACAATAGGCCCCTTGATAGATATCACCTTATGACCAAAGCACTATGCAAAAAGCGTGGCCTAGCGAAACCTGTTCGTCTTCGAGCACTCTTCCTTTAACTGATTGTCTACTTTGATGTTTTATTTTAATTTTATCAATAGTCAGTGTTCAACTTTTTGTATAGCAGTTTGATAACGCAGTATGGCAAGTACAACAAGCAGCATACAAAGCCTATAAAAAATCCGAGTGCAATTAATGACACTCGGATGTTGATATCAATAAACCATTGTTCACCAACTAATTACGCTTAACCGATTAGTATTACTACCTAAAGGCTGAAATACTCTCGTGTTAAGTATGTTTATTGGTGTTGTTTAGCCTAGGGAAAATTAAAAACTCCCCGTGGTTGATGTGCCGGTTCCAGTATTAACCGAGTTGTTGCCACCCGATTGCCACTGAATCACATTGCTAGGGTTGCTTTCGTTTCGAATAATACATTTCCATTCTATATCCGTCGATTTAGGTAGCTGGATAGTCGCGGTCCATGTGGGGTAGCTGCTTGGATTGAGTAATACGGCATTAGCTGCTTGCCAATTCCCCAATGCGCTATTGTTGCCTACGGCATAAACACTATCACCCATGTTGGTATAACCATTATTACAGGTGAAGCTCACGTTCACATTGTCGGTTGGGTCAATAATCACCGAGTCTACTAACCACATTCTTGCTGAGCTAGCTGGAACGTTAATGGTGTAGTTGTTACTGCTAACTTGGAAGCTTGCTCCGGTAAATACATCAGCATAACTTTTGTCATGATTTAAATTAGCCGCATCAATACTGATGTCTTTGCTATAACCACACTTGTTAATTCCCACTAGGCCAGCCTGACCACGACGGAAAACTAAAGCACACTGATCAGCATACAATACCTCTTCATCGGCACCTTGAACGCCATTATGGAATTTAACCATTGCTTTCAAGTTATCTTGTTTGTAGTCATCTACCCAACGGCCATTATCAACACCGGTGTTATCACTAAATACCATCGGTACACCTTCTTGACGCCCAAGGATATAAGCGTAAGCAAGGTGTTCATTGCCTTCACTCATTATCTGATAGCGGAAGCCGTCATTACTTGGAATATCATGGGTGATAGTAAAGGTTAATGCACGAATGCCATCAATAGCGCCGCCCCAAGATTTAGGGTTGGCTAAAGCCGTTAGGCTACCGTTACTATCAAAGGCATCACGCAGTGTTTTTAATAACGGGAAGTCATAAGCACTGTGTGATGTTTCACGTAAATACGGTTCTAAGAAGGTATCATAATCGGCATTACCCGCTCCCGCACCAGTGATAATTTCACCAAATAGGTACATGTCTTGTTTGATTGAAGCGTCAAAAACTTGGTTAATATGCCACGTGGTCATGTGTTTGGCAGCATCAATACGAAAACCGCTGACCCCCATGTTTTTGATTGCTTGAACGTAATTGCGTTGCTGCTCACGAACATAGTTACTAGGATCTAAATCTGGTAATCCTGGATCACCATTGCCCCCACAAATACGGCCGTTCATCGACTCCCAAACATTGGTCCAGTTAGTAATACAGAAACCCGCGTGAAAATCACCTGGTGTAAATAAATCATTGCTCAAATCACCAAACAGTTTTTGGCGGTTCCAGTAATCGCTGTTGTTCGAATAGTCGTTGAGAGTTTCATAGCCGGGGAAGTAAGTAGAATTGCCGCGCTCATTGGCCATTTGATTAATAACAATATCTGCATAGGTTTTAACACCATGAGCATTCAAAGCATTAATCATGTTTTGAAAGTCTTCTTTATTACCGCGATTATTATCAATCACGCGATAATCTTGGGGCTGATAACGCGCCCACCATTGCGAGTTGCTACTATCAGATTTTAGCGGCGGAGCCACCAATACATTTTTGTAGCCAATCTCTGCGATTTCAGCCGCTTTTGCTGCCACTTCTGAATACCGCCAATCAAATGCATGCAAGATCACATCGGCACTAGCCAGTTGTGAAAACATGGCTAATGAGGTGCCGAGTAGGCACGTATTTATAGCATTCGCTTTTGTCTTATGTTTCATTATTAGTATATCCTTTCCCTTGATTACTATATTGAATGAACACAAAGACCCATCGGTAAAATGCACGTCTACTTTTAATTTATAGTTGCAAAACAATGGGAGCATCAATACATAACTCTGTATTGTGGAGATCCCCACCGTTCCAGCGCAATATCACCAGCCCTTGTGATCAATGTAGAGTGTGTCACTCTTTTGTTGATGCTTGCTTGAAACCGATACTGATCAAAAAAACATCAACTTTATGTAATCTACTAACTAATAACTCAGTGTCAATCGACTATAAAACAAATATTCTAAAGTGTGAGCTAACAGTCTGATAAACCTTATATCTGGTTGACATTGCCACTGGGCAAAACAAAGCCCAGTATAATTTTACATGGTCGCTATATTCTGTGGTAACAAGCACCCGCTTAAATCATTAAATCGGCTTTTAAACGGGGGGTTTTCACCACGCATTTGACCTTAGTGGAATGGAGGCTGCTATTTGGCAACGCCATGTTACTGGCTCGCGTAACCCGCTAAATGAACAAAATTTAATCTTGTCGCATACCAATATTTGCTACATTGAGTCTTACGCAATTCATTGAAAAAACCTGGGCGGCATCGCCTAAACTTGAATCAAGCGCTATTCGCCCCGATATTGATTACTCGTCACACTAAATAAGGCTGTTGCTGCATCCATGAATCATTCCCGATTATCAAGTATTAAACGTAAAGCTGATGATTTGGCTAAATTAAGCATGAACCAGCATCTGCGCTTGGCCGTTACAGGCTTAAGTGGTGCGGGTAAAACGGCGTTTATTACTTCTTTAGTTAATCAGCTATTAATGGGTGCCGAAAACCACCAACTACCGTTATGGCAATTAGCGCGAGAACATCGCTTTTTAGGTGCTAAACGCATCCCACAGCCGCATTTACACTTAGCCAGTTTTGACTACCAAGGAGGTATAGACGCGCTGCAAAGCCAACCACCTTGCTGGCCTTCGCCCACCCATGGGGTGAGCGAAATACGCTTAAAACTGCGTTATACCCCGCAATCGCTGTTTTGGCGCAAACTAAACCATAGCGCCACGCTCAACCTAGACATTGTTGATTATCCTGGCGAGTGGTTGTTAGATTTACCGCTATTAAATATGAATTACGCTCAGTGGTGTGAGCATATCGCGCTCAGTTTGAAAGATTCTCGCAAAGCGCAGCTTGCCGAACACTGGCAAAGTTTGGCCCAACAGCTTGATATTCAGCAAAGCGCCAACGAGCTTCAAATAGCCGACATTGCCAAGGCCTACACCGAGTACTTACATCAATGTAAACGTGAATTAGGTATGCATCATATTCAACCAGGCCGCTTTGTATTGCCGGGTGAATTAGCTGGTGCCCCAGTATTGGCTTTTTTCCCCATTTCGCCAGCGCTAGCGGCCGCTAAAACGAATAATAAAGACAGCACCCTAACACTGTTAAATCAGCGTTTTGAATACTACAAAGAGCATGTAGTTAAGCAGTTTTACCAGCAACACTTTGTTAAATTTGACCGTCAAATCGTGTTAGTAGACTGCCTCACCCCGCTAAACAGCGGCCACGACAGTTTTAGTGACATGCAGTTAGCGGTAAACCAAATACTGCACAGCTTTAATTATGGGCAATCTGGCATCTTACGCCGTTTGTTTTCACCTAACATCGACAAACTGCTATTTGCCGCAACCAAGGCTGACCATGTTACGCCAGAGCAACATAGCCATTTAGTGAGTTTGCTAAGCGAAGTGGTGGCCGAGGGCAAACGCCACGTTAAATTTGAAGGTATTAACACCAGCACCGTAGCACTGGCGTCGATTAAAGCCACTCAAACCGGTAAGGCTCAACTAAATGGCGAATCTATTAACGCTTTAAAGGGCATATTGCAAAGTGATGCTAACAACCAGCAGCCAACTACCCTGTTCCCTGGTGAGGTGCCAAGCAGCTTGCCTAAACAAAATTTTTGGCAGCAGCAAGGTTTCGAATTTAGTCCTTTTCAGCCACCGCAAGCTAACCCTTATAGTGCCTTACCACATATCCGCATCGACCAAGCCATTGAGTTTTTGCTAGGAGATAAATTTAAATGACCGCCCCGATTAAACAGCGCCAAGTGCTTAATGCCGACCCAGAGCTTAAAGCCAATACCAAACCTAGCGAACAAGCATTGGCGGCGAAACAAGTGATGAGCAACGAAGCTTGGCAAGAAGATCCAGAGCCCACCAGCGATGAAGCTCTCGACATCGACTTAAGCCCCAAAAAAACCAGCCCATGGCTTAAATATGGGTTTAGCGCAGCAATTGTTGTGGCCATTACTGAAATGGCCTTAAGCCTTGCCGAATTATGGCAAGCCTCACCGATAAGAGCGGCCATTTACAGTGCAATACTAGCCAGCATTGTTGCTGGCCTATTGGCCATAGCGGTAAAAGAACTGCGAAAGTTGCGCCGCTTAAAGCATTACCAAAAAGAACACCAACTAGGCGAACACTGGCTACAAGCTGATGCCGTAAACGATGGCGACAGCCGCAGGGCAAAAGCATATTGTAAAAAACTGGCCACATTACAGGGCCTAAATGATAGCCAAGAATACCTCACGTGGAAAAATTGGTTAAATGACAGCCATAGCAGCCAAGAGATCGTAAGCTTATACAGCGAAACCGTGCTTACGCCGCTAGATAACCGCGCCAAACAAGCCATTAGCAAATGGGCTGGCGAAGCAGCGGTGCTAGTTGCAATAAGCCCGCTGGCCATGGTGGATATGCTGATTATTTTTTGGCGCAACATAAAGATGATTGAAGCCGTCGCCAAGATCTATGGTATCGAGCTAGGTTATCTAAGCCGAATTAGGCTGATTAAAAAGGTGTTCGCCAATATGATTTATGCCGCCGCCAGTGAAGTAATTACCGATGTTGGCAGCGATTTATTAGGGGCAGAGCTTACCGCTAAACTATCTGGCAAAGCCGCCCAAGGTATTGGTGCAGGCCTGTTAACCGCCCGGCTTGGCTTTAAAACCATGGAACAATGCCGTCCAGTACCCTGGACCTTGAATAACAAGCCAAAAACCAAACAGCTAAAAGGCATGCTGCTTGAGAAGGTAAAACAAAAACTCAGCACCTAATAACATCGAAAGATAAAACTACCTCGATAACAACGGCTTCATCACCGTTTTTAGTTTTAAAGCCCGCACACACTTAACAATAATTTGCTGTGCTTGTGGGCTTGCTAAACAAACTAGAGGCAATGTTTGGGGCAGCTATCGTCGGAGCGATATCTTACAGCGATAAAGCCATCACCCAATCGTCCATTACGTAGCCTTGGCCAATATCACTGCACTGCTCAGCGACTTTAACAAACCCCATTTTTTGATAAGCGGCAATCGTGCCATGGTTGTGTCGGTTCACCGTCAATTCGATACGTTTAAGGGCAAAACCTCGCGCTAAGTCTTGAATAAATGCCATGGCTTGCTTGGCAAAGCCTTGTCCTCGGTATGCTGAGTGCACATAAATTTTACTCAGAAAAAGTTGCTGCTCATTACGTTGTACGCCAATGTATCCGACATTTATTCCTGCCTGCTGAATGAAATAATAGTGATACTGCTCGGCCTCGATTTGTTCAGCCACTCGCTGAGCAGAATGAAAGGTCTCGAGCATGTATTCAACCTGCTCAACGCCAATGATGGGCGTGTAATGCTCTAGCCAAATTTCACGAGCTAACGCGGCGACTTGCTCAATATCAGTCGCACTTTCTACTTTATAAAACACTAATATTTCCTATTATCAAACGCTGTTGCCAAACCCAAGCCATTCACTATGCTCTCACGAAATCACGATAGCTTCAGCAACTAAGCGCAAACCCACCATTGGTAAATTTAGCTTCAGCAAAAATCTTGCAGTAGATTGATTTAAATTGCGCCAATGTCACATTTTTGCTGTAAAATCGCCGCTTCAAATTACATATCACGCTCGCTGGCTACTTCAGCCACCAATACTGTCAATTAAGGCCTGCCCAAATATGATTAAACTTATCGCCCTAGATATGGACGGCACACTTCTCAATGACGAGAAAAAAATTACCCCCCGCACTCACCAAGCTATTCAAGATGCCAAACAAGCTGGTGTTAAAGTAGTGCTGGCTTCGGGTCGCCCATTGCAAGGCCTTAGTGCTTACCTAGAGCAATTAGAGCTTACCAGCGACCAAGACTTTGTCATTTCATACAATGGCTCTTTGGTACAGCGTGTGGGGAGCGGTGAAATTATTCACAAAACCACCTTGCTAGGTAGTGATGGTACCCACTTGGCTAAAATAGCTAAACAGCTCGGTGTTTTTGTGCATGCCTTTTCAGCCCAACATGGCTTGATTACTCAGCATCACAACCCATGGACAGACATTGAATCATCTATCAATGGTATGGAGGTTAGCGAAGTAGACTTTGCCAACTTAGAGGCAAACGACGCACTAACTAAGATTATGTTTGTTGCCGAAGAGAGCGTGCTAGACAAGGCCATTGCCAACTTACCCGCCGAGTTACGAGAGCAGTACACGGTGGTTCGCAGTGCCCCGTTCTTTTTAGAGTTTCTGCACATCAACAGCAACAAAGGTGTCGGGGTTGAACAACTGGCCAAAATTCTAGGTTTAGACGCTTCACAAGTTATGTGTGCCGGTGATGCCGATAACGATCGCCACATGTTGCAATATGCCGGTTTAGCGGTCGCCATGGGCAATGCCGATGAAGAAATTAAAGCCATGGCCAACTACATTGCCCCCACTAATCTTGAAGATGGCGTAGCCGTAGCCATTGAAGAAAACGTGCTGGCAGCATTAAGCACCGTTGCAAACTAAGCAATAACGCTTAGCAAATCATCTCACCCAGTTAGCAGCTAGCCATTAGCTGCTAATTTATCCTTTAATTCGCCTTATTCCTTCAGCGTTACACTCACCATAGGATTCAATCATAGCCATTTTTTATGCATGGATTATGGCGATTCCCTGCCGTTCAGCTTAGCTGAAGCCAAGTACAACCACAAAGCAACATCAACAGATTGATATTCGACGAGAGACGAAAAATCTTAAAATATTCCTTACATATATTCGAAACCATACTATACAATCTGCCAAGAAAGGGCTTTCAGGTAGTGTTAAAAACCACTCTCTCTTAGTGTACCTGCAAACGCAACGTCCTGACGAACAACCAAATAAACGGGAATAACAGTGAGCTTATTAGAAAAACTAACCAAGGCCGAAGCTTATACATCGCAGTTTGAGTATTCCGATATCGAGCTACAACTGCCAGCCAAACAATTGTGCTGGGAATTTAATCAAGCTCCACCCAGTGATAGCGCTAAAAAGGCTGAAATATTATCAAAGCTGTTTGGCACCTATAACAAGATGGCATTTATTGAAGCGACCTTTCGTTGTGACTATGGCTTCAACATCCACTTTCATGGCATGGCCATTGTTAATTACAACTGCGTTATTCTCGATACCTCGCCAGTAAATATCGGTGCTGGTGTTTGTATTGCACCAGGCGTTGTTATTAGTTGTGCCGGCCACGCTATCGACCCCAAGGAACGTATCCAAGGCATCACCACGTCAGCCCCCATCACCATTGAAGATGAAGTATGGATTGGCGCTAACGCTACGGTATGTGCTGGCGTCACTATTGGCAAGGGCAGCATTATAGGCGCTGGCAGTGTGGTTGTTAACGACATTCCTGCTGGCGTTATTGCCGTGGGCAGCCCGTGTAAAACAATGAGAGCGATGACTGAAAAAGACCGTATAGCATTCAACAAGGTATGAACAACTAGCGAGCCTTAGTAAAAAAAATCTCTAGGTGTCAACTGCGCAACACCTAGAGATTGCTACAACTAAAATCTTTCGACCCTGCAACTCTTCTCCCTCACCCTTGCTTACCCTTCAACTATCTACCCCACAAAATAAAACGCGCATTTATTGTTCTTTCTGTCGATTATTTAGTCATCGAACTGCCATAAATAAGTCACTGAACTGACATATCTAGATAAGCTAATTGTCATATTCCAAGCCTAAATTATTGTTCAAAACAACCGCAGGATTTTGTGATGAGCAATCAAGTAATTGCAGTAAAACAATTGAATAAGCACTTTGAAGACAACCATGCCTTAAAGAGTGTCGACTTAAGTGTTGAGCAAGGCGAGATGGTGGCATTACTGGGGCCGTCTGGCTCGGGTAAATCTACCTTACTTCGCCACTTGAACGGTCTAGTAAACAGCGATAAAAACAGCAAAGGTTACATCGAAGTCCTTGGTTTGCCGGTGCAGCGAAATGGTAAGTTTTGTAAAGGCATACGCCAAAGTCGCAGCCAAATGGGTTATATCTTTCAGCAGTTCAATCTAGTGAACCGGTTAAGTGTATTACACAATGTGTTAATTGGCGCCTTAAGTGTTACCCCTAGCTGGCGCAGCCTAACCGGTCGCTTTACCTTTGAGCAAAAACGCCAAGCTTTAGCGGCTCTTAAACGTGTAGGCCTAGAGCAATTTGCCCTGCAACGTGTGTCTACCCTTTCTGGTGGCCAGCAGCAACGGGTGGCAATTGCTCGCGCTTTAATGCAACAAGCCAAAATCATTTTAGCCGATGAACCCATCGCCTCCTTGGATCCAGAATCATCACGCATCGTGATGGAAATTCTTCGCGACATCAATCAACAAGAAGGCATCGCAGTTGTGGTGACCTTACATCAAGTTGACTACGCCAGACGTTATTGCCCACGCGTTGTGGCCTTAAAGCTTGGCGAAGTTTTTTACGACGGTTCAAGTGAACAACTCGATGAAGCCACACTGGCGGCTTTATATGGTTCTAAAGCCGAGCTTAATACCACCGAAGAAAATGACCTTGCAGTACAACAACTATGGCCACAGATGGCCTAACCCCACTTTATAAAGGAGATAGATGGCATGTTAAAGCTAATCAAGCGGACAGCCTTTGCTACGGCAGTCGTTGCCGCAGCAGTGAGTTCAACCATGGTAACAGCTGCTGAAAAAGCGATGGACACCATCAATTTTGGGATTATTTCTACTGAATCTCAGCAAAATTTAAAAACCACTTGGACACCATTTTTAGAAGCGATGGAACAAAAAACAGGTTTTAAAGTTAAGGCCTTCTTCGCCCCTGACTACGCTGGCATCATTCAAGGGATGCGTTTCGACAAAGTAGACATTGCTTGGTATGGCAACAAGTCAGCCATGGAAGCAGTAGACCGCGCTGGCGGCGAAATCTTCGCTCAAACCGTAGACGTTACCGGCAATCCTGGTTACTGGAGTGTACTAGTGACGCATAAAGACAGCCCGCTAAACAGTCTAGATGACGTTATTGCTAAACGTGGCGAGCTGACGTTTGGTAACGGCGATCCAAACTCTACTTCTGGCTTCTTAGTGCCTTCGTACTATGTATTTGCCCAAAACAACATTTCAGTGTCTGATTTTAAACGCAGCATGAACTCAGGTCACGAAGCCAACGCCTTAGCCGCTGCAGCCAAGCAAGTTGACGTAGCGACCGGTAACACCGAAAACATGGATCGTTTAGAAATTACCGCGCCAAAAAAATTCGCAAAGCTTAAAGTAATTTGGAAGTCTCCTCTTATTCCTTCAGACCCTATCGTTTGGCGTAAAAACCTACCAGAAAGTGTTAAAGGCGAACTATACGACTTCTTTATGGAGTACGGCACAACGGGCGACGCAAAAGAACTTGCCGTATTAGAAGCACTGCAGTGGGCCCCTTTCAAAGCGTCTAGTGACCTGCAACTATTGCCTATACGCCAATTGGTATTGTTCAAAAACCGCATCAACACAGAAAACGACAGCCAAATGTCTAAGGCTGAAAAAGCGGCCGAGCTAGCGGTAATTGACGCACAACTCGCCGACCTTAACCGTAAACAAAGCGCGATTACAGCGATGGCTAACTAACATGCATAAAGCTGGGCTTAGGCCCAGTTTTTGTTAGTGCAACTTATCTAGACATGTTGAGAAAAAACCATGAATACCGAAGCCGAAATCCTTAACCCCGCTAGCAAGCCTGCTTGGTTAAGCTTATTTTTTTGGGGCCTTGCCATCGCCGCCCTGAGCTGGAGTTGGCAAGGCGCTGAAATTGCACCAATGAAGATCTACAACGATGCTGGCAATATGGCCGAGTTAGCCAGTGATTTCTTTCCGCCTGATTTTAGCGACATTAGCTACTACCTCGAAGAAATGCTAATCACCCTGCATATAGCCATTTGGGGCACCATTTTCTCGATTATCTTATCGGTTCCTTTTGGCTTAATGTGCGCCGAAAACGTGGTTCCAGCTTGGATATATCAACCTATGCGTCGCCTCATGGATGCCGCTCGTGCGATTAACGAAATGGTGTTTGCCATGTTGTTTGTGGTCACCGTGGGTCTTGGCCCCTTTGCGGGAGTAATGGCCTTGTTTATTCATACTACCGGGGTGCTTGCCAAGCTGTTCTCTGAAGCCGTAGAAGCCATTGACCCTGGCCAGGTTGAAGGTGTGCGAGCAACTGGCGCCAATAAACTTGAAGAAATTGTCTATGGGGTTATTCCTCAGGTATTACCGCTATGGATTTCCTTCTCTTTGTATCGCTTTGAATCCAATGTTCGCTCGGCCACCGTGGTTGGCATGGTAGGCGCAGGCGGTATCGGAGTCATTTTGTGGGAGAGCATCCGCGGATTTATGTTCCCGCAAACGTGTGCCGTAATGATCATCATTGTGGCCACAGTAAGTCTGCTAGATGTTGCCTCACAACGCGTTAGAAAACTGTTTATCTAAGAGAGCTGAATGATGCCGCGTTATCAAGAAATAGCCTTGAGCTTAGAAAAAGAAATTAGCCATGCTTATCAGGCTGGACAGTACTTGCCGCCAGAACAGCGCTTAGCTGAACGCTACCAAGTAAACCGCCATACTCTGCGCCGGGCTATCGACGAGCTAGTGCTAAAAGGCTGGTTATTACGCCAACAAGGTAAAGGCGTAATGGTGCTCACTAAACCGGTGCGCTATCCGCTGCATTCTGGCGCTAAGTTTACCGATAACTTGCTTAACGCTGGCGCAAAGCCCAATAGCCGAGTACTTAGCTTGCTGCGCACTAACGCCAACACTCAGGTGGCCAAGGGCTTGGCCGTAGAATTGGCCAGCCCGATCATTCAACTGAAAACGCTACGTTTTATCGACCAAGTGCCTATTAGCATTGTGTTTCATCACCTGCGAGTAGGCGAACACGACAGTGTGTTAAGCCGTTATCAGCAAGGTTCATTACATCATTTTTTAGCCGAGCATTGCCACATTGAGCTGCGCCGCCAGCAAACCGTGGTGAGTGCGCAACGCCCCAATAAGCAAGACTGCGCTTGTTTGCAAATTGATGCCAGCAACCCACTGCTTACCCTACAAACGGTGAACGTAGATCAACAAAAAGTCCCTTTTGAATTTTCTATTTCTCACATTAGAGCTGAACTGGTAGAGCTCAGCTTGGAGCACCCACTATGACGACCGCAACAACCGTAAACGTGGCCGCCCGCCAGCACTGGATGGCAGTGTTAGCCCAGGCCCCATATCCAGAGCTATCGCGCCGCTGGCAACAGCTAAATCTAGATCCGCAATGCGAGGTGATTCGCCAACCAGAAGTCGGCCTAGCACGACTACAAGGCCGCGTGGGGGGAAGTGGTGAACGTTTTAATTTGGGTGATACCACCATTACCCGCGCAACTGTGCGTTTAGAGAACGGCACCTTGGGTTATGGCTATTTACGAGGGCGAGCGAAACAACACGCACTGCTTTCAGCCATCATCGATGCCTTAATGCAAAGCAGCGAGTATGCCCCCGGCCTACAAGAAACAGTGATTCAACCCTTGGCTGAATTGCAGCTTCAGGCACTACGCCAAACCGCCGAACAAGCAGCTGAATCAAAAGTGGATTTCTTCACAGTGGTAAGGGGGGAAGACTAATGCAACAAATTGAAGCCGGTTTTGACCATAGCGTACATCAAGCCCAGCAGTGTTTTCGCGAAGTATTAAAAGCACTGAGTGAGCCGGGTACCCTTGTGCGGTTAGCGCATCACTCTGGTTTTGCGCCGCTAAATGCCGCT
Source organism: Agarivorans sp. TSD2052 (assembly GCF_023238625.1). NCBI lineage: Bacteria > Pseudomonadati > Pseudomonadota > Gammaproteobacteria > Alteromonadales > Alteromonadaceae > Agarivorans > Agarivorans sediminis. The sequence continues at coordinate 2,959,914 of NZ_CP096670.1, forward strand.
AGCAGCCAAGTCATTATGAGCCTATGTGACCAGCAAACAGCGGTGTACCTAAGCCCTGCGTTGGCAAAAACAAGTGAACATAGTATTGAGCATGCAGTACACAACTTAGCGTTTCATAACAGTATTGCCGCTACGCCGCTTGAACAGGCTGACTTTGCGGTTATTTGCGGCCAACAAAGCGTAAATTTACAAGCACTGAAAGCAGGGTGCGATAGCAGCCCAGAACATGGTGCAACCTTGTTGGTACAAACCGAGGGCTTTAATACCGGCCCTGTATTTCGGATAAGCGGACCCGGAATTAAACAACGTCTAGAAATACAACTAGGGCAGCTTAGCGAAAGCCTAATTGATTACCTGCTAAAGCCCAGTCGCCGTTACCCCTTAGGGCTGGATTTTATGTTTTGCCATCAGCAATCTCTCGTGGCTATCAGCCGCACTACTAAGCTGGAGTTAATCTAATGTATGTAGCAGTTAAAGGCGGCGAAAAAGCCATTGCCGCCGCGCATAAGTTGCAACATCAACGCCGCCGTGGCGATAGTAGTATCGCTGAGCTCAATGTTGATCAAATTAGCCAGCAGCTAAGCTTGGCGGTAGAGCGAGTGATGACCGAAGGCGGCATTTATGACCGCGAACTGGCCGCTCTGGCGATCAAACAGGCTAGCGGCGACCAAATTGAAGCGATATTTTTGCTGCGCGCCTACCGCACGACTTTACCCTTGCTGGTCACTTGCCAGCCTTTAGATACCAACAAGATGCAAGTGCAGCGCCGAATCTCGGCCACCTATAAAGATTTACCGGGTGGCCAACAACTTGGCCCCACTTATGATTATAGCCACCGCCTGCTCGACTTTTCGCTACTGGCCGAGCAGCAAACTGAACAAACAATAGCTAGGGTTGATACCTGCTCTACTGAACCGGCTAATACATTACCTAGCGATAACGCGCCGTTTACCAAAGTGTTTTCTTTGTTAGAACAGCAAGGTTTAGCCAAGCCAGAACAAGATGGCGCTGAAGAGCCCGCCGATATCACTCAACAAGCGATTAGTTACCCCTGCTCTCGCGCTGCTCGATTACAGCAACTGAGCCGTGGAGATGAAGGTTTTTTACTATCGCTCGCCTACTCTACACAGCGCGGTTATGGGCGCAACCACCCCTTTGCAGGAGAAATTCGCAGCGGCGAAGTGGCTATAGAGATTTGCCCAGAAGATCTCGGTTTTAGCATAGAAATTGGCAGCATTTGCTTAACCGAATGTGAGATGGTGAATGGCTTTGTTAGCCCCGAAGGTGAAGAACCTCACTTCACCCGCGGCTACGGTTTGGCATTTGGCTTTAGCGAACGTAAAGCCATGGCCGTTGCGTTACTTGATCGCTCACTACAAAGCGATCGCTACAACGAGCCCGCAGTAGGCCCCGCCCAAGACGAAGAGTTTGTATTGGCCCACGCCGACAATGTAGAAGCCGCTGGCTTTGTGTCGCACCTCAAATTGCCGCACTACGTTGATTTTCAGTCTGAATTAGAGCTGCTGCGCAAAATGCGCCAGCAAGGAGAGTAGCCATGACCAGCTTTAGCCAACAAGCGGCCGCACTAAGCCACAATGACCAACAATACAATTTTGCTTATTTAGATGAACAAACCAAACGAATGATCCGCCGTGCCATTTTAAAAGGGGTGGCCATTCCTGGTTACCAAGTGCCCTTTGGTGGACGAGAGATGCCAATGCCTTATGGCTGGGGAACCGGTGGGATCATGCTAAGCGCATCGATCTTGGGTCAAAATGATGTGCTTAAAGTCATAGACCAAGGCGCAGATGACACCACCAATGCGGTATCTATTCGCCAGTTTTTTAGCAAAGTGTGTGACATTGCCACCACCGAGAAAACTGAAAGCGCCAGTGTGATTCAAACCCGTCACCGCATTCCTGAGCAGCCCTTAAACAATGAGCAAATTTTGGTTTTTCAGGTGCCGATTCCCGAGCCTTTGCGCTTTATTGAGCCTCGCGAAACTGAAACTAAGAAAATGCACGCCCTAGAAGAATACGGGTCTATGCAGGTGAAGCTTTATGAAGACATCGTTAAGTATGGCTATATTGCTACCAGTTATGCCTATCCGGTAAAAGTGCATGGTCGCTACTTGATGGACCCTTCGCCGATCCCTAAGTTTGATAACCCCAAATTACATCAATCGGAAGCACTGATGATTTTTGGCGCAGGACGCGAAAAACGTATTTACTGCATTCCCCCCTATACCGATGTATACAGCCTCGACTTTGAAGATCACCCATTTAGTATTCAGCAATGGAATGAGCCCTGCAGCCTATGTGGTAGCCACGATACCTTCCTTGATGAGGTGTTAATCGATGACCAAGGGCAGCGCATGTTTATTTGTTCAGATACCGACTTCTGCCAAACGCGGCAGTCTACAGCCCAAGGAGCTAGCCATGACTAATCTAGCCACTATTAAGCCAACATCTCGGCTTGATGACAGCCCACAAGCTACTGTGCTTAGCGATGCACTAAGGCAAGACCAAGCGCTATTACAAGCGCAAAACTTAAGCATGCTTTACGCACCAGGCAAAGGCTTTGAAGCGGTAGACCTAGAACTATTCCCAGGTGAAGTGTTAGCGATTGTCGGCGAATCGGGGTCGGGTAAAACCACCCTGCTCAAAACCCTGTCTGGCCGCTTAAACCCTCAAACTGGTAGCGTTAATTTTCAAGCTGAGCCAAACCACACAGCCGAGCTGTATCAGATTAGCGAAGCTGAGCGACGCCGCTTAATCAGAGAAAACTTTGGCATAGTACATCAACACCCCTTAGATGGTCTGCGCCCGCGTGTGTCGGCTGGCGGCAATATTGGTGAGCGCTTAATGGAGGTAGGCTGGCGCAACTATGCTGAGATTCGCCAAGAAGCGCTAACTTGGCTTAATGCAGTAGAAATAGACCCGAGCCGCATTGACGACATGCCATTAACTTTTTCTGGGGGAATGCAGCAGCGGCTGCAAATAGCCCGAAATTTGGTCACTCACCCCAAATTGGTTTTTATGGATGAGCCCACGGGCGGCTTAGACGTATCGGTACAAGCACGCTTATTAGATTTAATTCGTAACTTAGTCACCGAACTGCAACTTGCAGTGGTTATTGTTACGCATGATTTAGCCGTAGCACGCCTACTAGCGCATCGAATTATTGTGATGAAACAAGGCCAGATCGTTGAGAGCGGTTTAACCGACCGCGTGTTAGACGACCCAAGCCATGCCTATACCCAACTTTTAGTTTCATCCGTTCTTCAACAATAACCGCCTCGCTCATTTAAGGAATCATCATGACACCACTCATGATTGCTAAAGACATCGACAAAACCTTTGTATTGCATAATCAGGGGGCTGCGCGTTTGCCGGTTTTACGCCAGCAAAATGTAGAAATATTTGCTGGGGAATGCTTAGTATTAAACGGCTGCTCTGGCTCGGGTAAATCCAGTTTACTGCGCTCGCTATACGGTAACTACCAGATAGACCACGGTGAACTACTGATCCGCCAAGGCGAGCAATGGTTAGATATGGCCAAGGCGCAGCCACGTGACATTATTGCCTTACGTAGAGCCACCATTGGTTGGGTAAGCCAATTTTTGCGGGTGATCCCCCGCTTATCAGCCTTAGATATTGTCATGCAGCCAATGCTAGAAAATGGCATTAGCGAACAATTCGCCAAACCCAAAGCGCAAGCATTGTTAAGTCAATTGAATGTTCCTGAAAGCCTCTGGGGCTTAGCCCCTGCTACCTTCTCGGGTGGTGAGCAACAACGAGTAAACATTGCCCGTGGCTTTGCCCTAGATTACCCGATTTTGTTGCTCGATGAACCTACCGCGTCCTTAGATAAGCAAAATGCCCAACAAGTGGTTGAGCTCATTTTAGCCGCTAAGCAACGCGGTGCCGCCATTGTAGGTATCTTCCACGATATATGGGTACGCGATTTAGTCGCCGACCGCTTACACAATATGCAAAACCCGTCTCAGCTAGCAGGATAAGACCATGATTATCACCAATGTAAATATGATTCTAGAGCACGAAATTGTGAAGGGATCGTTAGAAGTGCGCGAAGGCCGTATTGTAGCGCTAAGCGATACCCAAAGTTCGCATTGCAGTGCCATTAATGGTGATGGGGCCTATCTATTACCAGGCTTAATTGAATTGCATACCGATAATTTAGAAAAATTTTTTACCCCTCGCCCCAAGGTTAGCTGGCCGGGTGGTTCGGCCATGGCTAGTCACGATGCTTTAATGGTATCGAGTGGCATTACGACCGTGTTAGATGCCATTGCCCTTGGTTATATTAATGACCACGGCACCCGTTTAGCCAACCTAGAGCGGATGTTACACACCATTGTAAACAGCCAACAGCGGGGCCTAAATAGAGCCGAACATTTACTGCACTTACGCTGTGAATTGCCCAATGCCGATACCGCCAATATTTTTGAGACTTTGGTGGAGCAAGGTCCCGTAGCCATGGTGTCATTAATGGACCACACCCCCGGTCAGCGCCAGTTTGTTGATAGCGAAAAATATCGCACCTACTACATGGGAAAATATGGGCTGAACGAACAAGAAATGGCCAGCTTTGAAGCCGAACAAACAGCAGCTTCAGCGCTATGGTCTGATGCCAACCGTAAACACATTGCGGCCTCGGCGCGTGAACGCGGTATTGCTTTAGCTAGCCACGACGACGCCACGCTAGCGCATGCGGTTGAGTCGGCCGCTTTAGGTTGCTCGGTGGCCGAGTTTCCTACCACGGTGGCGGCCGCCAAAGCCTCACACGAAGTTGGCCTTCAAGTGATGATGGGCGGGCCTAATATTGTGCGCGGAGGCTCTCACTCGGGTAACGTTGCCGCTGCAGAGCTTGCTCGCGAAGGCGTGTTAGATATTCTATCTTCTGACTATTACCCCGCTAGTTTGCTCGATGCAGCCTACCAAGTGGCCAATATGGAAGATAACAACTACGATCTTTGTCAGGCAATTCAAATGGTAAGCCTTACTCCAGCCAATACTCTTGGAATGGACGATAGAGGCAGCATTTTTGAGGGTAAGCGAGCCGATTTAGTGTTGGCTAAACCCAGCGACGATCGCCTTCAGGTGCAACAAGTTTGGCGCGAAGGAGAGCGAGTATTTTGATATTTCCCAGTAACCATGACAAGGAAGCAGCCAGCGAAGCCAAACTGTTCTATTTGGTTGGGCCGTCAGGCTCAGGCAAAGACAGCATTATCAACTCATTACGCAACCAGCTGCAAACCGACAGTAATGTGCTAATAGCTCAACGCTATATCACTCGCCCTGTTGATGGCAGTGGCGAAACTCATATAGCGCTGAGTGTGCCAGAGTTTATTCAGCGTAAAGATAGCGGTTTGTTTGCCATGGACTGGCAAGCGAATGGCTTTCATTATGCAGTGGGTAACGAAGTAAATAGTTGGCTGAGCATGGGCTTTTCAGTGTTATTTAATGGCTCTCGCCAACACATTGATTTAGCTGAAGATCTATTTGGCGAGCGCTTACGGGTTATCGCCTTAGAGGTCAGTCCTGAAGTTCTGGCCGAGCGTTTACGCCTGCGAGGGCGAGAGAGCCAGCTCGACATTGAGGCCCGCTTACGCCGCAATGAGCAATACCAAACCAACCTGCCAAAACAATGCTGGCGTTTAGCCAACAACCGCAATCTAGACAGCACCGTGAGCAAGCTGCTCAAATACATTGAAGCCGAAACCACCGAGTTATATATCCAATGAAGCTAACTTTATTAGGCACCGGTAACGTACAGGCTTGCCCCTTATATGGCTGCGAATGTGCGGCTTGTCAGCAGGCCACCCTTGACCCCGCTAAAGCCAGACATTTGTGTTCGGCAGTGTTAGAGGTTAATGGCCAACAATTATTGATTGATGCCAATCACCCTCAGCTACAAAGCCGTTTTCCAGCCGGCTCGATTGATGCCATTCTGCTGACGCACTATCACATGGATCATGTACAAGCGTTATTTGAGTTACGCTGGGGAGTTGCTGACCCGATCCCTGTTTATCAACCTGACGATCCCGACGGGTGTGATGATTTATTTAAACACCCCGGTTTGTTGCAATTTCTGCCGCCTAATCAAGCGAATCAAGCGTTCAAGTTAGCGGGTATTAGCATTACCCCGCTAAGCCTAAACCACTCAAAGCCTACTTTAGGGTATTTGTTTAGCAGTGAACAAGGCCGAATAGCTTATCTCACCGACACTTTAGGTATTCCTGAACAAAGCTGGCAACAACTACTGCGCAATCCCCCTAAGTATCTGGTGATAGATTGCAGTGTTCCCCCCTCTCATCGTTCTGGTAACCATAACAATCTCGATGATGTCTTGGCTCTCGCGAGTGCCCTTCCAGATAGCGATTGGATACTCACCCACATCGGCCATGAATTAGACCTTTACCTAATGCAAAATCCCGATTGCCTTAACAGCAACGTGAGCGTGGCTTATGACGGCTTGGAAATCAGCCTTTAACGACGACCATTTAAAGGAGACTAAGATGGCCATTATTGCCCCAGGAAATAACTTACACTCTGCGCCCTCGGTAGCTGAAAGCTCTTCAGTAAGCAGCAGCCAATTAGGCGCTTGGACTGAAATTGGTGAGCGCTGTTTATTGGACAACGTAGAATTTGGCGATTACAGCTACGCGCAAAATGATGTGGATATAGCCCTTTGTGAAGTGGGAAAATTTGTCTCAATTGCCTCAAGTGTGCGCATCAACCCCAGCAATCACCCTTGGTGGCGCGCTAGTCTTCATCACTTTAGCTACCGCCCACAAAAGTATGGTTTGGCGAGCAGCGTTGACGAGCAAGTATTTGTATGGCGCGCCGACAATAAAGTCACCATTGGTCACGATGTATGGATAGGCCATGGCGCGATTATAATGCCCGGAGTCAACATTGGTAATGGCGCCATTGTCGGCTCTGGCAGTATCGTGACTAAAGATGTACCTGCGTGGCATATTGTGGTTGGCAACCCCGCCAAGATATTGCGCCCGCGTTTTGAACAAGCTGATGTGGGCCAGCGTTTAGATAAACTGGCGTGGTGGAATTGGTCTCACCAACAACTGGCCAAAGCCTTACCGCTATTTCAGCAAGATTGCTTAAGCTTTTTAGAACACTATGAAAACCATGCTGCGCAGAATCGGCTTAATGCCAACAAGCAATCATAAAGTGGCCTTTGCCATTCATGGTATGGCCATCGCTCAAACCCTGCTGTGGGCCAGTCTTTATTATAGTTTTCCGGCACTATTGCTCACTTGGCAAAAGCAGTTAAATGGATCGTTGGCCGAGCTATCCTTAGCCTTTACTTTGGCGCTGGTGGTATCGGCTTGCTGCTCACCACTTATAGGCCGTTTGATTGACCAAGGCAGAGGCAATAAAGTGTTAGTACTGAGCGCTATTGTTGGCGGCTTAGGGCTAGTGATGTTAGGTCAGATTCAACAGCTTTGGCAGTTTTATTTATGCTGGGCTTTGATTGGCACAGCCAGTGCTGGTTGTTTATATGAACCCTGTTTTGCTTTTTTAACGCGTTACACCGGGGCTAAGGCTAAATCGGCTATCACTAAAGTGACCTTATATGCGGGTTTTGCTGGCACCTTAAGCTTTCCCGTTTGCTTTTATTTAGTCGCTCATGTGGGCTGGCAGTCGACCACCAGCATTTTGGGTTTAATGATCATTTTAGTGGCGGTTCCGCTGCTGTGGTTTAGCGCAAATACGCTACAAAATGCCCATTACTCAACAATAGAACCCACAAATAAAAACCTGCCGACAACTGCGCTTTCCAGCCTAAAAACACTGAGCTTTTGGCTAATTGCTAGTGCGTTTTCACTGAGCGCTTTAAACCACACCGTGGTGGTAAATTACCTGCTCCCCAGCATGTATGCTCTCCACTTTACCCCCATTAATGCGGTATGGGTGATGTCGATAATAGGGCCAATGCAAGTGCTTGGCAGAATAGTCATAATGAGCCTAGATAAGCACCTGACTAACCAGGTCATTGCGATGCTGTGTTTCTTTAGCATGTTTACGGCGGCCTGCCTATTGTGGCTATTAGGGCACTGGCCACATTGGATTTGGTTTTTTGTCGTTCTGCAAGGCGCCGCTTATGGGGTCACCAGCATTATGCGGCCAGTACTCACGAAACAATTATTAGGAAGTGAAAACTTTGGCGCTATATCTGGATACTTGGCTGTGCCCTATTTACTGGCTAGTGCGTGTGCCCCCTTTTTAGGCGCCTTTGTTTGGCAGATACGCCAGCAGCAAGCCATTTTTGCCTTGGTCAGTATCAGCGCTTTGTTAGGCTTGCTGGCGATGACGGCTTGTTGCTTACAACAAGCCGTCAATACGACTAACTATCAGAAATTAACCGCTAATCCTAAGTAAGCACCATTGTTACTGGTATTGTAGCTATGCGTAGAAATATCTTCATATTGGTAGCCACCAGAGAGTTCGATAGAGCTAACGACCAAATCTGCTAATTCATAGTTAAGACCGGCGCGGAATCGGTTGGCTTTGTAATCTTCGTTAGTCACCGACCATTTCAAATCACTTTCTACGCCCAAACCAGTGCCGGGGAAGCGCCATGCCACTCGGCCAACTGCATAGATTTGCTCGCCATCATCAGAACCAGCTAAAAAGCTATCAGCACTGTCCCAGCTTTCATAACCGGCGCCTAAGTCTAAGTATAAGCCTGCGGTATCAAATAGGTTGTAGTACAACTCCGCTTGGTAACTTGAACCATCTGCCGCATCGCCTTGCTTACGTTTATTTACGCCAATAGCAACATTAGGAATGAGCGGCACGAAGTGCTTTAAACGCAACTCCATATCACCCTGCCACGCAGAAGACGCTTTAGGGTCGGTATCGGTTTGCGCTATGTGACTCGCAAGAGTAAGACCAATAAGATCAGCTTGAACAGGTAAAGCAACAGAAGCGAAAACAGCAGCGCCAACAGCTAGGCGAAATTTCATGGTGAGTCCTTTAACTAAATAACATCGAAGAGATAAGGCGGCATTCTGCCATGAGCTGCCATTTAGGCCAAGAGAAAAACCTAATAAAAACCGCTGATTCGGATTATTAAACTACAAAAGCATAAATTGCATTATATTAGCGTAAGGTCAACATTACGCTGTATATTTTACACACAAAGCTAATCGGGTTTACCACTGATTATGCATATCGTTTAATGCTTGATGCAATAAATCATCATGACTATCTACAGCCGTATTATCATCAACAAGTTGGCTATGATTATGATTATTGTCTTGAACATCATCAAGTTGATGATGTTGGTCCTCACCTTCAGCCAATGGATTGTCAAACGGATCCGACGATTGTAATGCTAAATCATCTGCATCAGCTAAAGGGTTGTCTACGTTAAATTCAGGTAGTATATCTGTTTGGTCGCCAGCTAAAGACTCCAACGGCGTGTCATCTCTGCTCATTCCCAACATTTGGAAATAATGATCCACCGGGGCTATTGGATCATTATTCATCCCAGTGCTTACCGCATCGGAGAAATCCGCATCAACACTTGAGCTAAAGGTCAGCGTATCTGTTTCAGTGTCACTTTGTGGAGCATCTGATTGCCCTATTCCAGCGAGTACAGGTGCCGCTAGTACATCAACTCCAATAGTTTGACTAACCGAAGTCTGTTCACTGCCATCACGACTAATTGCTGAAACACTTAAATCAAAATGGCCATGAAAGTCAGCTTCAGGAATAACTTTGAGGTTAGTTAACTCGCTTTGTTGTAGTGTCCATATGCCGTTATTTTCAGTCCCCGCAGATAGCGAAGCCCCTGGTGGAACGCCTGTAATTTCAACAGTGAGTGTTTCATTTGTATCAGGACTGGATACGTTAATATTAAGTGCTAAATCAGAATTTTCATTACCCGAAATCGCCATAGTATCGAGTGGCGAAGCTAAATCACCGACATGCTTAGTAAATATCATGGTAGGAGTATCGGCATCAGGCGACACATGAATCGCCATACTGTTATCTATATCTACATGACCATCGGTCACGGTATAGTTTAAGCGTAATTCTCCATTATAATTTACCCTAGGATTGATAACCCAATGGTCACCTTGTTGGGTAATAGTACCACCACCGACTATTGATAAATGGCTTACATCAAGCACATCTTTAGCGTCTGTATCGTGAACGTTAGCAAGTAAATCAGCTTTACTCAGAGTGAGCAGATGATCTTCAACAACCGTATTAGCAAGGGCATGTCCAACAACAGGTACATCATTGGTACCGATGATCACCAATTTCATTGCTTGATCTACGCTGTGACCAAGAGAATCAGTAGCGGTCACCATTATTGTTTCTTCAAGTCGCTCACCTTCAGCTAGGGCTTGTACACGAGCTGAGTCATTATTGGCTTGATACTGCCAACTACCATCGGAGTTTAATGTTAAATCACCGTATTGAGGGTGCGCCCCAGGTTGCAATTCCCACGTGACACCGTTGGCCACCTTGACGTCGCCGACCAATAAATCGAGCAAGCCGTGGGATTGAGTTACTTTATCTTCGGTAACCACAGACTCGGACGCTCCGAAAATCTGTGGTCCGGTCTTACCATCACCGATATGCACCGTTAGGTGTTCTTCCCGGCTCTGCCCACTGCCATCAGTTACTTTGAGGGTGACTGTTTCGGTGTGAATCTTGCCTGCGGCAACTTCTTGATCAAGCTTGTCACGCTCTGGACCACTGTGACTGAAAGTAAAATCCCAACGTCCGTCGGCATCGATACTAAAATGACCGATGCCTTGTACATCAATTTTATTACTGTTGCCTGACGTAAAATCCAATAGATGGTGTCCACCCTGACTATCAACGTATTCAATGTTGAGGTTATCACCAGCATCGATGTCATCAATATTGATATAGCCAAAGGAATGGGTGTTAGTCATTGAGCCCGTCGTAATTGAACGAGATATTTCAAAAGTGCCCGTTAAGAGGGGGGCGTCGTTGGTGCCATGAATACCAATATTGACCACGGCATGCTTGATGTCGCCATGGTTATTGGTATAACTGATGAAAAAGTTATCTGCATGGCTATCTGTTTGCCCCATTTGCTGAATAGCGGCTGCGTTATTGTCCAATGTGTATTGGTAACTACCATCGGCATTCATCTGTAAAGTGCCATAGTTGCCTTGTAATATGCCTGCAGTGGTAACAGTTTCACTCGCGCCTACAGCAAATATCGTCCCTGCTGCTGTGGTTTTACTGTCCTCTTCTACTGCCTGAGTTTGTACCAGAGTACTTAAATCGGCAGATACCACTAGCTGGCGTTGAACTTGAGCTGTGTCGCCAGTTGCAGTCGCGATAACCTCTGCATGGACTTGATAGGCATTGTCGCTAATATTGGCAACTTGATTTGCCGGAATGACCAATTGCCAATGGTTATTGTTAACGCTGGCGCTATAGTGTGTACCTGCGACAATCACATCAACCGAATTGCCATCAGCCACATGGGTTGTGGCGCCTGTAATCGTTAAATCCTGCTGATGGTCATGATGATTTACCCAATCGTCATTGGAGATAGGGTCGATAGACAACGTTGGTTTAGCAGTATCTATAGTGATTTTATGATGGGCTTGGGCATAGCTGCCATCAGCTTTTACTTCAAATACGGTCAGCGTATAGGTACCATCGGCGCGATCTGTTGCGCTAACATCCATTTTCCAATGACCATTTGCATCGACAATTGCTTTAGGACCGCTGAGAATCCCACTTCCCTGGATCGTGCTACCAGGCTCGCCAGTTCCGTATAAGATTATGTGGCCGTCGCTAGTAACAAAGTCACTGTCACTGACCCCAGTATCTCGCTCTAATCGGGTAATTGCCAGAGACGGCGTGACATCAATTATTGCGTTGGCATCAATAGTGTTATGACCATCGCTGATTTTGAAACTAATGGCTAAATCGTTACCAACAAAGCCTGGGTTTGCAGTAAAGCTATAGCTGCCGTCAGGATTGGTTACCACAGTTCCATGGGGAGAGAGCAGTGATCCTGCGACAATCGATAACCCCGCAGCACTAGTATCGACATCAGTAACATTGGCCAGTAAATCAGTTGCTTGGAAGTCATGAGTATGACCAGATTCAACCATGCCTAAATCGGTGGTGACGGTTGTTGGGGCAGTGTCGCTGCCGATGAGTGTTACACTCAATTGTTGCTCTGTTCCATCAAGAGTTTTTACGGTAACAATATCGGTGGCGTTATGGTTTTGAGTCAAGGTTTCTGCCAGCTTACTTGGGGTGAACTCCCAACTTCCGTCAGCTTTTATCGTAAATTGACCATGAGCACTTGGTATAACTTCAGCAATAAAGTGTGCTTGCGATGGATCTGTATCGGTAATAGTTAGCTGACCCGATACAGTTGAGACTTCATCTGTGGTTAGTTGTTCATCCCCGGTAATAACAGCATCAGGAACCGGGGAGTTAACATCTAATATTATTGGCAGTTTTGCACTATCGGTTGTACTTATACCATCAGGTCCGGTCGTGGTTGCGACTAACTGCATTAGCATGTTCTGATCGCCATGAGCAGGTAATGTTGCTGTCACTTTATCTAAATCCCAACCGGTAACATCCGCATGTTGCACCGCTGAGCCAATCGTTAAACTATGATGACCATCGCTAAGAATCGTGCCTTTCGCAAGTCCCAATATCTCTATCTTGCTGAGAACATCGTCATGATCTATAGGAGCCGCTACTGACAGGTGCATATGTAATACATCGCCTGGCGCTAAAGCCGTTGAGCCAGTATTGACCATTTCACCTGTAAACGTATGTAAGTCAGCAATATCAAGCTGATGGTGACCTGTTTGGTCTGATATAAGGCCATGACTGTCGGATCTAATGTCGATTAATAGACCATTATTTTTACTAACAGACTCATAGACTGGGCCATGTTGAATTTGTTCTGGTGTAAGTGCTTGCGAGGCAAAACTAGTTGAGAGCAATCGTCCTGGAAATTTATCTTGTCCTGCAAAATGCCCCGGAACGTATTTACTGCCTACATTTAAAAATGGATTTGCCGCAATGTGATCACTTCCTGCAAAACCATGAACCGTAACTTTTAAAACACCGTTATCATAAAGTAGAGCGGTATCTGTTTTACCATCCCATGTCATGGTTATACGATGATCTTGACCATCATTAAAATTGACTCCAGGGTTGCCGTTATCACCACTGATATGTGAACTGGTAAACTTCAAATTACCGCCAAAGGTCCACATGCCGAAATTAACGCCATCCATATCAGGCGTGCCATCAGGTTTAACCCCATGAAACATAACAAAATCTTGATAAGTACCAATGGTGATTTTGGGATCATGGATATAAGTGAATTCAGCCGTAAAAGCGTGTAAATCACCACCAGATTCAATTTGATCGCCATGTGGCTTGATATATCCATGGTCAGATGATGAGGTTAGGCCAAATGCTGTACGTTGAACTTCTGCAGACAAGGAAGTCGTTGCTGCATCTGTAACTGAGCTCACACTTAAATGAGCCGTTTGGGCGTACTCGGTCGTTCCGTCACTGACTTTATAGTCAATTTCAGCTGGTCCATGGTAATTTGCATTCGGGGTAAAGTCATACCCTCCTGATGCATTCGCTGTTACTGTGCCATGAGTTGATGTCGGCACGCCGCTTATATGTAACGCACCATCGGCATCTGATAAGTTTGCGAGTAATTGCGCGTCTGTAAAATGTGTGGTGGTATCTTCATCCGTTGTACCTAAATCACGCATACCGCTATCGATTAATGGATCGTCAACTGAAGCGATATGTATTGATGCTCTGGCTGGTGCTGAGTCCACATGACCATCATTGACTGAATAAGCAAAGTCTACATCACCATGGAAGTTGGCGCTTGGTTCAAACTTAAGTTGACCTATGTCAGTGGCTGAAATTTGTTGATTGGTTGTAACTTCTACACCATTTAAAGTAAGTTTACCGTCTGCAATATCTGGTAAATCGGTAATAGTAATGTGATTTAGAGTATCGCCATTATCGACATCGGTAAAACCAAAATCAGCTTCGTTGAAGCTATAAGTATTATCTTCTGTACCGCTCAGTGAGTTTGGCGTTATCGTTGGTGCATCATTTCTAGAAGCAACATCAATAGTTGCCTGAGCTTCTGCTGAACTATCATGGCCATCGCTAACACTATATTTAAAGTTTACATTTCCATTAAAGTTAAGATTTGGCGTAAACACTAAATTAGGAATGTCCGCATTACTGATTTGTTGGTTAGCCGTTATAGCGTGACCATTTAAGCTTAATTCTCCCTGAGATTTAGGTGGTAGCTCCGTAATCGTTAAGTGCTCTAATGAGCCACCATCACTGTCAGTAAACCCAAAATCCGCCTTTGTAAAGTGATAGTCGGTATCTTCATAAGCTGAAATTGTGCTTGCTGTAATTGTTGGCGCTTCATTGCTACCTTGAACGTCAAAGTGCATGGTGTGAGTTGTTTGCCCACCTTCATTATCGGTAACGACTACATTGAATGTTTCGGTAACGTGTTGCCCTTCGGTTAAGGCTTGAGTTGCAGGTAAAGCATTATCAAGTTCATAATGCCAGCCGCCATTCGCCGCAATTGAAAAATGTCCATAAGTGCCCAATACATCGGTTTGTTCAGTAATGCTATGGGTATCACCGGTATCAGGATCGCTGATACTTAGCATTCCTGAAGTGCGAACATGGTCATGTCCACCGTCTTCTATAACGGTTTTAGGTGCTGCAAGTTCAGTAACGATTGGGTTATCGTCACGGCCATCAATGTTAACGACAATTTGATGCTGGGTGCCATCAAGTGAGGTAACAATTAACGCATCTTGTACATGATCAGTTTTATTTAAGGCATTGGCTGTAGCATTTGGTGTATAAGTCCAATGGCCGTCTGAATCAATCGTTAAATGGCCATACTTGCCATCAATAGGCGTAGTATCAAAATGCGCTTGTGCGGCATCGGTATCTGTAATTAATAGCTGTCCTGATATCGACGTGTCTTCATCGGTTGTCTTATTATCATCGCCGCTAATTACGGCATTTGGAATCGGTTTAGTAGGATCAAGCACTAAAGGCTGGTGTGCTTCTGTGGTTGAGGTGGCGCCATCTGGTCCGGTAGTCTCCACACGAACAATAATGTCCATGTTATGATTATTGCCTCCAGGTAACTGCGCGGTAAGATGATCTAAATCCCAGCCCTGAATATTGAGAGCATCCGTCATTGATGAAACAACATGATTGTGCCCAGGAGTACCATCGGTGATGACTGTGCCTGAAATCAATCCTAGTAATTCTACCTTAGAAATATGGTCGTCGGGATCAACGGGGTCGACAATATGAGGGCTAAGATTCAGTAAAGAATCACTATTAGGAATAGCGACTCCTGTATCAACTGACACAGTATGTGAGGTTAACGATCCAAAAGAGGTTAGCTGATGGTGCCCAGTCATATCAACTAACTGCCCTGAAGCTGACATTCTCATATCAATAACAAGGCCATTATCTTTATCAACCGTATTCGCTAGAGGAGCATGCTGAAGAGAAGCGGGGGCTACAGGGTGATTCGTCACCATTGATGTACTAAAAATTTGACCATGAAATGCGTCATTAACACCAAAACCATGGGATTTATGTGAGCCATCCTCAAGCACAAATTTCTGACCATGAACCACATCCTGATCTTGTCCAATAGCTAGGGTGCCATGACCATTCATTGGTTGGCCTTTATGGACATTTGCATGAGTAAACTTAACGTCACCATCCACTAATACTTGCAGTACCCCTGTATTTGAATCCCATAAAATTGAATAGCGGTGAGTTGCAGTATCTTGAGTTGTATCGATGCCTGTAGCGTATTCAGTGCCATGGATCGCAATAGTTAAATTGCTTGGTTTCCAAGCATACATTTCATTATCTGATTCACTATTGGCATAACTAAAGTAGGTGGCTCCATGCGTTGAGCCCGATGTGACTTGTGGGCCGCCGATAACATTAAACTCGACCGCGACACTATTGATTTGGTCGCCGGTTTGTAACCCCCCATTGTTCATTGCAGAGGCAGAACCATCTGTACCTAACTGCATCACTTGTTGTTGGGCTGTCATGCTAAGGCCGACTTGTGCTGTATCGGTGATTGGGGTTACAGATAGTTGAGCTGTTTTAGCATATTCAGTCGAGCCATCAGTGACTTTGTAGTCAATTTCTGCAGGGCCGTGGTAATTAGGGGTTGGAGTAAAATCATACCCTCCAGAAGCATTTGCTGTGACTGCACCATGTGCCGATGTTGGTAAGCCACTTACATGCAATGGGCCATCAACATCAGATAAATGTTCCAATAATTGTGCTTCTGTAAAGTGAGTGGAGGTATCTTCATCCGTTACACCTAAGTCACGAACTCCACTATCGATTAATAGATCTTCCACTGAAGCAATATTTAAAGAGCCTGTTGCAGGGGCTGAATCGACATGACCATCGTTTACGGTATAACTGAAATGAACATCACCATGAAAGTCTTTAGCTGGGATAAATTGAAGCTTACTGATATCTCCAACATCGATAATCTGATTTGCTGATACATCATGTCCATCTAAAACAAATTTACCTTCAGTTAAACTTGGCAGATTGGTTAAGCTTATAGAATGAAGTGTGTCGCCTGAATCAACATCGCTAAAACCAAACTGGCTTGCCTGCATTTGGTAACTGACATCTTCAGTACCATTGGTTAAATGCACTTGGTTTACAGTGGGTGCATCATTAGTCCCCGTGACATTAATATGAAGATCGTAGGGTGTACCATCTTTACTATGTACTCGATATATAACAACTTCGGTTTGACCTTCAGCTAAGTGTTGAAGGTTAGCGTTGTTTACACTGTAACCCCAGCTTCCACCATTATCTATACGTAACATACCCCCGAACGGGTCGTGTATTTTTGTTTCTCCGAATTGGCTGTATCTAAACGCATTTTCACCACTGTCAGGGTCTGTAACATTCAGTGTACCTGTGGCTATCTCATTTACTGTGCCATTAGTATTGCTGCCATGAGGCCCGTCTTCAATGATGCTACCAGTATTAACTTCTGTAATAACTGCGCTATCTTGAACCGCCGCTAATGTTGTCGTTGCACCCGTATGTGTGACACCACCATGTGCATCTTTAACGTCATAACTAAAATGAACTTGACCGTTGTAGTCTTTCTGAGGATGAAAGGTAAACGTACCGTTTGGATTAACTGTAATAGTGCCATGATCTGCAGTTAAATTGGCAATACTGAGCTGGCCTGCATCATTGTCATCAACGTCAGTGGCATTGGCTATTAGCTCGGCTGTACTCAGTTGTATATCGGTGTCTTCGGTGCCCGCAGCCAACTGTACTTGTGCTGAAACCACGGGCGCATCATTGGTACCATGGACAGTGACTGTAATATTCTGATGTGCGCTACCGTCAATAGATTCAACGGTAAAGGTTTTCTGATAACTTTGACCTGCACCTAGATGTTGCAACTTGTCATTGTCTATGGTGTAAGCCCAGTTACCTCTGGCATTAATAAAGAAATGGCCACCTTCAGGGGTCGTTAGATTTTGTGCAATAAAGCCTGCTTGATCATGATCGGGATCGATAACATGTAAATTCCCGCCGCTGTAAATCTGATTCGGCGTACTGCCTGGGGAGAGGTTGTCTTCATAAGCATGCTCATTAAAGCTTGAGTACCGGCCGACTTCTATTCTGGCTTGGTTATCTTCTCCTATTACTTTAACCATGATGGTCAATGTTTGACCGTCGCTAGTTTTAACCTCATACGGGATCTCCAGCGACTCACCAGTGTGCAAGCTGCTGATAAGATCATCTGCATGGCGATTACTCGCGCCTTCCAACCTAAATTGATATGAGCCATCGGACCAAACATCGAGATTACCAGGGGCAAAACCTTGGCCTAAATATGTTCCACTCAGTTGGGCGAAATGGGTTTTATCACCAGTATCGGGGTCAACAAGCTGTAAGTTGCCCTTGTAAGTTTTAAATTGACTATCGAGGGCTTGGGTTTCTGTTAGCTGAATAACATTAGACACAAGTGTCGCTTTGTCATCGGTCCCCTGAATCGTTAAGTTTGCAGTTTGTTGGCTTTGACCACCATGACCATCATTAACAAGGTATGACACTGCAATTTTAAGTGATTGACCATTGGCTAGATGATTATAGGCTGGGTCTGTGGCATCAATCATTAAGGTATGACCGTCAGCGGCTAATGATAATCCTGATGGTAATTGTGTTGTGCTAGGAGCACCATCGATAGAGTAAGTCAGTTGCTCGATATGTAGCGTATCGCCCTCAATATCTGTAGCGCCAGTTAGCAAGTCTAGGTTATGACTTGCGCCTTCTTTGATGCTGTCGGCTAACGGTGAAACATCAGGGTTATCATTAACCGCAGAAAGAGTGGTCGATGCGCTAGTATGCGTGATGCCGCCATGGCCATCTTTCACGTCATAGGTGAAGTGCACTTGGCCGTTGTAGTCTTTTTCAGGGGTAAAGCTGAAACTGCCATCGGAATTAGTCGCAATAGAGCCATGATCGGGGTGTAGATTTTCAATCGTGAGCAAGCCGATATCATTGTTATCAACATCAACAGTATTGGTAAGTAACTGCGCTACGGTAATGGTTTGGCGAGTGTCTTCTGTTCCGGCATTTAACTGTACTTCTGACGAGCAATAAGGACGGTCATTACTACCATGAATAGTGATAACGATATTGTGTGGAGTGCCATCACTTGACTTGATTGTTACTGTATCGGTTAGACTTTGCCCCTGACCGAGCTTATCGATTGTTCTGCCCGTTGCATCTTGCCCAATTGAAGCGTAATAGCTCCAATCGCCATTTGTTTGTAATATGACTTGGCCAAAATTACCATGATAAATACCCGTTTGAGCATGAGATTCACCGCTATCAGCATCGTTGATATTAAGGTGGCCGTCGGTATGGATTTCATCATTCCAAAGTTTGCCAATATTGCCATGTTGATGATCTGGAGAGCGATCCCCAACAGACCCATTACTGACCGTTCCATCAACAGCAGTAAAAGTATGCCCTTCATGTACATCGCCAGTGCTATCACCGGTAAATGTTGCTGCATCTTGTGAGGCTGTTAAGGTCAATTTCGCCTGAGTATGGGTGATACCGCCATGCCCATCTTTGATGTCATAGTTAAATTTAACTGCACCGTTGTAGTCTTTTTCTGGTGTGAATAAATAGCTGCCATCAGGATTAATGGCTATAGAGCCGTGATCTACATGTAAGTTTTCAATAGTGAGCAAACCAGCATCATTGCGGTCTACATCAACAGTATTCGATAGTAGTTGCGCGGCTGTGATAGTTTGACGAGTATCTTCAGAGCCAACATTGAGGGTCACTTCTGATGAGCAATAAGGGCGGTCATTGCTGCCATGAATAGTAATAACTATATCGTGAGCTGTACCATCTTTAGAATATACAGTGATTGTGTCTGTGAGCGTTTGACCATCACCAAGGTGATCAATTTCGGTGCCTCTAGACGTAGAACGTCCTCCTTTAATCCCTATGTTTCCGGCGTCTGCATAATAAGACCAACTTCCGTCTTCTCTTAACATTAAATCACCGTATTTACCGGTGTAATTATATCCAAGACCACGAGAGTTAAAGGTTTCTTCACCTGCATCAAGATCAGTAATTGTCATTGCACCATTTGCATAAAGCGGGCTGCGCCCCAAAAGACTCATACCCGATTGCGCATAATCAGGTGACATATCTCGACCTGCAGTAGCCTCATTTACATCCCCTGTATCAACGCCACCAATGACGGCTGCATTATTTACTCCGGTGATGATAATAGAAAGGTTTTGGGTGGAATGGGCATTATGTTCGTCAGTGATAGTAACGGGTATTGTCAGAGTTTTCGTTGTGCCAGCAGACAATGACTGATAACTTGAATTACTCGGGTCGAAGCTATAACTTCCATCAGAGTTAAATATAAGACCATCAATTTTTGGTGCTGAATATTGCAGTACTGCACCTGTGTCAACATCTTGACCAACCATTTTCCCATGTAGGATGGCACCGCCTTCTATTAAGGAATGTGATTGCGCTGCTATAGTCGGCCTATCATTGGTACCATGAACCGAAAGTTCAATAGTGTGAGCCGTGCCATCTGCAGATCGAATTACGACCGAGTCCTGCTTTACTTCACCTTCAGCAAGGTTTTGAACTTTACGATTATCTAAGGTGTAGGTGTAGTGACCATCTGGTGTTAGCACTACATGACCACCTAATTTCGTGTCATATCCGATACCCTCATAAGTTTGCGGGCCTATATTAGGATCAAAGTGGTCCTGACCTACATCAGGATCATGAATATTTAATTGACCGTTATAATGTAATTTGTAATGAGTATCTATATAACCTCTATCTTCTGTCACACCTCTTAGGTTATCGTCTGTCTGAGCGTCAGTAATAACAGCTTGGTCTGGAGCAGCTGCTAGATCAAATTTGGCTTGAGTACCTACACTACCGCCATGCCCATCGATGACATTATAAGTTAAACGAACTTCACCATTAAAGTCTTTGTCTGGTGTAAAAGTATAACTACCATCTTTATTGTCAGTAAGATGGCCATTAGTTGCATGTAGATTATCGACTTGAAGAATATCTGTGGCGTCTACATCAGTTGCATGTTTTAGTAAATCCGCGGTTTTAATCGTAACAGGTTTATCTTCTGTTCCTGATGCTAACTGAGTCCAAGCCGTTACAATTGGTTTGTCATTGCTACCGTTAATTGTGATTGATATTTGTTGTGACGTACCATCAACCGAATGAACCACTAACGTATCTGTTAATGACTCTCCTGTTTGAAGACCTTGAATAACCGGTTTTGAATTATCTGCGGTATAAGTCCAATGACCAAGATTATTCAGCGTTAAAGTACCGTACTGCCCTTGTAAGCTTTCGGCTTGAAATTGCGCTTGGCCGTTATCAAGATCTGTTACTGTTAATGCGCCATCAACGCGTAATTGTCCCGCATGTACCTCTTTATCTTCGGTTAAATTAGCGGTTGAAGTGCCAGCTATGACCGCTTTATCATCACTGCCGTTAATAGTGACTGATATTTGTTGAGAGGTACCATCAACCGAATGAACCACTAACGAATCTGTTAATGATTCGCCTGATTGAAGGCCTTGAATTGTTGGCTTTGAATTATCTGCGATATAAGTCCAGTGACCTAGGTTATTCAGGGTTAATGTACCGTACTGACCTTGTAAGCTTTCGGCTTGAAATTGCGCTTGGCCGTTATCAAGATCTGTTACCGTTAATGCGCCATCAGCGCGCAATTGTCCCGCATGAACCTCTTTATCTTCGGTTAAATTAGCGGTTGCCGTGCCAGCAATGACCGCTTTATCATCGCTGCCGTTAATAGTGACTGATATTTGTTTTGACGTACCATCAACCGAATGAACTACTAACGTATCTGTTAATGATTCACCTGTTTGAAGGCCTTGAATAATCGGCTTTGAATTATCTGCAGTATAAGTCCAATGACCAAGGCTATTCAGCGTTAAAGTACCGTACTGACCTTGTAAGCTTTCGGCTTGAAATTGCGCTTGGCCGTTATCAAGATCTGTTACCGTTAATGCGCCATCAGCGCGCAATTGTCCCGCATGTACCTCTTTATCTTCGGTGAGGCTGGCCGTTGCAGAGCCCGCAATCACGGCTTTATCGTCAGTACCGTTAATGGTGACGGTGACTTGTTGTTCAGTGCCATCAACAGAGTGAACCAGCAGCGTGTCAGTTACCGACTCACCCGTTTTTAGACCTTGAATTGTGGCTTGTGAGTTATCCGCGGTGTAGGTCCAATGGCCGAGATTATTGATAGTCAGCGTACCGAATTGACCTTGAAGGGTTTCTGCGCTGAACTGGGCTTGGCCGTTATCACTATCAGTAATGGTTAACGCACCATCAACCCTTAATAATCCCGAGTGAACGTCTTTATCTTCGGTGAGGCTGGCCGTTGCAGTGCCCGCAATCACGGCTTTATCGTCAGTACCGTTAATGGTGACAGTGATTTTTTGCTCAGTGCCATCAACGCTGTGGACAACTAGAGTGTCAGTTAAGGCTTCACCGGTTTTCAGCCCTTGAATTGTCGCTTGCGAATTTTCGGCGGTGTAGGTCCAATGACCTAATTCATTGATGGTTAGAGTACCAAACTGACCTTTCAGAGTTTCCGCGCTGAACTGGGCTTGGCCATTGTCACTATCGGTAACATTGAGTGCACCATCAACACGAAGTTGCCCCTGACGAACGTCTTTATCTTCAGTGATGTTTGCAGTTGAAGCGCCTGCGATTTGAGCTTTATCGTCAGTACCGTTAATAGTGACAGTGATTTTTTGCTCTGTGCCGTCAATCGAGTGAACTAACACTGCATCGGTGACAGATTCGCCTGTTTTAAGCCCTTGAATACTCGGCTGAGAGTTATCGGCAGTGTAGATCCAGTGCCCTAAATTGTTGATACTCAGGATACCGAACTGGCCTTGCAGTGATGTAGCAGCGAATTGGCTTTGGCCGTTATCTGAATCGGTAACAGTTAGTGAACCGTCTATTTTAAGCTGGCCACTATGAACATCTTTATCTTCGGTTAGGCTTGCCCTACTGGTTCCAGCAATTTGGGCTTTATCGTCAGTGCCGTTAATGGTGACGGTAATTTTTTGCTCTGTGCCATCAACGCTATGCACCAATAATGTATCAGTTAAGGCTTCACCGTTTTTTAGACCTTGAATAGTCGCTTGTGAGTTATCCGCGGTGTAAGTCCAGTGACCTAATTCATTGATAGAAAGAGTACCAAACTGCCCTTGTAATGAGGTCGCGGTAAATTGTGCCTCACCATTATCCGCATCCGTTACCGTCAGCGCCCCATCGACGCGAAGTTGACCACTATGAACGTCTTTATCTTCAGTGAGGTTTGCAGTAAAAGCGCCTGCGATTTGAGCTTTATCGTCGGTCCCATCAATCGTGACAATGATTTTTTGCTCTGTGCCATCAACCGAATGAACAAATACAGTATCGGTAACTGACTCACCTGTTTTTAAACCCTGAATAGTCGGCTGCGAGTTATCGGTTGTGTAGGTCCAATGGCCTAATTCATTGATTGATAGAGTACCAAACTGCCCTTGTAATGAGGTCGCGGTAAATTGTGCCTGACCATTATCCGCATCCGTTACCGTCAACGCCCCATCGACTCGAAGCTCTTGTGATGAGACACCGCTATGAACGTCTTTATCTTCGGTTAAACTGGCTGTTGAAGTACCAGCAATAATGGCTTTATCGTCAGTACCATTAATCGTGACGGTAATTTTTTGCTCTGTGCCATCAACCGAGTGAACTAACACCATATCGGTGATGGACTCACCGGCTTTAAGGCCTTGAATGCTCGGCTGAGAGTTATAAGCAGTGTAGGTCCAATGGCCTAAATTGTTAATCGATAAAGTGCCGAATTGACCTTGTAATGAACCTGCTGAAAACTGGGCTTGGCCGTTGTCTAAATCGGTAACAGTAAGTGTGCCATCGACTCGAAGCTGGCCACTATGAACGTCTTTATCTTCGGTTAAACTGGCTGTTGAAGTACCAGCAATTTGGGCTTTATCGTCAGTACCATTGATGGTGACAGTGATTTTTTGCTCGGTACCGTCAACGCTATGCACCAATAATGAATCAGTTAGTGATTCACCGGTTTTTAAGCTTTGAATAGTGGCTTGTGAATTATCTGCGGTGTAGGTCCAATGACCTAAATTATTGATGGTCAGTGTGCCGAATTGACCTTGCAGCGTTTCAGCGCTGAACAGCGCTTGACCACTGTCAACATCCGTAATAATTAATGCGCCATCGACTCGAAGCTCTTGTGATGAGATGCCACTATGAACATCTTTATCTTCGGTCAGGCTAGCAGTGGAAGTACCACCAATAACGGCTTTATCATCAGTACCGTTAATCGTGACGGTGATTTTTTGCTCGGTACCGTCAACGCCATGCACCAATAATGTATCAGTTAAGGCTTCACCGGTTTTTAGACCTTGAATAGTCGCTTGAGAGTTATCCGCAGTGTAAGTCCAGTGACCTAATTCATTGATTGATAGAGTACCAAACTGCCCTTGTAATGAGGTGGCCGCAAATTGGCTTTGCCCTGCATCGGGATCGGTTACCGTCAGCAACCCATCGACTCGAAGCTCTTGTGATGAGACACCGCTATGAACGTCTTTATCTTCGGTTAAACTGGCTGTTGAAGTACCAGCAATTTGGGCTTTATCGTCAGTACCATTAATCGTGACAATGATTTTTTGTTCAGTGCCATCAACCGAGTGAACTAACACCATATCGGTGATGGACTCACCGGTTTTAAGGCCTTGAATGCTCGGCTGAGAGTTATAAGCAGTGTAGGTCCAATGGCCTAAATTGTTAATCGATAAAGTGCCGAATTGACCTTGTAATGAACCTGCTGAAAACTGGGCTTGGCCGTTGTCTAAATCGGTAACAGTAAGTGTGCCATCGACTCGAAGCTGGCCACTATGAACGCCTTTATCTTCGGTTAAACTGGCTGTTGAAGTACCAGCAATTTGGGCTTTATCGTCAGTACCATTGATGGTGACAGTGATTTTTTGCTCGGTACCGTCAACGCTATGCACCAATAATGAATCAGTTAGTAATTCACCGATTTTTAAGCTTTGAATAGTGGCTTGTGAATTATCGGCGGTGTAGGTCCAATGGCCTAATTCATTGATTGATAGAGTACCAAACTGCCCTTGTAATGAGGTGGCCGCAAATTGGTTTTGGCCTGCATCGGCATCAGTGATAGTCAACGCACCATCAACACGAAGTTGACCACCATGAACGTCTTTATCTTCGGTTAAATTGGCCGTTGAAGTGCCACCAATAATGGCTTTATCGTCAGTACCATTAATAGTTATTGTGATTTTTTGTTCAGTGCCATCCACAGAATGTACAAGCACAGTGTCAGTCACTGACTCACCGGTTTTAAGCCCTTGAATACTCGGCTGAGAGTTATCGGCGGTATAGGTCCAGTGGCCTAATTCATTGATTGATAGAGTACCAAACTGGCCTTGCAGGGTTTCCGCGCTGAACTGGGCTTGGCCATTGTCTACATCCGTAATAGTTAATGCGCCATCAGCAGTTAAGTTGCCATGGGATACATTGATATCTTCAGTGATAGAGGCGTAGGTTTCTCCATCTGGTGACGGTGCACCTTTATCCAAGCCTGCAGAAGAACTTAAATGAGCATTTGAAATAACAGCTTTATCGTCGGTGCCATTAATCGTAATAGTGATCTTTTTCTCTGTGCCATCTACGCTATGTACTAACATAGTGTCAGTGAGAGACTCACTGGTTTTTAAGCCTTGAATGGCAGCTGAAGCATTGGCAACTGAGTAGGTCCAGTGGCCATCAGTATCTATTTGAAATTGGCCAAACTGCCCTTGTAATTGCTCACTAATAAATGACGCTTGTTGAGCATCGGGATCTTGTATCTGCAGCAGCCCTGCACAATGTAGCTCTCCCGCTTGAACATTTTTATCTTCTGTGACTATCCCACTAAAGCTGCCGCTAATCGCGGCCTGCTCATTACTGCCCGTCACCAATACGCTAACGTCATGTTTCACTGCTTGACCAGAGCTATCGGTGACTGTTGCAACAAAATGCTCTACGACTTGTTGCCCTTCAGTTAAGGCTAAGGTCGCAGCAGATTTATTATCCAAAAGATATTGCCACTCTCCAGTGGTAGCGTTGATGCTTAAACTGCCAAACTGGCCGTGCGGGTTAGCCAATGCCCATTGCAAATGTTCGTTATGGTCAGGATCAGTCGCCAGCAACTGCCCGTCAACTTTAGCTAATTTATCCATCTCTGCAACGCTGGCATGATGTAAACCCGATATCACCGGTAAGTCGTTACTGCCTTCAACTTCAATCGACACCAACATCTTTACATGCTGATGATTATTGTTAGTGGCAAATACGAGAAATTGCTCGGTATGGTGCTCGCATTCAGCCAGTGCATTGGTATCAACGCAAGAGTTATTCAACACATAACGCCATTGACCTGTATCTGGATCAACCACTAACTGACCGTACTTACCACTTCCCGATTCTACTGACCAAGTAGCGCTTGCAGATCCTAAACCCGCAATATGTAACTCACCCGATACGGTGCTAGTTTGGTCTTCTTTTACTATTCCACTTTGTTGCTGCTTTCCTTCAGCATGCATGGCTATTGGCTGGGCTGCGCCACTTTGAAGATGCTTGACTTGAGCAATTTGCTTAACAGCTAAACTTGCTTGCAAGTGATGAGGCACAGGCTTGAACTCAGCGTTGTGAAGACTAGAGGCCAGCTCACTATTGCTTAAGAAAGAATGAGGTGAATACCATTGATTAGTGCCAAGTGGCTTTAGTCCCCCGCCTTGACCAATGCGGGGTGAACTACCTAGGGCATGTTCTGCAGCAGTAGCCTTAAGATCAAGCGCGGCTCCAGCTGACAGTTCTGAATTATCAGCATCAATTTTTTCGATGGGAGTATGTTGCTCGGCAGCAACATGGTCTGGCTGAGCATCTTCAGCTTGCGGCTCATCTAATAGCGTAAGATCTCTATCAGCTTGCTCGGCACCGGCCAATAGCTGATGAGTTGATTTATCGGCAACTAAATCTTGATTACTTAAGCCTACTGTTTGTACATCACGTAACTCTTTTGCCTTAAGCCTTGCTACATCTTCATCGATACGTCTGGCTTTTTGTATTCCTTTGTCTTTGTCGGCGGGTTTGGCAGCGCTGTTTTTAGCGCGCTTCTCATCAGCATTTCGCGATGATTTATCATGCTTGTCTTGAGTCATAATTTGCCTCGATTAACGTTCGCCAAAGGCTGTCGTGATGTTGGTAAACACCGGTTTCCACAAATACTGGAATACCGTCTTATCACCGGTAACAATATCTACCTCGCCGGTCATACCCGGAATCAATCCAAAACGCTCAGGATCATCGTTAAAATAGGGCTTCTCAATACTGATTTTAACCTTATAAAAAACACCGCCTTTCTCATCAGTGTCAGTAGAGGGCGAAATCCTCTGCACCACGCCGTCTAAAGCACCGTATCGGCTGTAATCAAAGGCATCTATTTTGATTCTTGCGGTTTGCCCTTCACTAACAAAGCCAATGTCACGTGGCGAAAGCTTCGCTTCAATTAATGCTTCTTTGGTGGTGGGTACTATTACCGCCACTGTCCCACCGGGGGCAATAACACTGCCTGAAGACGTAGTGGGTATCGATTGAACAATGCCATCAACTGGCGCTAATACCGTAGTTTGAGATACTTGAGAATCTGAAGATCTTAAGCGAGCCTCAATACCCAATAATTCAGCTTGGGCATCAGCACGTTTTTCGCCCACTTGATTAAACAAAGCCGCGTTTTTTTGCTCTAGTTGCTTAGTTAAATTTGTGAGATTTTTGCTTAATACTTCTTCCTTACCCTCTAAAGACTTAAGCTCGCGGACATATGAATCTAACTTTTGTTGCGCTTCAAGTACTTGGAGTTTAGAGACCACTTGAATACCACTAGGAGACTTCATCATATTGATGGTTTTGCGGGAGGCTGAAATTTGGTCTTTCAAAGCCGGGACTTCATTTTCTATCGCAGCTAGCTCCGCTTTAGATTTAGCGATTTCTGATTCACTGAGCGCTGATGTTGCGGCTAGCTCATCGTTCATCCGTTTTAGAGCCGAAATATGCTGCTTAAGTAATTTAGGGTATTCGCTTTCAAAAGCAGAGAAATCAGCAGTACGTTGCTCAACAAAGGCATTGTAACGCTCCATTCTCAGCTCTAAGTTAGCTTGCTTACTGGATAACTCTTGTTCCAATGATTGGCTATCAATAGCCACAAAATTAGCTAATATATCGCCTTTTTTAACAACATCACCTTCTTCAACACTAACCGATGCTAATGTTCCACCGAGCTGGCTTTGAATCACTTGCCTATGCCCGAGGGGGACCACTTGACCTTTTGCTTTAGCAATTTCTTCAACGGTGGTAAAAATCGACCATAGCAGCACAGCCAACACTGAAAACGCTATAAATAAGCCGATACGACGGATCAGTTTTCGCTCGGTTGGCGCTTCAATTGCGTCAGTAAATTCATGCTCGGGCCAAACTCGATTAGCCAATTGACGTTTATCCATAATATTACTGCTCCGCTTCGGCATTTTGTTGAGGGATTGGGCCAACGTATACCGCAGCACCTTTATCTAAAATAATGACTTTATCGGCCAGTTTAATTAACTCTTGGTCGTGGCTACTAAATAATACGGTGGCTTTCCCCTTTAAGGCTTTTAACGTAGAAATAAATTGCAGCCTAGCATGAGGGTTTCGATTGGCTAAGGGTTCGTCCATAACTAAGAACGTGGATTGCTTTAACAATGATCTAGCTAAACTGATATAGCTGCCTTCCACTGCCGATAGCATTGCGCTATCCCCGCCAACAATCTGCGTATCCAGTTGCTGATCTAACGAATCAAACAAGGCTTGACCACCAGCAGCTATCAAAGCATCAATCAGTTGTTGGTCGCTGGCGTCAGCTCGCGCCACTCTTAAGTTTTCAGCTAAAGTACCTGGGAACAAGTCAGGTTCAGCGGGACAAAATCCCACCCAGCTTCGTAATAACTCTGGGTCATATTGGCGAATATTTTTACCGTTTAAAGCAACATAACCAGCTTGTGCTTCAATCACTCCTATTGCCGATAGCAACAAAGAGGTTTTACCGCAGCCATTAGGGCCAATTATCGCCACTAACTCTCCGCTTTCGATATCAGCCGCCACACCTGACAAGGCGGGCTCCATCTCTGCGGTATACCGCAGAGTAAGATGCTGAAAAGACAAGCTAGGTGGCTTATTGGTATCTGCTACGTCTAGCCGCAATGCACTATTTTCAGTTTGAACCTGCATGAAACGGTCAAACTGTTCGGCAGCGTTTTGTAACAAGGTGAACTTTTGTGAAGAGCTAAAGGCCAGTTGTGCGGGGCCAGTAATGCGCCAAATTAACATGACACAAGCAATTAACGCGCCAGCCGAAATGCTTTGGTTCAATACCAAAAAAATGCCACAAAAAACGGTAACCAAGGCAGTGCTTAAGCTCAAAGCATGTGCCACTGCCGCCATCAGTCCATTGCGAGCTGCATAGCGGAAGTTTTGTCGACTATTTTCCCGGCACAGTCGCGCAAATTTAGTCGTCCAAGCATCAACGTGGCCAGCAGCTTTTAACTGCAATAGGTTTTTAGATAATTCGTTGAGTACGTTTTGGTATTCACTGGACACTGTAGGAGAAGCACTTTGTATATACCCCCGCATCAACCGCATCACCAAATAAAACACCACCAACATAACCAGAGGCACCAGGACTAACCACCCACTTAGCAAGGTAATCGCTGCCAAGGCTATAATAGTAAACGGTAAATCAATTAACCCTCCTGCCGCAGGCCCCGATAGCACCGTTCTTACTTTTTCAGCGTTGCGCATACGAGCAATATGATTAGAAATACCCACTCGCGATAACACCGTTAAAGGCATACTTAACAAGCGCTGGAAGGTGAGTTCTGATAGGTCTCTAGCC
Organism: Agarivorans sp. TSD2052; assembly: GCF_023238625.1. Lineage (NCBI taxonomy): Bacteria > Pseudomonadati > Pseudomonadota > Gammaproteobacteria > Alteromonadales > Alteromonadaceae > Agarivorans > Agarivorans sediminis. The sequence continues at coordinate 2,989,659 of NZ_CP096670.1, forward strand.
ATACGGTTACTAGCCGACGACATCACTTTGGCGCGAATTAACCGAGCCGCCACTAAAATACTTAAGGCCAATGCTGCTCCCAGCGCGATACTGGGTAATACTTCGGGGGTCTGCCCGCCAATCACTCTGTCGTAAACGGCCATGGTAAATAAAGGCACCGCCAAACCTGTAAGGCTAGACAACAAACTCAGCCAAAATACCGGCCTATACCACTTACTGCGTTTACTGAGTTGCGCGGCAAAAGCTTTAGCCGACGAACCTTGCAGCGGTAATTGTTCAATCATAATTAAATGGACATCATCACTTAATATGCTTGAATCACATGGCTGCCACTGCTGTTCAAACTGCTCTAACACTTCGCCATGACGACGCAACAGCATCGGTGCTTGTCGCTCAGATATCAGTACAAAAGGGTGAGCGGCTTGAGCGACCAATGAAGGGATATGCCGATGCACTGAATAGCCAATGTGATACTTTTTAAGCGACTCAACAAAAGCCACTACATCTATGTGTTGTTGGCGGGGGTCTTCAGCCACATTGTTGGCTTGAGAGTATAAACCCAACTGCTGTAACAGCTGAACAAGAAGAGGTTTCAAATCATTCACTTGATTATTCATATTAAGCCCCCTCAGCTTGTACAACCGCACTCACCGCACCATTTTTATCGATACTCACCAGCACATCACAGTGTTGTTTCACATCCTCAAAATGGGAGGCGATAAGTACGGTCATCGCCTGCTTTTCCTTATTCAACAGCGCCAATAACCGCTGCTGAGCATCGGCATCTAGTGATAACATCGGCTCATCAAGTAACAAAATAGAGGGTTGTTGAGCGAGCGCTCGGACTAATGCGATTAACTTAATGGCGCCTTTATTAAGCATTTGATTACCACTATCGCCAACCCGAGTTTGGTAACCTGCTGGCAATAAAGCGATAGCGGCACTTAAACCAAGCTCATCTGCCACCACCATTGCCTTTGCTTCTAGTTCAGGCCTAAACAGGGTCATATTTTCGAGTAAACTACCGGCAAACAAGGTTGGCCAAGGCGCCAAATAAACCACAGACTGTCGATACTCATCACTATCATGCAGCCTCAACTCAACGCCGGCAATACTCAGCTCTCCTTCGCTAGCCTGATGAAACCCCGCCAGTAAGCTAAGCATTAAGCTGGCATTAGTCAGAGGGTTTGATTGAATCGCAACGAGGCTTTTTGCTGGTATGGTGAATTGGCATGCTTTTAACAAAGCCCCAGAGGACTGCGCCGATAATTTCGAAAACTCGATTGGTCCACTAGGCAGTTTTTGCTGATAATGATGCTCTCCGGTAAATTGCTCGTTCTCTAAGTCAATAAGTTGCTTAACCTGCGACATAGCCGACTTAGCCGTTACCATTCGAGAGCGTAAACTGATAATGGCACTTAAAGGGGCAACCGCCCTCCCGGCTAAAATTGAGCATGCTGCCAGTCCCCCCGTGGTAAGCTCTCCGTCTAGCACTAATAAACAGCCAAGCAATACCAATACCAAGGTAGTGCCTTGCGATGCACCTTGAATTAGCTCCTGTAATTTTGCGGATAACCAATCTACCCGCTGTTGATTTTGTAAACGCTTGAAATTTATTTCGCGGTAATAAGCAGAAATACCATTTTCCAAAGCCAAAGCTTTAGTCGTAGTTAAACCAGAAAGCACATTGATTAATAAACGAGAGCGTTCGGCTTCACTGAGGGCTAAATCTTCGGTTGCTTGTGCTAATTGCTTTCCTATCAGCACTACAACCAAGCTAATTAAGCCCCAAACAGCAATAGGTATAAACACCAAAGTTCCGCCAATATAGGCAACTAAGGCTAAAAAAATGATAACAAAAGGAAAATCGATTACCGCTAAAGCAGCTTGACCAGAATAGAGGTCTCGCATTCCAGCAATCGAGCTCAAGCCATTAAATATGCCACCTCTGCCTAATTTAGCCACTGGCCCGTAGCTGGCGGCTAACAAGGCTTTCACCGCAGAAATAGTAGTATGTAATTCGAAGTTAGCCGCGGCAGAAGCTAGCAACCAACTACGAACATAGCGTAATACCAACTCCAACAGAATAGCTACCGCCACTCCCAACATTAAGATACTCGCAGTACCATAACCTTGATTAGGCAAAATACGGTCGTAAATTTGCAACATAGCAAAAGGTAAGGCTAAAGAAAGTAGGTTAATAAAGGTAGAAGAAAGCAATACATCAATTGCTGACCGATTTTGAAACAGTAGGCTTAAGGCATACCTCATTTAGCTTGCTTCCTTTCGTCAATAAATCACTCCATGAGTTATTGATAAGCCTAGCAAATAATCTGATATTTTCTGTTTTAGAGTTTTTTTTGTTACTGACAGCCAGACGCCCTGCAAACTTTTAATAACAAAATTGACACACCATGTAAAATAATTCACTATTAACAAGCTCTCTACTAGCTCAAGACTTCAATCGTGACTGTTATATTGTCATTTAAATCTATTTGTTATTGCTAATCAAAAAGATATGAATCCATCATCCAGCTTAGCTCAAGTATTAGCGTTACCTAGCCAATCACACCACCATAGTCACAACTACTATCAGGTGGTGATCGGGCTGCAGGGGCAAACCGAATTCGACATTCAAGGCCAAGGTAATTTAGTGGGCCCAGGCCAAGGCTGTCTGGTGCCAGCGAGCTCCGAGCATGCCTTTACTGGTTTAGGGCGCAACCAAATTTTAGTGGTCAACTTGCCGCTAAACACCGAACAAGGCCTTCAAGATAAAGTAAATCAACTATTTGAAAGAAAAGCTTATTTTCAACTTACCAATCAATCTCAAATACTCATCGGGGCACTGTGTCATGAGATCCTAAGCCAGCCGCAAGAGCAACTATTGGGTGAAGCCTGTGCCCATACGTTGGTGTGTGTGCTGCAAAACCAGTTGGCGCAAGCAAAACCGCAACGAACGCTGCGCTTACAAATGGATAGCATTGATCGTTACATTCATCAGCACCTGCATCAAAAAATCAGTGTCGCGCAATTGGCGGGTGCAGTTTACTTGGCCGAAAGCCAATTTTACCGTTTATTTGGCCAACAAAATGGCATAACCCCTCATCAATACGTGTTACGTAAACGCTTTGAATTGGCCAAACAGTTACTTAGCGAGGAAAAGCTGAGCCTACAGCAAATTTCCGACAGCTGTGGCTTTGCCAGTCAAAGTAGCTTTACTAGCGCTTTTAGTGCCTTTTTCGGTCAGTCTCCCGCGCGCTATAAACGCAATAACAGTTAATACCCATAAGCTGCACCAATAATTTGTATCCCCCCTGTTCATTGCTGTTACTTACTACACTTACTGTAGCTTAGCGACCTAAGTCATTATTCGGTCGATTGTTAAATCTTTGCTGGAACAAGTGTTAATCGGCAGAGAGTTTCTAAAAAACTTCGGAGCTTTTCGAAATACGCCAAAGGTAAAGCACTCTACAATCGGTCACTTAATAACAAAGCCGTAACATCCCCTGTCCCTCGCAGAGGATGAAAAACGAGGACATAGCATGCTGAACACCCCGCAACTCGACGCTCATTTCATGACGCAAGCTAGCTTTATTGATCAGCCACAGGAACAGCTTTGGCGGTATATCTCGCCACTTTATTGCATTGACGAATCGACTTGGCTAAATCAGTTATTACCTTTAGCTGAACCCAGCGAAAAAGAACTCAGCCAATCTACGGGTTTAGCGACTCAGCTAATTGAACGAGTGCGATCCGATAAAAATGCGATACAAATGATTGATGCCCTGCTGTTGGAATACAGCTTAGATACTCGCGAAGGCATCTTACTAATGTGCTTGGCCGAAGCTTTGATGCGTGTGCCGGATACCGCCACGGCAGATGCCCTAATTCGTGACAAAATGAGCGTGGCCGATTGGAAGTCTCACCTTAAAAACTCTGACTCGTTATTTGTTAATGCTTCGACGTGGGGCTTAATGCTAACCGGTAAAGTGGTTAGCTTAGATCAACCAGAAGCGGGCCAGCCAAGTAAGTTGCTAAATCGACTGGTCAACAAATTTTCTGAGCCCGTAATTCGCCAAGCGATGCACCAAGCAATGAAGATAATGGGTCATCAATTTGTCTTAGGTCGCAATATTCAAGAAGCGCTGAAAAATGGCGAGACACCACGCAGCCGAGGCTTTAGCTATTCATTTGATATGCTGGGTGAATCGGCACTTACCGCTGAAGATGCGCTTAAGTATTATAACGATTACCACCAAGCTATTAGCCAAGTCGCCACTGATAAGCCACAAGCATCTAACGCAAGTCTTGCGCCATCGGTATCAATTAAATTGTCAGCCTTACACCCTCGCTATGAAGCAGCCAATCAAGCGCGGGTAATCAATGAAATGTTTAACACCTTACTCGCACTATTAGTTCATGCTCGCCAACAAGATGTTGCAATTACCATTGATGCTGAAGAAGCCGACCGCTTAGAAATTTCGCTGAAACTGTTTGCTAAGTTATATCAGCATTCTGCACTTAAGGGCTGGGGCAAATTTGGCTTAGTGGTACAAGCTTATTCCAAACGGGCTTTGCCAGTTATAGCGTGGTTAGCGGCCTTAGCAAAAAAACAAGGCGATATCATTCCAATGCGTCTCGTAAAAGGCGCTTACTGGGATACCGAGCTTAAATTGGCTCAGCAACATGGCCACCACGCCTACCCTGTATATACTCGAAAAGAAGCCACTGACGTCAGTTATTTGGCTTGTGCACGCTTGCTGTTAAGTGAACACATTCGTGGCCTGATCTTTCCGCAATTTGCCAGCCACAATGCGCAAACCATAGCCGCAATCGCCGCGATGGCTAACCATAATGATTACGAATTCCAGCGTTTGCACGGTATGGGCGATGCCTTGTATCACCATGTAAAAGAGTTGTTAGATACCGATATTCGAATTTACGCACCAGTGGGTAGTCATCAAGATCTATTGCCTTACTTAGTACGTCGTTTATTAGAAAATGGCGCCAATAGCTCCTTTGTTCATCGCTTGGTTGATGCTCGATGCCCGGTGACTGATTTAACGCTACACCCAGTTAATCAATTACGCACCCGCCCTTGCCTACACAATCCACGGATTGTTACGCCTCCACATTTATTCGGCGAACAGCGCCTTAATTCAATGGGTGTCGCTAGCGATATTGAAAGCGAATGGCTGCCCTTTGAGCAGCAAGTGAGTCAATTTTTGGGGCAACACCTTTGGCATGCTCAAGCAATTATTGGTGGCCAAGCACAGTGTGGGGAGCTACATCAAATCCATGCCCCTTATGATACTCAACTCAGGGTGGGCACCGTGCAATGGGCTAACGCCGAGCAAGCTAAACAAGCCATTAGCTTTGCTGAGCAAGCCTACCCTAGCTGGCGTGATACCGACGTAAACCAACGTGCTGCGTACTTGCTAGCACTGGCCGATAAACTAGAACAACATCGCCACGAGCTGGTTGCCCTATGCCACCGAGAAGCGGGTAAAACGGTTTTAGATAGTATTGATGAAATCCGTGAAGCTGTAGATTTTTTACGTTATTACTCGCAGCAAGCCATTACGAATTTTGGTCAAGCCACTGAGCAGTTAAGTTTTAACGGCCACCCTCAAGCGACCCAATACAGGGGGCGCGGCGTATTTGTATGCATTAGCCCATGGAACTTCCCTTTAGCCATTTTTATTGGCCAAATATCAGCAGCGCTGGTTGCCGGTAATACGGTAGTCGCGAAACCTGCCGAACAAAGCTCATTAATTGCCACACGTTGCATTGAGCTGCTGCTGGAAACAGGCTTACCTAGCAATGCTATTCAACTTGTATTAGGCAGCGGAGCGCAGCTCGGCGAAGCCTTAAGCGCAGATCCTCGGATTGCTGGTGTGGCCTTTACTGGATCTACCCCTACAGCGCAAAAAATAAATCGTTTGCTAGCCAAACGCGATGCTATGCCAGTGCCATTTATTGCCGAAACTGGTGGGCAAAATGCCATGATAGTTGATAGCACCGCGCTACCCGAGCAGGTAGTCCGAGATGTTATTCGCTCAGCGTTTGCATCAGCGGGTCAGCGTTGCTCAGCCTTAAGAGTGTTGTATGTACAACAAGATATTGCCGAGCGAATACTGCAGCTTATTCAAGGCGCAATGGCAGAGCTAAGCATTGGTAACCCTGAACGTTTGAGTACTGATGTTGGCCCAGTGATTGATTTAGCCGCCCAGCAAAAATTACTGGCCCATGTCGAATGGTTACAACAGCATGCCCAGCCGATTTATCAAGTGGAGTTATCGCCCTCATGTAACAGCGGAACCTATGTGGCACCCAGTGCATTTGAGATAACCAGCATTGAGCAACTCGACCAAGAACACTTTGGCCCCATCCTTCATGTGATTAAATACCAAGCAAATCAACTTGATAGGGTGATTGATCAAATTAATCAAAGTGGATTTGGGTTAACCTTAGGCGTGCATAGTCGTAATGAAAGCACTTATCAACACATTGAGCGGCGTGCTCGTGTCGGTAATTGCTACATCAATCGTGACCAGGTAGGTGCGGTAGTTGGCGTACAACCCTTTGGTGGACAAGGCCTTTCAGGCACAGGCCCTAAAGCAGGCGGGCCCCATTATTTATATCGCTTCGCCATTGCTGTCGTCACCCCAACACTAGCCAGCGAGGTGCAATAAAATGACTATGCCAATGGAAGTACTAAGCCAAAGCCTTTCCTTATTAGAAGATTGGCAGCAGCAAAGTGTTACGCAACGAGCCCAACTTCTTGAACGATGGGCACAACGAATAGTAAAACGCGCAGAGCACTTTGCAGCAAGTGCCAGTATGATCCGCTTTCAATGCCAACAAGCATCAAGGATTATCGCTAAGCAGCATCAACTGCAAGGGCCAACGGGCGAGACCAACGAGCTGTATTGTGTTGGACGAGGTACCTTTTTAATACACGCCGATGAAACCGCAAATACGGTAGCCATTGCAGGGCTAATAAGTGCCGCACTAGTGGCAGGCAATACCATTATTTGCAGTGTTGCGCCAAGTGCCAAGGCCGACCTCGATATATTGCTCTGTGAGCTGTTAAGAGCAGGCTGCCCTGACCGAGTGGCTATCCAATTGGATGCTGACGCCAGTGAGCAACTAGCCATGCAGCCCCAACTTGCAGGCATTGCATTGGCGGCTAGCCAAACAACTTGCCAGCACTATAACCAGTTATTGGCCGAGCGAGATGGACAACTAGCTCAGCTAGTATACGAAACCGATTTACTCAATTTTGCTCATTTGAGTGAAGCGACATTTTGTTTGCGGTTTATTACTGAACGCACTCGAACCATAAATATTACCGCCGTTGGCGGTAACGCTAGTCTGCTAGAGCTAGGCAGCGGCGATTAACACCGATAAAACCCAAAATGCTCAAAGTAGCAAAAAAAGGAAAAAGGAATGATTGAAAATAGCTTTGCTATCAGTGCCACATTTATAGCCTATCTCATCGTTATGCTATCAATTGGCATTTATGCCTATAAACGCACCTCCAGTTCAGAAGACTACTTCTTAGGAGGGCGCACATTAGGTCCATGGCCAGCCGCCTTATCTGCTGGCGCATCAGACATGAGTGGCTGGTTGCTACTCGGTTTACCTGGTTACGCCTACGCAGCCGGCATTGAATCATTTTGGCTAGCGGGCGGTCTGCTAGTCGGTACCTGGTTAAACTGGCTGATTTGTGCCAAACGCCTACGCACCTACTCTATAGTGGTGGATAACGCGCTTACCATCCCTGAGTTTTTGGCACGCCGTTTTGAAGACAAATCAAAACTACTGCAGTCAATTTCGGCCTTTTTCATCTTGTTATTTTTCTTGTTTTATACCAGTTCAGGCTTAGTCGCTGGCGGTAAATTATTCGAAACTGTATTCGGTTTAGACTACAGCACAGCTGTCATAGTAGGCACCGTATGTGTGGTCTCATATACCTTATTTGGTGGTTTCTTGGCAGTATCATGGACCGATTTAGTGCAAGGTTTGTTAATGTCAGCCGCGCTAATGATTGTACCAATTGCGGCAATGGAAGGTTCTTTTGGCGATTTAAGCCAAGCCCTTACGCTGAAAAACCCTGAGCTTTTAAACCTATGGACCGATGTTAAAGGCGAACCTTTAAGTGCAATTGCAATCATATCCTTGGTGGCTTGGGGCTTGGGGTATTTTGGTCAACCACATATTCTGGCGCGTTTTCAGGCCACCCGTAGCAACAAAGACATCGGTACTGCTCGTCGCATTGCTGTTAGTTGGACCGCCCTATCTATGGCAGGCGCATTACTTATTGGTTTGGTGGGCACGGTATACGTTGACTCTCACTTAGGTGGCAACATAAAAGATGGCGAAACCATTTTTATGTTATTGGTTAATGCCATCTTCCACCCGGTGATTGCTGGTATCCTGCTGGCTGCGATCTTAGCCGCCATTATGAGCACCGCCGATTCGCAACTATTAGTTTCATCGTCAGCACTTGCCGAAGACTTTTACAAACAAGTTTTCCGTCCACAAGCGAGCCAGCAAGAAATAGTACGTATCGGACGTTTTGCGGTGGTGGCCTTATCGATTGTGGCACTGGTATTGGCCATGAACCCCGAAAGCTCGGTGCTGGGTTTAGTGTCTTATGCTTGGGCAGGTTTTGGCGCAGCCTTTGGCCCTGCTTTATTGCTCAGTTTGTTCTGGAAAGATATGAATCGCAATGGGGCCTTGGCTGGGGTGGTGTTAGGCGGAGTCACCGTCGTAGTTTGGAAGCAACTCAGTGGGGGTTTGTTCGACATTTACGAAATTGTTCCCGGTTTCATCTTGGCAAGCATTGCCATTATTGTTGTCAGTAAAGCCACGGGCGGTGCCGAAGCATCAGTTCAAAAAACACATGATAAATACGAAGAGCAATTAGTTAGCCTAGACTAATACATGTAATACAAAAGAGCAGTATCGCCTATTTGATACTGCTCTTTATGACCATTAAACACCTCTACATTTAGCTAAAAAAACAAATGATACTCAAGAGTAAATCAGCTACGAAAGTCTCGCCCTAGTTTGATCGAAACCACAAATACCCCTAAATTCCCCGCTCTTAATATGTATTATTAAATTATATTAATACGATCACTTTTTTACGCAGTTTTTTACGTAAGATATCCCTGTTTTATTTATCGCTTGAAAAATTTAACAATGAAAAGGACATTCTATGTACCGTAAAACCTGCCTAGCCCTAGTTTTGGGTTTAATTCTCGTTGGATGTAATAGCAGTAGTACAGATACAACAAATCCTATTGACCCTGTAGACCCTGTAGACCCTGTAGACCCAGTGGATCCTTCAGGTGAGCCTAGCTTCGGTTTGCCTGACGGTGTTTTAAGCACTGAAGATATCAACTGTAGCCAAGTATTCGATTCACTATCAGGCCTCGCAGACGCTACGTCTACAGAAATGGACGCAGGTACCACGCTTTGCCTAGCAGATGGTGAATACAGCGGCGATTTCCAAGTCACATTTGGTGGCTCTGGCACCGCAGATAAGCCCATTAAAATTGCTGCAGAAAACCCAGGGAAAGCTATTTTAAAAGGCGGTGAAGTCGCAATTAACATGGGCGGTAGCTACAGCCAGCTGCAAGGACTTATTTTTGATGGCGTAGAATATGGCAGTAACTTAATTGCCACTCGCTTTGGCACTAACGATTTGTGTTCTGATTGTCGCATCAGCGAAATCAGCATTTTGAATGCTGTAGCCCAAGATGATTACGGTATTTTAGTACATATTTATGGTAAAGATATTTGGTTAGATCACAGCGTTATTAGTGGCAAAACTGTGGCTAACCCCATGATTTCATTCAACCGCTGGGTAGATGAATCATGGGATGAAGAGACTCAACTAGCAGAACTCGCTCAAGGTATCGTGGTCTATAATAACTACATTGCTAACCGCCCACCTGCCGACAATAAGATGTACGCTAGCAGTAGCGACAATGATTATGAAGCCATAAGAACAGGCTTAAGTGCCACCCACCACTACCCTGGTAACTCATTTATTGTTCGAAACGTTTTCGAACGGATCCAAGGTGAAGCTGAAGTTATTTCTAACAAAGGCTCTAACAACGTCATCGCTTACAATACTATTCGCAATAGTTACGGCTCATTAACCAACCGTCATGGTAATACCAATACCATCAGCAATAACTTTATTCTTAGTGAAGATTACCCTTTTGCAGGAGGATTAAGAATTGTTGATGACGGCCACACCATTACCAATAACTATATTGAAAGTGCCCGTTATAAAAACACCAGCCACCATGGGGGGATTGTTTTACTCGGTTATGACGGTGCAGGTGATGGTGATAACGGCTACCAACAAGTTGAAAATGTATACATCGCCAATAACACCATCGTAGACAGCGTTAACAGTTTAAATATTGATGGTGGCAATAAATCGAACCAGCCTAAAGAAGTGTACTTAGTCAATAACCTGATTGACCATGGAATTGGGCCTGTCATCGTTCAGGCAGAAAACGGCATAATGCCCGACTCAAGCCTAGCCGGTAATATTTTTTATGGACAAACGTTCTCTGATGATGACCAAGTCTCACTGGGTACCGAAGGCATAGAATTCTATAGTGCAAACTTAGCAATCGGCAGTGATAATTTGTATCGCCCTTCAGATTCTACACCGGATATCAGTGCAGTAAGCGATTACGACAACGGTGATTTTAGCGCACCGAGTATCGACATGGACGGTCAAACTCGTTCTGGTGTCAGCAGCGCTGGGGCTGATGAAGCACTAGATAGCGAGGTTGCCTTACAAGCGCTTAATTACGCTGATGTAGGTCCAAATAGCTATCGTCTTAACAAACCTGAAGCCATTATGCTTGAAGTTGATGTAGACAACCCAGCGTTTGATGAGGGCTTAGCTAACTGGACCACCAGCGGCGCTGAAATAGTAACGGGTACTGATGCATTTTCACGTGGTGCTAGCGCAAAATTAACTGGTGCGAGTAGCTTGAGTCAAAGCATAGCTTTAAGCACCGACACGCCATATGTTGTATCAGCCTTCGTTAAAGGCAGTTATCAACTGGCCATTGGCGACTTGGTAAAACTATCAGGTGTGGAATCAAGCAGTGATTATACTTGGGTAAGCGCCGAGTTTAATTCTGGTGATAGTACTAGCGGCACGCTAATATTAAGCTTGCCTGAGCACGTGACTACGGCCACCGATCTGGAAGACGGCAACTTAGGCGAATTTCGCAGCAATAGTGGCAGTAGTAATGTTTGGGTGCAGCATGAAGGTGATTCAGAGGGCTTAGGCGATGTAGGTAGCTCGGGGGATTCAGCCTTTACTGACACAGGCTCATCATCTAGCGGTTCTGCCCGAGTTCGTTTCAAGGCATCGGCCAGCAACCACGACTTCACCGCGACCCCAGGCCTATCACAAACCGTTGCTAATATACCCAGCAATACCAACATGTCCTACTCACTTTACTACTGTGATAACAAAGGTGATGACTCATTAAGTACCCTACATTATGGGGTAAAAGATGACTCGGGCATAATAATCGCTGAAGCATTTTCTCATGTTAGCGATTTGGATGACGCTCCACAAGGTTCGGTCAAAACCTGCTTTAAACAAGTGGAGTTAGCGTTTAATTCAGCAGACAACACCACACTTGAAGTGTTCGCGTTTATGCAAATAGATACCAGCAATAGCGATCCTGAAATCTACGCCAGTGAGCAATTCACCGATGATGAGTTGGAAGTACGTCTCGATGAATTTAGCTTAACTTACTTGGCTACCCCAAGCTCAAACAGCGAAGGTTTGTTTGATGATGTTCGCTTAATGAGCAGAGAAGATTAATCGCTTCACTAGGCACAAGTAACACGCATTACACCTTTTGCTTTACTCCCAGAGCAGCCATTACCGGCTGCTCTATTCAGTGGCTTGCTAAATGTTAAGTTAATTAAAAATAAACCTTTACAATTTGAAGTACTAAGGTAGTATCTATCTCGCTCTGTAATTCAGAGTTATTAGTGAACCAAAAGTAAAAGTAAAGCCTCAGAATCTCTTCGTTATTGTTGTTATCCTTAGTGTTTCCCTTAGCTTTATCGTCACATTAAATAATTCAAGCTTGAGCGCATCGCATTATCGCGAAATATTTATTAATTAATATATAAGGGACACAAAAATGTCTAATAAAACAACTGGTCTAGTAAAATGGTTTAACGAAGATAAAGGTTTTGGTTTCATTACTCAAGACAATGGCGGTGCAGACGTATTTGTTCACTTCCGTGCTATCGCTTCTGAAGGTTTCAAAACTTTAGCTGAAGGCCAAAAAGTATCTTTTGAAGTAGAGCAGGGCCAAAAAGGTCCTCAAGCGGCTAACGTAACAGCGCTTTAATTTCAAAAGTAGGCGCAAATGGTGTAATCACCATTTGCGTTACTTACTCGTATTTTTCACTAACCACATTTATACCGTATCTGCGAAAATATAACCATTTCAAACATCTACTTCTAGTATATGTCGCTGCGATTCTTATTCTCTTCGTTATATCATATAAATACATTCATTTAGCGTAAGCATCAGCACTTAAACTCACACTTTAAGTACCCAATATTGTGGTGTCTTCTCGCTGATATTAACAATAAGGACAATTATGGCTCGTTCAACAGGTCGTAAAAGATTTTGGTTTCAGCATAATCGTAAAGAAAGCTACAAAGCCAAATAACAAAAACAAGCTTTAACCCATTAACATTACTTTTTTAACAACCAGCAATACATCTGCGATATGGTTTTTGCCTCATTAACTTAACCCTATAAGTGCAGACCCTCTCAGTGAGAGTTAAGATCTAAATAAATTGATGAAAATCCTCCTCATCATAAGCAACAACTTAGACACAACTCTCGCTCTCTAGTCGCTATCTGCTATCAAATAAAAACACTATAATATCCTGATTAACCTTGAAATAAATGAGGTTCGGTAAAGTAACGAGCGATCAGTTGATTTTGATTACGTGAGCCCGTTTTACGCAATAAAGACTTAATCTGACTACGTATTGTTTCTTTCGACTTATTCCGCAAGCAAGCTATTTCGGCCCCATCGTAGCCCTCGATAAGCAGCAGTAACACTTGCCATTCGGTCTCGGTGAGCGCTTCCATTGCGACATTAACATCACGGCATCTAAGCAAACTTTGCTGCATATGGTAAAGACTCAATTGCTGGTTTGCCCAATCCGTCAACAATGAAAAAAGACTTTGCATATCGTATTGCTCGTTGACCGAAAACCGATGTTCTCGATGACAACTCAATAGCAAGCGGTGACCATAAGCCAAGGAGCGAAAACCAGAAAGGGTATGATTAAAACTCACTGAGGGATAAATCACCTCAAGAAATACCGGGTTATCAATCTTTCTCAGAGGCAAACGTTGCTGCAAGTATTGGAGAGAGCCCCACAATGAAGGCTGTTGTAGATAGTCGTTTATATAAACATCATCAGCGCGATGCTGCTGGTAACACAGTAACTGCTGTTCAGTAAAGCCCCTACTGTAGTTAAAAATAGGTAAGCCAGTCTGATCCAACACCAACAGCACTACACCTTCAATCGCCACTTTCTTTAATAAAGCGTCAGCCAGCCCACTCAGTGAGTTAACACAGAACACCGCTCGATGACGATGCTCAATTAATGGTGATTGAATTAAAGACGCTTTTAACATTTCCCATCCCTAATACAGTGTACATACCATTAAAGCACAAGCCTCTTAACTATGTACCCGCTTCCGCGTAGTCATTTCCCTAGGCAACTGATCTGAATCAAGTTTTATGTTTTTTTAAGGTTTTCATCACCTATATGGGGGATGAAACGCTCTGTGAGTATGTCCTACCCTGTAATCGCCAAGCTTCCTGCTTTGGCAAACTTACTTCGTAAAGGGACAATTATGAAAAAATTTCATCCTCTCGCCTTAGCGGTTGGGATGGCGGTAGGCCTGAGTGCTTGTGGTGGGAGCGATCCCGAGCAGCCAGTAGGTCCGCTTACACTTGAAGTTACCGCTATCGACGGCTATTTACAGCAAGCTGAAATATGGCTCGATTTAAATCAAAATTTTGTAAAAGACGATGGAGAACCTAGTGCCATAAGTGGCCCTGGCGGTACAGCAGAACTCAATATTACCGGCGTAAGCAATCTTGACGACATCCCTGTGGTGGTACGAGCAATTGCTGGACAAACTATCGATGAAGATCAACCCGATACTGCAATTACTAGCAGTTACATGATGTCTGCTCCGGCTGGCCAAACCGAAGTAACGCCCCTTTCTACACTTGTGCATATCACGATGCGCAACGATGAAAGCTTAAGCCTAAGTCAAGCGAGTCAAACAATAGCCAATGATCTAGGGCTAGAAGAAGATACCGTGCTACTCGGTGACTTTATCGCCAATCAACAAGCAGATCTTGCCCAATTAGCTGGCTTGCTGGTAGCCGCTGAACTCATGCCTGCTAGCGCAGCAGAAGCAGCCCAGCCAGAGACCGTCGCCGAACAGTTTAACGATGTTAAAGACATACTGGCTGATGTGGCTGAGGATGAAACGGTCATTGTGCAAGATGGACAAATTATTAAAGTTACCGACGACGAGGATGACGACAATGATGGAGTAAATGATAACGAAGATGCCTTCCCGCATAACGCTGATGAAAGCGCCGATAGTGATGGTGATGAAGTAGGCGACAATGCTGATGCCTTCCCTAATGACCCTAGCGAAACCAAAGACAGTGATGGTGACCAAGTCGGTGACAACGCTGATGCCTTCCCTAATGACGCCAGCGAAACCAAAGACAGCGATGGTGACCAAGTCGGTGACAACGCTGATGCCTTCGCCAATGACGCCAGCGAAACTAAAGACAGCGATGGTGACCAAGTCGGTGACAACGCTGATGCCTTCCCCAATGACGCCAGCGAAACTAAAGACAGTGATGGTGACCGATTGGGTGACAACGCAGACGCCTTCCCCAATGACCCTAGCGAAACCAAAGACAGTGATGGTGACCGATTGGGTGACAACGCAGACGCCTTCCCCAATGACCCTAGCGAAACCAAAGACAGTGATGGTGACCAAGTCGGTGACAACGCTGATGCCTTCCCTAACGACCCTAGCGAAACCAAAGACAGCGATGGTGACCAATTGGGTGACAACGCAGACGCCTTCCCCAATGACCCTAGCGAAACCAAAGACAGTGATGGTGACCAATTGGGTGACAACGCAGACGCCTTCCCCAGTGACCCTAGCGAAACCAAAGACAGCGATGGAGATTTAGTCGGTGACAACGCTGATGCCTTCCCCAATGACGCCAGCGAAACCAAAGACAGCGATGGAGATTTAGTCGGTGACAACGCAGACGCCTTCCCCAATGACGCCAGCGAAACCAAAGACAGCGATGGAGATTTAGTCGGTGACAACGCAGACGCCTTCCCCAATGACGCCAGCGAAACCAAAGACAGTGATGGTGACCAATTGGGTGACAACGCAGACGCCTTCCCCAATGACGCCAGCGAAACCAAAGACAGCGATGACGACGGTATAGGTGACAACGCGGATGCCTTCCCCAATGACGCCAGCGAAACCAAAGATAGTGATGACGACGGCATAGGTGACAACTCGGATGCCTTCCCCAATGATGCCAGCGAAACCAAAGATAGTGATGACGACGGCATAGGTGACAACGCGGATGCCTTCCCTAACGATGCCAATGAAAGCACCGACGCTGATAATGACGGTGTTGGAGACAATAGCGACAACTGCCCGCAACAGGCCAACGCCAACCAGCTTGATACTGATGGCGATGGTATTGGAGATGTCTGTGACAGCGTAGAGCCCGAAGTAGCTAGTTTTGATAGTGCCAAATTTGACCAAGCCCTATGGCAGTAGTCGAGAATAATTCAAAATTTAAGGAACAAATAATGAATAAACTAAACACCACACTTACCATCATTGCCAGCGCTTTATTTTTTAACAGCAGCTTCGCCTTGGCCGCTGCTGAACCAAGCGAACTTGTCACCTTTCAAGCTGGCGGAACGATCAAAGCCAGTGAAATGAACGATAACTTTTTGTATCTCAAAAACTTAAGCCTTTCATCTTCTCCTAACAACGGTTTTAGCGAAATAGCGATCAACTGTAGTGATGATGATGATGCCTTGCTTGATTACTTTGCTGAGCCCGATAGCAGCCAACGTTGGATAACCTTGAACTTAAGCGGTACCTGCGCGGCCGATGACAACGGCGAACTGCAAATCACCCGCGACAGCATTATGCTGCAGGGCGGCGAAGTGGCAGGCATGATTAAAGTCGTTGGTAAGCAAGATGTGGTCGTCAAAGGGGTTAACATCTTAGGTAAGGCTAACGACGATCGTGTTGCCTTTATCGACTCTGGCAGCGCGGTTTACTTCGAAAATAATAGCTACCCAGTAAACAGTGAGTTTTTGTCTACCGGAACTTCTTCCATCGTGTATAACGACAGCGTAGAAGGACAGCGCTTCGTAGCAAGCTTATCTTCTCGTTTATTTTTCTTCTCACCAATAGGAAAAGCCCAAGACATTGTATTAGACACTGCCAGTAGTATGGAATACACCAATCTTAGTAGCGCTCAAATGACAGTATTAAATGCCTCAGGATTTAAAAACTTAGGTCAAGGCACGCTCAGCCTCGATACTTTAAACATGGGCACCGGAACGGGTGGACAAGTTTACGATTTAAGTGTCACTAATGAAGTAGATTTGTTTGCCAATGCTGCTCTCGCAGTAGAGAACCAGCTTAGCGGTCCTTTAGTCTACGTAGGTGCGGGCTCATCACTGATAGGCGCTACCGTCATCACAAGCAAAGTGAATATTGAAACTGGTGGCAGCGTTGATGTTGACGTATTAGGAACCCAAGGTTCACCAATAACTGATTTAGAACTAAGAGGCAAATCAGCACTATGGGCTGAAAACAGTTACCTTACTAACGTTTACGCCATGGACAGTAGTATTGATAGCGCCAACATGGTTATCACTGGCAGCCTATTTACCCGTAAAACTAGCATTCTGTCACAAGATAGCTTCACTCTGAGTGGCAGCGCCGATGTGGGAAGTTTCAGTTATTTGGAAATGGCCTATCCGTTGGCAGATATGTGTAATAACTTTAACCATATTAATGTTGAAGCTTGGTCTTTTACCGATCAACAAGGCTTTCCTTATGATTGCCCATAAGCGTTAAGCGAGCAGTAAACGGTAATCTTAAAAAGGCTAAGCCCACTGGCTTAGCCTTAATGTAGTGAGCAAAAAGAACAAACAATACAACCTGAATTGTAGAGCACTTCTGATTTACGGAAACGCGGCCTTTGGACACGCCGTTCTAGCGCTGAAATTACAAGCATATGCGTCAGTAATCAGCCAAGTCACTCACAAAGCTGATACAAAATAACTCAATGGCGAAGTGATCCTATCAATCAGCGACTACGTTAAGATATGTACGGGTTAAATTTAACTGGAGCAATGCATGCACCAGCTTCATTATTTACTAAACAGCCACCAGCCAGCACAAGCGATACAGAAATGTTTGCTTGAACTAGGCTTAGACCTGAAACAAATAAAATTTGTGTCTCATATCGAGGCGCAAGTAAGCACCCATCAATTGCATGCTACAGCCTTTATTGAACAAGCAGATATAGTAAGAAAATGTTTGTTAGGTGCCCTATTTGGGTTGATTGCAACAGCAATTTGTATCGCAGGGCTATGGTTAAGCGGCTTAATTTCTCTAAATATATTGAGTATTGTTATTATTGGAGTGCTACTGAGCCTCGTTACTGCTTGGCTAGCCGGTATGGTGGCCTTCAACCAAGAAAACCACACTTTAATTAATTACCAACAAGCCTTATTGCCCGGCCAGTTGCTATTAATAATTAACACACCGCCCTGTTATCGCTCTGCTGCCAAAATGTGTATGCAGCGATACGCGCCCTACATTATTTTCGACAACCAGAAGCTGCTCCCCCCATGGCGGCGATTACACTTAATTAAATACTAAATCTTAGCGCTTACTCTTTTTATGCTGATACATTATTTGATCAGCGTCTTCGATAACACAGTCCATCGATGACTGCTGCTCAAAATCTACATCCACTAGGCCATAGCTAAAATTTAAAGAATACTCTACATTCAACTCAGCCACTGTTTGGCTTAACTCGTCAGCAAAACGAGCTAACACCTCTTTGGCTTGATCTAAACGGGTATTGGTAAACAATACCGCAAACTCATCTCCACCTAAGCGACCAAATAAATCAGAATCTCGCAACGAAAGTCGCATCTGTTCTGCCACCAACTTTAGGGCTTTATCGCCTTCAGCATGCCCATACTGATCATTAATCGGCTTAAACGCATCTAAGTCGAAATAAGCCAAGGCCAAGGGAAGCTGTTGTCGTTTACACATAGCAAATGAGTATTTGGCCAGTTGCATAAAACCACGACGATTCGAGATAGCGGTTAGCTCATCGGTACCCGCTAAGTGCAAAACGGCTAACTCTTGTTCAACCATTGCGGCTAAATCGCTCAGCGCTAATAAATCATCAGCGTCGAGACTTTTCGGTTCAGTATCGATGATGCATAAAGTGCCTAACTTATCGCCATTGGGTGCCTTTAAAGGATGGCCAGCATAGAAGCGAATATAGGGGTAACCAGTGACTAATGGGTTATCTGCAAAGCGCTTATCTTCAAGCGCATCGCGAATTTGGAAGGTAGTATTATCTAATATGGCATGCCCGCAAAATGAAATATCGCGTGGCGTTTCAGTGGCATCAACGCCAAAGCAGGATTTAAACCACTGGCGATTTTCATCAACCAAGCTGACTAAGGCAATAGGCACCTTAAATAAGCGCTTTGCCATACGAGTAATACGATCAAAACGTTCTTCTGGCTGAGTATCTAAAACATCTAATTGTTTAAGTGTTTGTAGCCTACTCGCTTCGTTAACCGGTGTATCTGGTGCTTGCATACTATGCTTCTTAATTGGAAATCATGAATGGATAAACGAATAACAACAACATCCATTAATTTAATCTTAATTATCAATTAGTTTTAGTATCTATCTCAAGTTGGAAAATGGCAAGTTTAAGGTTCATTAAAGATAAGTATAACAGCAGGCTTTAGCGCTGAAGTACTCATTAGCGAAGCAGTGCAAATAAATGTATAGCAGAAGTGTTAACCAGCGGGGGCAATCAGTAGATAACAACGAGTAAACCAGGTTACTTAGTACACAAACTTACCAAATTCCCGGTTCACTCACCGTATTTTTTAACCAGTCAGTATTGTCAATATGACACTAACCATCCCCTACCAAGGCACTTCAATGCCCATCGTTTCGATGAGTCTAGCGACTTCTGCCCAAGCAGCTTTCTTTTGGGTCATATCGAGTTCTTCTCCAATTAGAAAATCACGATCTCCAGGTGCATTACTGTGACCTAACAACGCCGCAATCGACATCCAGACATAAGCCTGCTCAGGGTCTTCTTCCATATTAGTGCCTTCAAAATAGTAAAGACCTAACAGATAAGCCGCTTCTTTATGCTTATTCAAGGCAGCTTGATTATACCAAAACTCTGCCTGACCATAATCTTGCTCGCTCCAATAATGCTCAGCCAATAAAAACTGGGCTTCGCCATCTTGTTGCTTAGCCGCCATGGTTAACCACTGAAGCGCTGCTTCTTTGTTAACGCCTTGGTTTGTTAAGCCTTCGCTATATAACACCGCGGCTTGAGTCATTGCAGGTACGTTGCCTAAATTAGCAGCCTTTAAGTAAGCGGCTAAAGCTGCATCATAATTCTGCTCGACTCCATCACCAGTATGAAGTTGTTGGGCAAGATCAAACTGCTCTTGGCCACAAGAGCCAGAACACACAATCGCAGAGGTTTCAGATGAGTTTACAGGTGCGTCGTTGGTATTGCTGCAAGCGACTAACATCGATGCACTAATACCCACTAAGCAATAGAGTGATTTTTTCATTATTTATTTTCCTTTGTTAACCGTTGCCTAATGACCAAAAAAGACAACCGGCGCAAAGCTACCACACTAAGGCCTATGGAAAATAGTGAATAATTACTTCATTGCGATGAATCAACTTAGCAGGGAAAATTGAAAATAGTGCTATCAAGATCACAAAGTTACTGCTAATCAGCATTAGCAGTAACATGTTTATGCATATAGTGGTTATTTAACGCAGTTATCAAAGAAGGTGACCGTAGCAGGGCGTGGGCATAGTAACAAAACCAAGCGGGTGAATTTCATTGGCAAGCATCCTTTATCTTTAATTTATCGAGCTAAATTACTCGCTCTCTAGTTAAAGTGGCCAAGGTTGCAATGTGATGAACAATTGATGTTTAATTTATGTCTAGCGTTAATAACCAACAAGCCAGCATCAATCGATGCTGGCTTGTTTGAACGCGGTATCGGTTTAGCGATAATCGGGAATAGAGCGATTCCATGTCACTAGGCGTTTAACACGGGCTTTATTACCCCAATAGCTAGCCAAACGGGGGTTGACCTCGGTCGCCAAACCCACTTTGTAGTAATAAGCTAAGGTACTCGCCGCAGGTTTAGAGCCCAGCTCTGCTGCTAAAGTAAATAGTTCAAAAGCCTTTTGGTAGCTTTGCTCTACGCCACGACCATAATGATACATCCTTGCCAGTGCCCATATTCCTTCAGCGTTGCCTTGCGCAACGGCTTGTTCAAATAGGCCCTGCGCTTTAACAAAGTCACGTTGGCCAATCACTCCATGGTAATGCAATAAACCCAATTCTCGACTTGCATCAGGGTGTTGTTGGTTGCTCGCAAACTGATAGTAATCAGCTGCTTTAGTGAAGTCAGCGTCTTCAAAGGTGCCTCTAGCATTTGCCTTAGCAACCCAATAAGCCGAATCTGCGCGGCCATTCTCAGCCAATTGTAGATGTAAATTCAAACAACTTTGCTGCTTTCTAAGACTGGCACACCAACCATTTAACGATGAATTACTAGCGCTTAGTTCGGTGTTTGCTTGTACTTGAAAAACAACACTCAAGATTAAACTCGAGCATGCCACAAACCAAGTAATAAACGTTTTCATGATGTTTGTCCTTTGGCTACTGATTAGGGGGGTATTTAAGTTCAAAACACCCTTTTCGTGATCAGTGTCGCATTTAGCGTGCCAAATATAAAAGCCATGCATTTCAAGCAACAAGCAGAATTTAGACGATGACACTCACCAAAATAAAGCGATAAACGCTAGCTTTATGCACCAAATTGGTAATTATTAAAAAACATAATACAAAAATAACTAAACTTAATTGGCCCTTGCAATTTTACGCCACTGCAATGGTGTTTGCTTAAACCACTTCTTAAAACAGCGAATAAATATGGCGGGTTCTCGATAGCCTAACTGCAATGAAATATCACTAATTGATAGTTGGCTATCGAGCAAATAATCAATTGCCATGGTTTTCCTAGCGTCCTCTAACAAACTCGAATAGCGGGTGTCTTTAGCTTTTAAGCGCTTTTGTAGCACCCGCACTTGTACCCCAAATAACTCTGCGACTTGCTCTATGCTGGTACGGCCGTCATAAATAAGCGCCGGTAACAGTTGGTAAATTAAGTCTTCGATATTGTCTAAACGATCTATGGCTGCCGCATTTTGCTTACTTAACTCACGGCTTATAGGAAATACTTGAGCACCAGTAACATGTGACCAGCGCTTATCAAACACAATTCCATTGCTGGGCATTTGGGTTTTTAACGGGCATTTAAGTAAGTCAGACAGCTCATTGGCGTGACTAAAGGGATGGTCCAACCAAAGCTCTCTGGGGTGCCATGAGTCACCAAGTAATTGCTTAAAGGTAGAAAACAAATTACACAGCATAGCCCTATACATAGCATCACAATTTAATTGATCGGCAAACTTTAATGAAAACTCTACCCGCACTAGATCGCCTTGCTCACTCAAGCTTAAACATGTGCCGCTAGATTGCGCATTTAAAAAGGCCTGAAGCATAAGTACCATCGCTGCTAAATTTGGCATATGTTGTATTGCTACAGCCACTGCGCCTTGCTTTCTCAACGCTAGGGTTAAACCGCAACAAGCGCTGCCTAAAGGTTGTTCACCGTAGTGATCTACCGCAGTGAAAAATTTGGCAATGTTCAATTGATTCACTAATCCGCTATCGCGGCGTAGCACACTGGGTGAGATATCTGCAGCAGCTAATAAGCGGTGTTTATCTAAACCTTGCAGCTCTGCTAATTCAACTATCGATTTAAGCGCAGCTAACTGAAATAGGTACTGTTGCAAAACAAATCCAATCCGTGAACAGATACACTAAGTGTCACGCTTATTCGTAAAATGTCAATTTTATTAGCTGTAAAGCTTAAAATAGCAGCAAGTTGAAAGGCCGAGTTGTATTTCACATTGTTGATTATGCTGCCTTGTAATGCAGCACCTACTTAGGAAAACCAATGACAAAATCATTAACTGCAATTTTCGCTATCGCCCTGCTAAACATCACTATTAGTTTCCCTGCATTAGCAAAAAGTGCGGCAGAAGAACGCGCCGAATCAAACCAAATGGTGCAGCAGAGCTTGGCCGACTTTAAAAAAGAAAATGCTGAACTAGCCGGTAAAATTAGTGGCTCAGTTGGTTATGCTGTATTCAGTAACGCTGGCATCAACCTGTTTGTTATCTCAGCTGGCGGCGGTCATGGGGTAGCTATAGATAATGTCTCAGGCAAACGCACCTATATGAAGATGGGCGAAGCTGGCGTAGGTTTTGGTGCCGGCGTTAAAGATTTTAGAGCGCTCATGGTTTTTAAAACCCGCGAATCATATGACAAGTTTGTTGAATCTGGTTGGTTATTTGGCGCACAAGCCGACGCTTCAGCAAAAGCGGGTGACAAAGGTGGCTCAGCTGAATCAGAAGGCGCTATAGGTGACGTTGAAATATATCAAATGACCGAAGCAGGCCTATCTTTAGAGGCAACAATTAAAGGAACAAAGTTTTGGAAAGATAAAGACTTAAACCAAGGCTAACAAGCAAGTAGTCACCTTGGAAAGCAATACTCAGCTTGGCAGATTGATATGCCAAGCTTTGTTAAGTTCTAAAGCCCCACACTGCATCTATTAGCTTCACCATAAGTTCTTGAGATACGCCGTTATGATCAAGTTCAGGCAAGTATTCAACAAAATCAGCCCCGACAAATTTATGACTTGAAGATAAAGCAGAAACAAGATGTAAGGCCTCACGGGCACTCAAACCTCCAACATTGGGGGTAGCACATGCTCGAAAAATACTGCCATCTAATACATCGTAATCAAAAGACAAATATATATGGTCAAAGTCAGTCTCTAACTGAGCCATAAGCTTTTGAATAACTACATTAATACCCAAATTATCGATGTGGCTAATATCATAGTTAGTCATTTTTAAATCACTAATCAGTCGGTATTCGTTAGGCATTAAGTCTCGTACACCGATATAAAAAACATTTTCTGGTTTTACTGCGAGCGCAGAGTCAATAGACCAGCCATGATGGGAATATTGGTTCATTAACATAGCTAAAGGTTTGCCATGTAGATGACTATCTAGGCTATTATTGCAGTCTGCATGGGCATCAACCCAGATTACCGCCACCTTTTTACCCCGCTGCTTCTGATAATAATCCATGGTAGCTTGCAGCGTGGCAACCGCAATCGAGTGATCTCCACCAATAGTTATAGGAGTGCGGCCAGCATGATAACTCTTCATCAGCCTAGCACTTAAAGCACAACAATATTGGTTGAGCGCTTCGAGTTTAGCGCCAGACTCCAGTAAGGCTAATACCGCAGAATCAACCGCTACATCCCCACAATCTTCAATGTCGCAAGCCCAGTTCTGGTTTCTTAGCGCGGTCCATTGGCTAAGCCCTAGCCATGACTGCCTGCCACCAGAGCGAAGTCCATCGACACTATTTTGCTTGGTGGTAACACAAGCCAAGTGGTTAAATGGCGCCCCGATAACATCAAAGCTTCTTTTCATAATTTTCCTTTACGACAAACAATGGTGGGCAAAAAGAGGAGATGATAAGTCATAGCTTACCTGCCGCCCGAAACATCAATAAAGGCCCCTGTCGTATAGCTAGATTTGTCAGATGATAACCAAACAATCGCTTCGGCTACATCCTCAGGGGTACCGCCGCGCTTTAAGGGTAGCTGCGCTTTTAGGCGGTCTACCCGATTAGGTTCACCACCACTCGCATGCATTTGGGTATAGATTAAGCCTGGTCTTACGCCGTTGACTCGAATGCCCTGCTCTGCCACTTCCATCGCTAAGCCAATTGTTAAGGTATCAACAGCCCCTTTTGAAGCGGCATAATCGATATATTCATGGGCAGAGCCAATTCGTGAAGCGGCCGAAGACACATTAACAATCACCCCGCCCTTGCCTCGATGTTTATAAGACATGCGCTTAACCGCCTCGCGACAGCAAAGGAAATAGCCTGTAACATTGGTTTTTAATGTTCGGTTAATTCTTTCAGCGGTCATGGCCTCAATATCCGTTTGAGCAAATAGCACTCCGGCGTTATTAATTAGCAAATCTATAGCCCCTAGCTGTTGGTCTACGATCTGAAAAAGTCTGAGTACTTGCTCCTCTTCTGATACATCAGCCCTGACCGCTATGGCCTTACCGCCAGCACCTTCAATTTGCGATACCACCGCCAAGGCTGATTGCTCATCCGCTAGATAATTAATACATAGCGAATAGCCTTGTTTAGCCAATTGAATAGCCGTTGCAGCCCCTATACCTCTGCCCGCACCGGTAACTATTGCTACCTTGTTCATCAAGATATTCCTCTATTAGATCAGTGAATCAAGCGCACTAGACGGAATATTCAAGAAGACTACCTTCTGCCTAAAATACGCAATATACGTAAAAACAGATTAATGATATCCATATATAAGGCAGCAGCGCTGTCTACCGCGTTATCATAGGTTTTAGGTATCGCATTTGCTCTTGCCCAATCATAACCAATATAACCACAGAAAATTAACGCGACGATCCAATCCAAAATACCGTGGTGAGTATTAAAAATGAAGATCTCGACCAACTCCACCACAATCACACATAATAAGGCGATGGTTAAAGCACCACTGATTTTTTTAAAGAACGCAGGATACATCGACCCAAGTAACATCATCACAAAGGTCACCAATCCGGTCACTCGTATCGCTTCTAACACGATATCTGGATTGTAGCGACTCACCACCAGGTTAATGATCAAACCGAACGGCACAACCACAAAGTTGTAGCCAATAAAACTCACTAAAGGATTGTCAGATTTGCTAAATAGGTAGATGCCAAAGAAACATGACGCCAAGTAGCCCACAAAAAAGATAATAGGATTGACCGCCGCGATGGATTCAGCGGGAATATTTAATACCATTAGCCAATTGACAAAAAAACCCCACACCAAAGTAGCCCCAATGACAAAATTGTAAAGTGAAGCACTGATTAGTTTATCGGTGGTTTCTGTGCGCTCAAATACACCTACTTCCATTGTTATATCCCTATATTAATGACTTAAAAAATATTTATCATTCAGTCTACCGCTGACTAGCCGCAAACAAGTTACATTGAGTCTCACTGAAACTCATCACCATGATTTTCAAGTGTGCGATACCCGCATTGTTGGCACTCTACATATCTATCCATCAAATCGAGTGAAGCCCCTACCGCACTGGCTGTTCCGCCAAAAAAGCCTTCCATAAAGGCTTTAAACTGCTCCATTTTACTGCTGCCATACTTAGACGGTTTCTGTTTAATGATCTCTTTATGTTCAGTATCTTGACTGCACTGAGTGCAAAATTGTTTAGCCATGTTTCAACTCCATTTGCTCAAACTCATACAGCCAGAGGTTTGAAGAGGCTGATGATTGGGGTAGTCATTGCTTTGCTGGCAATGTTGTTATATTCATCAGTAGTTTATCGATGATTCAGCAAGATGGAAATTAAATTGATAGTTTTGTTAAAAATAGTGACTAAGCGCAATAATCTCCAAGTCAATGATGTTTGGCGCTATTCGCCTTTTTGCTGCTCCATTTTTTCAACAAAGTCGTCTAACTCTTTACCAGGTGTATGGCTAAACACCCGCTCTAGATGAGTGAGCTGAGTAATTCGGTCTACTCGAAAATTGCGGAAGTCATCACGAAGTTCACACCACGCCAATAATGTCCAAGTGCCGCGCCAGAAGTAAATGGCCAGTGGTCGAATAACCCGTTTGCTGCAATCCGCTTTGGCATCTTGATAGGCCACTTCCAAGTACTCGCGCTGCTGGGCGGCAATACGTAAAGCGTCGAGATATTTGAATTCATCTCTGTCGATGTAAAAATCGGGAGCAAACATTAGTGATTGGTAGGCTTGTAAGCGTTTAGGTAAGACCGCTTCAACTTTTATCATCGCTTGTTTAGCCGCTGACGATATCTCTTTGCCTGCCCAGGTTTGCACCATACGCATCCCTATTTGTATCGCTTCAAGTTCTTGTTCGTTAAACATTAATGGGGGTACGTTAACTTCTTGGCGCAGCAAATAGCCGACCCCTGCTTCTCCTTCTATTGGAATACCGCTTAAGCATAAATCTTGAATGTCGCGGTAAATGGTCCGAGTAGACACTTCTAAGCGCTCGGCTAAATCTTGGGCAGTAGTTAAACGCCGCATCCGCAGAATTTGTACTATTTGAAAAAGCCTGTCTGCCCGTCTCATGCTATTCCCTAAATTATCTACAGTAGCAACACTAGCCCAGCACAACACGCTGGGCTAGCTAAATATTACGCCGCATTTGTTTATCGCTATTCGATGACAACGTCTACTGAAATTTAGACCACAAACCCACTTTATTGCCTTCACTGTCAACAAATAACGCAATGTACCCATGCTCGCCGTCTTTAATGGCGGTAAGGGGTAACAACATTTGCACCCCCGCATCGCTGATCTTATTGACTAAGGGACTGAGTTTTTCACTTAAGTGCAAATATACCGTGCTGCCATCTAGGCTAGGCTTCATCATTTCATGTTTACATAAGCCAATGCTGGCGGCTTCTGGATCTTCCGTTTCTAGTATCGCCATGTCCATATCGCCCATATTCTCGCGACGAAAGTGTAAGTTAAAGTGCTCTGCGTAAAACGCGAGGGCGCGGTCCATATCACTGACGGCAATTTCGCCCCATACTAACGGTGCTACAGCTAACATAACTATCTCCTTGCTAATCCTACTTAAGCCCCCTTGGCTGGTAGGTAGAATCACTATAAAGCCCCCCTACTGACAGCATACTGTCAGTAGGTTTTCAGCACGCGCTTCAAACCACCATAAAACCACCACATTTAATATTTTTTATTTGCGCTATGAGGCACAAATAAAATGATAAACCTTTGAATAAATGCGGTTTATTTGCAAGAATCCTAGCGATAAAAGCATCACTAATGACATAAGGAAATGTTAGTGGCTAAGTATGAATTAGTGAGTTTAGGAGCACAGAATAGCAATAGTCGTGACCACCACTTGGTAGATAAACTCTGTAAGGCCTTAGATATTACCCCTTCGGCTGCCCAAAAATATCTTCAAGAAGGAAACGTACTTAAAGAAAACCTGTCTTTAAGTTTAGCTAGAGGCTTATCCGAGGTGTTTACCGAATATGGCTTGCGCGTAGCGATCAGAGAAGTGGCCACTCCACAAACTCGCCCTATCGACCATCAAGAGCAAGCCACGAACAACGCGCATAAACCATCCCCAAAACTAAAAGCTGATTTTGTGAAACTGCTAAACGGGGACTTTCCACGTTCAAGTGTTAGCCGCGAATATCGTTTCGGATTGATATGCACCGTGCTCGTAACAATGATTACGCCGCTTATCTATTTGGCCATGTTGTTGGGTTTAATTACCTTTTCTATCTTTTACTTTTCAGTATTAGTAAACAACATCGGCGATATGTCAGGAGGGCTTTTCAGCAAACTACTACTCATCGTTCCCTATTTCATCGTTAGTGTACTTTTCCTATTCTTACTAAAACCCTTATTTGCGCGTTATCAAGAACCTAAACGTTATCGCCTACAAGCCAAAAGAGCCCCCGCTCTTTTTAACTTGGTTTATGTAATGTGCGATAAATTATCGGTACCTCGACCCGCCGAGATTTGCTTAGATACTGAAGTAAACGCCTCTGCGGGCGGCCTCGATGGTTTACTCAGTTTACGAAGAGGCCAACTACGTTTAACCATAGGCTTGCCCTTACTTACCGGTATGAACATGCGGCAACTCAGCGGTATTTTGGCGCATGAGTTTGGCCATTTCGCTCAATCTCAAGCGATGCAAACTCGCTATATTGTACATACTGTAAATACTTGGTTTCAAAGCAGAGCTTACGAGCCAGACGAATGGGACATAAGGCTAGAGAAATGGGCTGAACAAGAGCACATGCCATTGATGATGAATATAGCCATCTTTGCTGCCCAAACCTCTATTGGCCTTACTCGTTTCATTTTTAGTGCGCTATTTAAACTTAACTTCCGCTTAACTCAATATATGTCTAGAGCGATGGAGTTTGATGCTGACAGCTATGAGAGCCGTTTTGTTGGCAGTGAGCAATTTGAAAAAACAGCCATTGAACTCCGCAAACTCGCGCTAGCGAGTCAAAAAATAGCAGACATCAATAAGCTCGCTTGGAACGACAACAAATTGCTGATTAATATCCCCTTAGCCATTGCTAATCTAGCCAAACAAACCAGCGCTGAGCAGCTCAGTAAAATTGAACAGCAAATCAATCGGGGAGAAAGTACCCCATGGGATAGCCACCCAACAGATTTAGATAGAATTAAATTTGTCACTCGGCGTAACGACAAAGGTATTTTTAGTTGTGAGTTACCAGCAGACCAGTTAATCACAGAAATAGACACTTTATGTGAGTCTGTCAGTGCCTTTTTCTACACTATCCAAGGGATCAAAAAACCCAGCAATCATATGGTTAACAACGACCAACTGATTGAAAATGAACAGCATAAACAGCAAACAGCTGAGCACTTAAAAGCGTTTTTTGGTGACATATACAGTGGCCGCTTTTTCCATCTTTCAACCTTGGTGGATAATAAACCTAATGATTTAGCAGACTGTATAAAACAAATAGACAGCCAACACGCTCTGATTAAAGCGCAAGAAGATAAATACTTTAAGCAGTTAGACACCTTAAGGCTAAGTTCGCTGGTAAAAGTTTACTATGAGGCAAACCTTAATGTAGACCCAAAAGACTTTGATTTAGCCGCTAATAGTCGCATTGACATTACCAATCTCATTAGCCAATCAACCGCTAGCATTAAGCAGATGCAAAACGAGTTGAAGCACTTTGATAAGCTATTGCATCATCGTGTTTTTCTGTCGCGTTCATTTATGCCTCACCAGCAAGCGACCCGGCTTGATAGCCTATTAAGTGCCTTGCAGGGCATGGTAAAACTAGAACCTATCATTAACAACCTAGAGCGCTATCACTTTATTTTAGAAACCCTATTAAATGTAGAGGAAGAATGGCAATCAAAAATTCAATCAAGACTGTTTGAACAAACTAAGCGTTGCGCCCTAGAAGTGAACCATTTGTCTAAAGAGGCTAAAAACATCCTCTTAGCCAATCCCAAATACCCTAATCTCGCAGAGTTTATCGAAAGCTGGAGTGGCGGCACATTAGATTACTCGCCAAGCACACCTGTATCGCAATATTTGTTCATCGCCGAGCAAAGTATTAACGCCACCAAGTACCAGTACTATTGGCTATGCGCTGAACTGAGTAAACTATGTATAGAAGCACAACCACAAAACCATCGGCCCTTAGTAGCGACATCCTCATCCGACAGCTTGGTGATGAGCTAATCACCGGCCGCTAGAGCGATGAACCGCCAATGATGACCACTTAGATAAGCCAAAAAACGCTGCCAATGCCTAAAACTATTGGTAGTACTTTGGCTGTATACAGCGCCACACCCGCGCGATTATAGTTGGAAGGTGTCGCTCTCATAACTGTGATCTCAAGTTAACATAAGTGGTTAAACATTGATCTAAATCGCCCAGCAAATTGAGCAACAATGCTAAATTTTTAGTAGTTTGCTTTTCTTATGATTTGGTTTGGGTGCTGAACCGTTAAGCTCCAAACACCTTGGCATAACAACGCTTTGACTGTGAATCGCGCGCCAGCGCATTTACTCACAGCCAAGCTATGCCCAAAGATTAAGGACGCGCTATGAAAGCAAAACCGGTTGATCTGTCTACCCCCCCCGACCTTACCCAAAGTCACGGTACTGGCGCCATTGCTGGTCACCTGCCAATCTATCAATCCTTGCTTCCCCCTTGTAATGCAGCTTGCCCTGCGGGTGAAAATATCCAAGCCTGGTTATCTTTGGCGCAACAGGGCGAGTTTAAACAAGCATGGCAAATTCTGGTTAAGGACAATCCCTTCCCCGCCGTGCACGGGCGAGTGTGTTATCACCCTTGCGAAACGGCCTGTAACCGCAGCGAAGTAGACCAAGCCGTATCAGTGCATGCTATCGAGCGCTACTTAGGTGATTTAGCCTTACAAGAAGGCTGGGTACCAGAGCACGATAAACCGAGTTCGGGCAAAAAAGTACTGGTAGTGGGTGCAGGCCCCAGCGGTTTATCCGCCGCTTACCATTTATGTCGTCTAGGCCATAGCGTAGAAATTAGAGATGCTGGCAGCAGCGCCGGAGGTATGCTGCGCTTTGGTATTCCAGCCTATCGCTTACCAAGAGATATTCTAGACGGCGAAATTTATCGTTTAGTCAGAATGGGCGTAACCATTACCCTTAATCACAATGTAAACAATCTACTGGAAGAAAAACAGCAAGGCGGATTTGATGCCGCTTTTGTCGCTATTGGAGCCCACCTAAGCAAAAAGACTGATATTCCTGCCCAACAAGCCAGTAAAATTATAGATGCAGTCAGCTACCTAGAAGCCATTGAACAAGGCACCCCACTAAACTTAGGCCGCAGAGTCGCCATTTATGGTGGTGGTAATACCGCCATGGATGCTGCCCGCAGCGCGAAGCGCCTCGGCGCAGAACCGATAATCATCTACCGCCGTGATTTAGCTAATATGCCCGCTCATCAATTTGAAGCCTATGAAGCGATTGAAGAAGGCGTGCAAATTAATTGGCTACGCACCATTAAAGACTTCTCAAACCAGCAGATCACCGTAGAAAAGATGGAATTGGATGAACAAGGGCGTCCCCAACCCACAGGTAAGCTTGAAACCCTAGAGGCCGACAGCCTAATTTTAGCCATAGGGCAAGAGGTAGATGCCAGCTTGCTAGATAACATTGCTGAAATCCGCTATCACGATGGTGTAGTGGTAGTGAACGCGCAGATGATGACTGGCGCAGAAGGGATTTTTGCCGGTGGCGACATGGTGCCCTCACAGCGTACCGTTACCATGGCAACGGGGCACGGTAAAAAAGCCGCCCGCTGCATTAATCATTGGTTGACCGAGCCAGGTTTGTCCGGGACAAAGTTATCGGAACAAGGCCAGTTTGTTCAAGAAAATTCTCTCAAAAATCAACCATCTAAGCATAAACCTGAGATTATCAAAGCCGATAAACTACACCTTTGGTATCAAATAGATGCGCCAGCATCAGCCGAACACCAATTGGCAGCCCAGCAACGGGTTGATGATTTTAGTGAAGTCACCCAAGGCCTTAACGCCGAACAAGCCCACTTTGAAGCACAACGCTGTTACTCCTGCGGTAATTGTTTTGAATGTGACAGTTGTTATGGCGCCTGCCCACAACGTTCCATTAGCAAACAAGGTAAGGGCTTAGGTTATGCCATTGATTACCAAACCTGCACCGGTTGTGAAGCCTGCGTGAATCAATGTCCCTGTGGTGCAATGACCATGACTGATGTAGTGGAGAACCAACAATGACAACTAGCATGCTAACCCTAGACGGCAACGAAGCGGCAGCCCGCATCGCCTACTTATTCAGTGAAGTGTGCGCCATCTACCCAATTACCCCCTCCTCCACCATGGCCGAACTAGCCGATGAATGGGCCAACCAAGGTTTGGTCAATTTATGGGGGCAAGTTCCCGAAATCTTTGAAATGCAAAGTGAAGGAGGCGCAGCCGGAACCGTGCACGGGGCATTACAGGGTGGCGCCTTAGCGACCACCTTTACCGCCTCTCAAGGCCTAATGTTAATGATTCCCAATATGTACAAAATTGCCGGTGAATTAAGCCCAACCGTATTTCACGTTGCGGCCCGCTCGTTAGCGGCACAAGGCTTGTCGATATTTGGCGACCATCAAGATGTTATGGCGGTTAGAGCAACGGGCTTTGCTTTGTTGGCTTCAGCATCAGTACAAGAAGCGCAAGATATGGCAGTAGTGGCGCATATTGCTAGCCTGCGTAGCCGAGTTCCCTTCCTGCACTTTTTTGATGGTTTCAGAACATCGCATGAAGTAAACAAAATTAACGCCTTGTTTGCAGAAGATATCCGAGAGTTGGTTGATGATAACTGGGTGTGGCAACACCGCGAGCGAGCGCTATCGCCAGAGCGACCTAAAATTCGCGGTACTGCGCAAAACCCCGATGTCTACTTCCAAGCGCGCGAAAGTGTCAATCTTTACTATCAAGCCACCCCAGACATCGTAAGCCAAAGCATGCTAGCACTGGCCAAAATATCTGGTCGACACTACCAACCGTTTGACTACAACGGCGCTACCGATGCTGAACGAGTCATCGTGGTGATGGGCTCTGCCAGTATTACGGTTAAAAAGTTGGTCGATTATCGCTGCCAACAGGGTGAAAAAATTGGCGTGATCACGGTGCGTTTATACCGTCCATTTAGTGCCAAACACTTATTAGCTGTGTTACCGGCATCGGTACAACATATCGCCGTGTTAGATAGAACCAAAGAACCGGGTGCTTATGCAGAGCCATTACAACTAGATGTAGAGTCAGTTATTCACGGCAACCCCACTCGTCGTCACATTAATATCATTGGCGGCCGCTATGGTTTATCCAGTAAAGAGTTTACTCCCGCTATGGTCGATGCGATATTTAACGAACTCAGCAAAAACGACACCAAAACGCGTTTTACCGTGGGGATAAATGATGACCTCAGTAATTTAAGTTTAAGTTATGACGCTAGCTTTGTGTTACCCGAAGATGGCGTAAAAAGCGCACTATTTTATGGCTTAGGATCTGATGGCACCGTAGGCGCAAACAAGAACACCATTAAAATTGTTAACCAACAAGCGGACTATCACGCACAGGGTTACTTTGTTTACGATTCTAAAAAGTCCGGCTCTACCACTATTTCTCACCTGCGTTTTGCTCAGCAAGCAATCGACGCCCCCTATTTGGTAGAGCAAGCAGAGCTACTGGCGGTGCATCAGCCGCAGTTTTTGCAGCAAATAGCGCTAGCAAATAAGCTAAAACCCAAGGGCATATTGCTGATTAATACCCCGCTGAACGACCAACAATTGTGGCAATCATTAACCTATGATACCCAACGCAGCATTGTTGATAAGGCTTTGAAAGTCTATGCGATAGATGCCTCGGCCGTCGCAAAAGCGGGCGGTATGGGACAGCGGATCAATACCATTATGCAGGCCTGCTTTTTTGGTTTAGCGCATATCATGCCGCTAGAAAAAGCCTTTAGCGCGATGAAACAAGCCATCAGCAAAAGTTACCATAACAAAGGCGACAACGTGGTGGCTGCCAACCATGCAGTGGTCGATGCCAGCATCGCGGCAATGCGGCAAGTCACCATTGGTGAAGCCGACTCTGAGTTGGGTTTAGCCGCAGCAGTAAGCGCCGATGCCCCCGCCTTTATTAAATCGGTGACGGCCAAAATGATCCGCGGTTTGGGTGATCAAATACCGGTATCACAGCTGCCTGACGACGGCACTTGGCCCAGTGGATCTAGCCAATATGAAAAACGTAATATTGCAGCGTCTCTTCCTCAATGGGATAGCGAAACCTGCATTCAATGTGGTAACTGTGTAATGGTATGTCCCCACGCGGCGCTGCGCTCACGCTTCTACCATCAAGCGTATTTGGAGCAAGCCCCCAGTAGCTTTGAGTCAGCCCCGTTATCAGCAAGAGGTTACCCCGATACCCGCTACACCTTGCAATTATATGCTGATGACTGCACCGGCTGCGGGCTCTGCTTTGAAGCCTGCCCAGTGCGTAACCAGCAACAGCGCGCGCTAAATATGCTAGATAAACCCAGCCAACAACAGCCACTGCGCGATAACTTAGCCTTTTTTGAAAGCTTACCAGTTAACGACCGCAGTAAAGTTGATTTTTCTACGGTACATGGTGTGCAGTTCTTAGAACCTTTGTTTGAGTTTTCTGGGGCTTGCCGTGGCTGTGGAGAAACGCCCTATCTTAAATTAGCCACCCAACTCTTTGGCGACCGAATGTTAGTGGCCAACGCAACCGGTTGCTCATCTATTTATGGCGGCAATCTACCCACTACCCCATGGTCGAAAAACGCCGAAGGACAAGGCCCCGCGTGGGCAAACTCATTGTTTGAAGACAACGCCGAATTTGGCTTAGGCCTGCGCCTTAGTGCCGATCAACAACAGGGACAAGCAAAGCAACTGTTAAGCCAGTGGCAAACTAAAATTGGAGAGGAGCAAGTAGAACAAGTGCTGCAAGCCCCACAACAATTTGAGAGCCAATTAAGAGCACAGCGGCAACGGCTGAATAAGATTAAACGGCAACTTCAAGCCCAAGAACACGCCCAGCCGCTGCTGTCGGTGCTGGACTATTTGTTGCGCCGCTCGGTATGGATAGTGGGCGGGGATGGCTGGGCCTACGACATTGGTTTTGGAGGCTTAGACCATGTACTCGCCTCTGGTCGAGACGTGAATATTTTGGTGATGGATACTGAAGTTTACTCCAACACTGGCGGACAAATGAGTAAATCTACGCCGCTTGGCGCTGTCGCCAAATTTGCTGCGGGCGGTAAAACTATGGCTAAAAAAGATGTCGCTATGCAAGCCATCGCCTATGGCAATGTATATGTAGCAAGAATTGCCCTAGGGGCAGATCCTCAGCAAAGCCTATTGGCCTTTCGCGAAGCCGAAGCCTACCCTGGCCCCTCATTAATCATTGCCTATTCACATTGCATTGCCCATGGCATAGACATGCAAAAAGGACTAGAGCAACAGCAAAATGCCGTATTAAGTGGTCACTGGCCCCTTATTCGCTATAACCCGATACTGCGTAAAGCTGGACAAAACCCCTTTACCTTAGACAGCTTAAGGCCAAGCCTGCCGCTAAGACACTACCGTGAGCAAGAAAACCGCTACCAAATATTAGCCAAGAGTAACCCACAAGAAGCCGAGCGTTTAATTAAGATTGCAGAGCAAGTGGCACAACAAAAATGGGCTAGTTATGAAGAAATGGCTAATCGAGACGCCAGCCATTATCACCCAGATGCCCGCCGCGATAGCTAATCGTGGGGCCTAAACAAAAAAAGGGTGTGACTTTAAAGCCACACCCTTACATGTCATTTTTTTACTGAGGTAGTAACACCGTATCTACTACGTGAATCACGCCATTTTTGGCTTTCACATCGGCCATCACTACTTTGGCATCGTTAATCATCACGCTACCATTATCAACCTTCACCATGACTTCTTGCCCTTGGACCGTTGCGGCACTAGTAATGTTAACCACATCAGCGGCCATCACTTTTCCAGCCACTACGTGATAAGTAAGCACAGCAACCAATTTATCTTTATTTTCAGGCTGCAATAACATTTCTACAGTGCCTTCAGGCAGTTTGGCAAAGGCTTCGTCTGTTGGTGCAAACACTGTAAACGGTCCTTCACCTTTGAGGGTGTCCACTAAACCCGCGGCTTTAACTGCAGCCACTAAGGTGGTAAAAGAACCATTTTCGGCAGCAACATCTACGATGTCTTTTTTCATACCATGATGGTTTGCATGAGACATAGAACTGAACGCTAAACTCGCCACCACGATAGACAATACTGTTGCGATTTTCTTAAACATT
The DNA here is from genome assembly GCF_023238625.1 of Agarivorans sp. TSD2052. Lineage (NCBI taxonomy): Bacteria > Pseudomonadati > Pseudomonadota > Gammaproteobacteria > Alteromonadales > Alteromonadaceae > Agarivorans > Agarivorans sediminis. Next base: position 3,025,771 of record NZ_CP096670.1, read on the forward strand.
ATAATTTCCTCTCAAGACATAATTACATTTGCTGGGTCGCAAATATTAACGAGGAGCCCTGAGTTTTCGATCACCCAAAAGCGAGTCACTAAACATACGGTTTTTAGGGTTTTCTCTTTTTTACTAAAATTTATATATCATAAAAATGTGAAAAAACATCATTGTGAAAATTAAATATCGATTTACAATCAGATGCTTAACCTCTATTAACCAAAGTAACATTAAAAATATTAAGCACCTTCACAAAGTAAGTGACTTGGGTGAATAAAAAGGAAACTAAATGAAAAACTCGTTATTGGCTGCGGCTATCACTGTCACCTTTTTATCTGGCTGTTCTTCAGTACCCATGGAGTCGAGTGAAAAAAACCAAGCCGCTTTATCCTTTAGTCAGCCCGCAGAGGACACCGCTGTAATCTATGTCTATCGAAGAAACACCATGGCGGGAGCGGCACTGAAGAAAGATGTACTAATTGATGACCAATGTATCGGAGAAACCGCGCCTGGCATCTTCTTCTATCATGAAGTGGCAGCAAATACCGAGCATAAAATTTCTACTGAATCAGAGTTTTCACCTAATGATTTACTCCTTGATACTGAGGGTGGTAAATCTTACTTCGTCGAACAATATATCAAATTTGGCGTGTTAGTTGGCGGTGCTGGATTAGAGCAAGTTGATGAAGAGACAGGGAAAAAGGAAGTATCAAAACTAAAGCTAGCCTCAAAAGGCAAGTGTAGCGTTTAACCCCCTAGTTATCATTACCACACTGATAGCATAAGTGGTCAGAGTGGTCATGACGTTTATAGCGCCTAAGGCTCCCTTTGATTTAGTCTTTCGCTTCACATTCGCTTACTTTCTGTTGTCATCCCCATAGCTTAGCCACCTGTGAGCGCGATGCGTTATTTTGCTGTCTTATCCCACCATAAGCTTGAGTAGATTATTCCGCCTAAACTAATACAATGTTTACCCTAGCAGTTAGTTAGCGCAGCCCAAAAAAGGTCTTTCATGGAAGCTGATAGTTTTTTCCCATTTGCTACGCTTGTTCTCGCCACGGTCACCTTATGTATCGCGATTTCCTCAACACTCCGTTTAGGTACAGTGGTAGGTTTTATTATCGCCGGCATCGCCTTAGGGCCTTATACCCCGGGCTTGGTAGCCGCCACGAACGTTGAACTACTTCAGCAAATTGCCGACTTTGGCGTAGTATTATTCCTGTTTACTATCGGTTTAGAAATTAAACCTATCGACCTATGGGGAATGAAGAGAAGCCTTATAATTCAGGGCTTGGGGCAAGTTTTAGTCACCGCGAGTGTGTTCTCATTATTGGGTTACATTTTAGGCTTTGCTTGGGAAACAGGCTTTACTCTGGGTTTGATTTTTGGTCAATCATCTACCGCAGTAGTGATGACCATGCTTAAAGAGAACAATGAACTCAATACTTCTCACGGCAAAAACATCTTCACTAATTTAATGGGGCAAGACATCAGCATTGTGCCCATCATGGCTATATTTCCTATTCTTGCCCATCAATCTAACCCTGCATCAAACGGTGCGCTATTAAGCACTCTGCTGCTGGTTCTCGTGGTTCTGTCCATTGTAGCTATTGGGCTATATTTACTACCAATTGGGCTACGCTTAAGTGCCAAAGCGCATAGTAAAGAAGGCTTCATGTTATGCCTTTTTGTGTCTATTTTTGCCACCGTATGGATCGTAGATGAAGTTGGGCTTTCGGCTACTTTAGGGGCTTTTTTACTGGGGATTTGCTTATCTAACTCTAGTTTTCGTTTTACGGTAGAAAACATCATTAATCCTTTTAAAGGCATTTTAATGGGCTTGCTTTTTATCTCAGTTGGCATGTCGATAAACCTCGATTTAGTGTTAAGCAACTACCAAGACTTAGTTATTTTGCTGATACTAGTGATTAGCCTTAAATTATTGGTGTTTTATACGCTGGCTCGGTGTGACAGCCAAACCAACGCCACCAGTATAAAGACGGCTTTTGCCTTAGGCCAAGTGGGAGAATTTGCCTTTGTATTGCTAGGGCTTGCCGCAAGTTTAAATGTGCTAAATAGCGCTTATGCCGCACTAGGGATTATGGTTGCCAGCATCAGCATGGTACTTACCCCTTGGATATACAAATTGGGTAATCATCTCGCTAAGCGGGTACTGCAAAAAGAGCAGTCTACACAAGCTGTATCGAGCAAACCGCTTGAAAGCGATGATAGCCAATTAGTCATCATTGGGCTTGATGAAGTGGGCCGGCTAATGGCAAGGCTGGCTAAAAGGGCGCAAATCCCCTACATCGCTTTTGATTCAGAATTTAGCTGCGTTGAAAACGGCAAAAAGCTAGGCTTAAACGTGCACTATGGCGACATAATGCAACCCAGTATTCAAGAGCGAGCAAAGCTACAGCAAGCCAAAGCGGTATTTGTGTCTGTGGACCATTCCGGCTCTTTGCGAAAGATTTGTTTAATGTTATCTAAATACCCCTCTTTAGAAACTTACGCGCGAACCAAATCCAGAGCCGATGAGTTTTTCTTAAAAGAGCACGGCGTTCAATACGCCGGTTCTGTCTACATCGAAAGTACCTTATTGAGGGGCCGCGATCTGCTGTTAAATTTTGGCCTTGAAGAAGAACAGGTTTTTCAACTTATCGATGACCTAAGGTCAGATCTATTTGCGAGCGACTACCTAAGCTTTAAAAGCCACCAGTCATAACTTGGTAAATAGCGAGTGGTCATTTATAGGTGCTATAAATGAGTTTGTCAGCCCGCAAGCGGCGAGAAAACCACCTTAAAGGCTGATTAAACAAAACGACCAAAAGCCAATTTTGTACAAAACCTTATGGGTAAACTACGTTATGATGAGCCATCAATAGCGTTAACACGGAGGTAAGCAATATGGCAATAGAACAAGCACGATATCAGCTTGCCGAAGAGCTTGGCGGTATAGAGATATTAAATGCCCGCTATGAGAAGCAACACTTCTCGCGCCACAGCCACGAGGGCTACACCATTGGCGTAATTAAAACTGGCGCACAACAGTTTTACCGTACTGGCGGCAACCATATCGCCCCGCAAAATAGCATTATTTTGGTTAACGCCGACGAAGTACATACCGGCTGTTCAGCCTCTGAGGGCGGCTGGTCGTATCAAGCTATGTACCCTACACCCGAGCAGTTTGAACAGCTAAGCCAAGACTTAGGCATTAAGCAGCAAGGCGCGCCCTACTTTAACCAAGCAGTGGTACAAGATGCGGTGCTAGCAAACTCGCTGCGTAATACCATGGCAATCCTTGAGCAATCAAGCAACCGCTTGTTACGCGAAAGTATGGTCTATTCTAGCCTTAGCTTATTAATGGCTCGGCACAGTAAAAGCCGCACTGCCAGCCCTTCCCTCGGCTTTGCCAAAAACAGCCTGAGTTTGGTCAAACAGTTTTTAGATGAACAACCTGAAGCCGATATATCACTCACCGAGCTGGCAAACCTGGTTAATCTTAGCCCTTGTTACTTAGCAAAACGTTTTGTCAAATTGTACGGTATTCCACCGCACGCTTATCAAATTCAAGCCCGAATACGGTTGGCTAAACGCTTGTTGCGCCAAGGTCAAAAACAGCTAGACGTAGCACTAGATTGTGGCTTTCATGACCAAAGCCATTTAAGTCGCCATTTCAAACGTGCCTTAGGTATTACGCCTGGCCGCTACGCCAAAGAATTTCAGGCTTAGGCCAGCATCACTTACCAGCATTCACTCAAGGACCATTGTGACCCCAACAGACACTATTCACCACTTATCTTGGTCGAGCAAAGGTAAAGCCTTTGCCAAGGGCACTCTCGCCGTATTACCCCTTACCATTGCAGTAATCCCCTGGGGGATCTTAGCAGGATCATACGCAGTAGAAGCAGGTTTAAGCCCATGGCAAAGCCAAGCTATGTCGGCAATTTTATTCGCCGGTTCCGCCCAGTTAGTGGCGACTGGAATGTTTAAGTTAGGCGCTAGTTTACTGAGCATATTGCTCACAACGGTATTGATCACTTCACGGCACTTTTTATATAGCATGGCCATGCGCCCTAAAATAAGCCCATTACCCTTAAAATGGCGTTTACTGTTGGGCTATTTACTGACCGATGAGTTGTTCGCTATTGCCAATAAAGACAAAGGTAAAAAATTTGATCCTTGGTATGCGTTAGGCGGAGGCTTAAGTTTTTATATCGGTTGGAACATCGCCTCGGCGGTGGGTATTGTGGCGGGCGCAAGCATTGAAAACCTCGACAGTTGGGGCCTAGATTTTGCCATAGCCGCCACTTTTATTGCCATTGTGGTGCCCAATATAAAACAGGCTTCAGGCTTGTTATGTGTGTTAATTGCCTTGGTAAGCTCGGTAGTATGCGAGTTGTTTGCTATACCCGGCGGCTTATTGGTGTCGGCGCTATTGGCAATGGGTTTAGCCACCGCTTACGCCAAATGGCGAGGAGAGGCGCAATGATTTGGTTGAGTATTTTTGCCATGGCAGCCATTGTATTTGCCAGCCGCTATTTGTTTTTAGAGCCTAAAATTCCCTTACGTTTAAGTAAGACCGCACTGCAATTTTTAAGCTATTCGGCACCCGCTGTGCTTACCGCTATTTTTGCGCCCATTGTATTTGTGCGCGAAGGTGAGCTGGCAGTAGGCTTAACTAACCCTTATTTATTGGCGGCGATATTAGCCACGGTGTTAGCGGTATTCACCCGCAACGCTCTTATTACCACGGTACTGAGCATGGCGGTATTCTTTCTTATTAAGTAGCCCACACTGAAAAATGGCCGTTTACTCTGCAAGGTAAAAGGCCAGCGTAAACTGCGCTAGCTTTAACTATTTGGTTACTTTTTCACTGCTCTAGCCAAACCAATGCATCTTGCTCTTGTTCAAATATTTTCACTTCGCCGGCGATAAACCATTGGCCTATTTTGGAGGCTAATTCTAACCACTGTTGATTGCCCAGAATGGCGATTTTCTCAAAGCTTTTACCATGTTTTAAACCTAACTTTAAATCATCCCAAGCGGCTCGTAGCTCCCAACCTTCCAATTCGCTGGCATCAAAAAAGCCACGAATACGGGGGTGATCCACCTCGGCCAAGGCAGATTCAAGCATTGGAGTAATTGCTTGGTAGTCTTGATGAGTGAGTTTGCCATAAGCTCGAAATGACACAAGTAAACGCGTTTCTACACGCTCTATACCTACAGTTATACCATGTCGACGAATGCTCATTGTATGCTTCCTTGTTAACGCTAAACTTGCTCTACCAGTATGGTAGAGATTGACACATTTAATCACTGTATTTATCCAAAGCTTGTCTTTTGTCAAAGCCTGAGATAAAAGGTAAGCGCTGACTATTGATAAAATTGAAAGAAAACATCAAAGTAGACAACAAGTTAAAGAAAGAGCATCAACCGACCTGCCGCTTTTCGCTAGGTCGCATTTTTAGAGATAGGAAGCCGATCAGGGCGCCCGCATGAAAGGTTCAATATGATTTAGGCAACAACGCCGCCTTTATCTGCAAAGCGCCAGCTGAATTCCAGCTTGAGCTACCGTTCTCCAGCCCCCGCTGCACCCCGCGTGCGGAACGTTTCATGAAGCATGGCAAAGTAGAGGCCATCGCGAAGCGCAAATAGGCCTTAGTATTTGATGTTTTAGCAAAGAGCGTGCACTATTCGGCGAATGAGCGACAAGCACTTAACTATTCCACTGCCCTCTTTGATTCGTCGAATTGGTGGCGACAATACTAAAATAGCAAAGCAAATGGCCCTAGAATGCGGCTGTTTAATAAAGCGTGTTCGCCGCTCAAGAAACTGGCAACTGATCGGCGAAGAGCCGGCCATTATCAGCTTGAATAACAAGCTGAAAGCGCTAGACATAGAAGCTATGGCTTACCTATGCCTAAAACTTGAAGAACACCTAAAGGCCTACCAAGAACAACAAGAGCCAAAACAAGAGAGGCTTAAGCGACTCATTGACCAAAGCCCTAATATTACCCTCGCTGAATTGATACATATCACCGACTGCACCTTAGCCGAGGCTAGGCAAGCACGCTTTGATAGTGACTCGCTGTAAGCGTACAGCCATTCAACACGCTACTTTTTGCATTAGCCCCTAGCTTAATTGCCCCCACAAACGCTGCACTTGCTGCAGGGTATTAGCATAAGGAAGTTGTTCGCAACGGCCAAAACCCGCCAATTGGCGTAACTTAAGTTTGGTTGACCAAGGGCTAGTAATCCCGGTTAAGAAGCGGCACGCCAAAATTGGGCTCAGACTCAGCGTTTTGCTGCCCCCACATTGCGCTTTTAGCGCCTGTAAATCACTTAATAATTGGCTGTCATTGATCTCAATAGGGCGATTAGAATAGCTAAGTTTAGCCGCTTGCCCGCGGCATACGCTGCAGTGGCCACATTGCTGAGGGGCGTTGTGATCATCAAAGTAACGCGACAATTGGTAACTTAAACATGAGTCTAATTCGAAAAAACGCACCAGCTGCGCAATACGTTTAATCTCTTTTTGTTGGTTGTCATTAAAGTAATTAGATAAACGCTCAGCCAAGCTTGCATCGGCGATGCCTGCTGTCTCTACTTGATATACTTCGGTGATTTTCTTAGTTTCTAATTCTATCAAGCCTTGTTCAGCCAAATACTCTAAGGCGGCAACCACCCGTGACCGCTCGGCTTGGTAGCTATGGTATAGACCATTAAAATCAAGAGTTCCCCACACCTTCTTCATCTGTGTATGGCGAAATATGGCTTGAATAAAGGCTAAACGCTCCCCAGTGAAGCGCGCTAACACTGCATTTTTGTCTTGTAAGAATTTGTATCTAAAATCAGCGTAATAGGCGTACAAAGGCTTAACTAATCCTTGAATTTCTAACTGAACTAATAAGGTTTTTAGCGGTAGTTGGCGAATATTAGTTAGGCTAGACAGGCTGTTTATTTGTACTTCCCATTGGTCTATTTTCCCTACTAGTTGACTGTCAGTTCGAATATTATTTAGTAAGGTTTCAATACCACTTTGTTCTGGCGTATCACCATATACAAAGTTTTCAACGGTTGTTAAGCCATCTAAATTGGCTAAGGTTAAGCAGTTTGATCGATTGCCATCGCGCCCTGCTCGACCGATTTCTTGGCTGTAGTTTTCAATCGATTTGGGTAAGTCATAATGAACCACAAAACGAATATTGCTTTTGTCTACGCCCATGCCAAAGGCAATGGTAGCCACTACCACTTGCACTTTGTCGTTCATAAAATCATTTTGGGTTTGTTGACGCTGCTCATTGGCAAAGCCCGCATGATAGGCCACCGCGTTCAGCCCTTGGCTTTGCAAGTACGCAGCGACCTCTTCGGCGGTGTGCTGTAAGGTGACATAAACAATGCCTGCGCCAACCTGTTGGCCAATGAAGTTAGCTAGCCGCTGATTTCTTTGCGCGCTGCTACAGGCCTCTACAGTTAAATCTAAATTTGACCGATAAAACCCCGTTTGCACAATGTCGCTTTCACCAATGGCAAAACGCTCGGCCATATCTAATTTTACTTTTTTAGTGGCGGTGGCCGTTAGCAACAACACGAGGGGAATGTTTAGCTCTTGGCGATATTGAGGAAGCTTTAAATAATCGGGGCGAAAGTTATGCCCCCATTCTGAAATACAGTGGGCCTCATCAACCACTAACATCGACATCGGTACTGACTGAATAAATTGCCGAAATCGCTCATTTTTAAAACGCTCGACCGAGACCATCAATATTTTAGTTTTGCCGCTACGTACGTCGCTCATCACCTGCTTGCTTTGCTCAGCACTTAGGGTGGAATCTAAACTAGCAGCAGCAATCCCTTTAGACTGCAAAAACTCTAGTTGGTCTTTAATTAAGGCCAATAAGGGCGAAACCACCAAGGTTAGGTGTGGCAATTGCAAGGCGGTAAACTGATAACACAAAGACTTACCCGAACCGGTGGGAAATATCGCTAAGCAGGAGCGTTGCGCCAGTAAACGTTCAACCACTGGTGCTTGCCCATGACGAAAGCTGGTAAAGCCAAAGGTTTGGCTTAACTGGGTTAATAAAGCATCGCTCATTGATATGGTCTCATTGGGTGGTGGCGAATAATAAAATAAGGCTTATGCAAGCGCATGATACAAAGCATGGGCAGCCAAGCCGGTAAGTACGCTAATAGCCACACTTAATAAGGTGCCTAACATTACGTATTCGGTCAGTTGTCGGTCTGATTGGCCGGTTAAATCGCCAAACCGAAAAATCGATTTAGCCGCCACTATAAAACCTATTGCGGAAAATTGATGCAGCAGCACACAAGTAAGTACCAAACTACGCTCAACCATACCAATTGCTTGACCCGCCATAGGCAAGTTTTGTGCGGGTTGCTGGGTAACAGGGCTCCAACGCTGCAATACTAAAGCAAGTATCTTAGATGTTGGAGTTAAAATGATCAGATACGCCAACCCAACCACCATCACCTTAGGCTGCATAAGCTGCTGACGAAGCGGCTCAACGATGTGCCAAGCGTGGCTAAGGTCTACCACCAGCAGCAAAAACACCAGCACTTGCGCCAACTGGCTGCCAATAAAGTAACGCGCAGTGTCGGGTAAATAGGTACTCAGTAGCTTAATTAAAAAAGAGGCAAATAGTAAGGCGATACTGGCCACCAGCAATTGGCTGCTAGCGCCGACAAAAAACCAAGCAATAGCGGCAAATGTAAGGCTAATGATTAGCGCCCGCCAATATAAACGCGGTGTAGCCAATTTTGCACGGCGAATACTTACCGACCACTGCAAGGGCAAACAATAAAACTCAAGTACTAGGTAAGCTACGCCAACGCTAAGGGCAAACTGGGCCAGTTGTTCCATAGTAAAACTCTTCCATAAGTTGTTTAAAATACTGTTTATATTCTTCTAACAGCTGATACTGGCTCTGGTTAAGTAGCTTAGTGGCATTAACCCGCGAGCTATTAAGCTGCTTAGCGAGAGCTGCATGGCTAGGCTCTGGCAAATGCCAATATAGGGCCAGCGCATTCGCTTGTTTGGTGGTGAGCTGTTGAATTTGTAAATCGGCAAACTTGGTGAGCAGATCCATGCGCTGACTAAATACAGGGCGATCACTAAAAATCCCTAAATAGTGCCTTTTTAAACTATCTAAGCCTCGCCCAGACAACACAAAAGCCTCGCCATTTGAGCGTGAAATAAGCTCAGCCAAAGGGTCAATCACACCAATGCCGATACCAATACGCGCATCATAGCTTTTACCATGACTTTGCACAGACCGAAGTGCCAAACGAATATTGAGCGCACACTCTACCGCCACAGTTGGGTTAGTGAGTACCAACTGAAATGCATCACCACGAAATATTTCATAGCGACATTGGTAGCGTTCACTTTGATCCGCCAAGGTTCGGCTTAAGGCGTGTATTAGCGTAGCAAAGTGTTGGCTGTCTAGCTCACTAGAACCGACCAAGTCACCGGTAAGCACTGCGACTTGCTGCATAATTAGCCCTCTGAAAAAGTAACCCAATTTAGTTACATTTTAAAATGTAACCTATTTTGGTTACAATGTTAAGTGTAACCGTTTCTCTAACAATAAATATATCAATATCTGACGAACTAAACTGCCGAGCCACGCTAAATCTTCAACATGCGTCATCAATAATATCCTCGCGCCACATAGCCCAATAAGCGCAATGTAAACGCCAGCGGACACTGTCACTAAGGTTTTTAAGGGCTAAATCACCCCGCAATTTTAGCTGTACTACGCTCTAGTCAGTGCTTTGCCACTAAAATACCGTGATTTAATCAACCTTGAGCTTCGCGATGAATCAAGCAATCAAACTGCAGCTACTATTGGCTAAAAAGTCGGCCAGAAACTGCCGCACTGATGGCAGTTGCCCGATAGTTTCAACGATCATCTTCACGGCTATTAGCCGCTTGACTGCTCCCCCTCTAAACCCACACTGCGGGTGGGTTCAAGGTTTCACTCACAACACGCTTTACCGCTGGGCTCGGACAGCCAGCAAAGCACTGATACCGCTATTCCCCTCTACATAAGTAAAAAAGTTAAGGAGAGCATCATGAACAAACTGTTATTTTTTCACTTTGATGGCACCTGTAACGAACCTGAAGACGGTGACCAAGCCATCCAAGGTTATAAACAAGAGATTGAAGATTGCAGTATTACTAATGTGTTAAAACTACACCTAATGCTAGGTGGTAAGCTAACCAAACAAAACGGCAAAACCAACTTAGGAAACGACAGTTACTCTTTCTACTATCAAGGTGTAGGCACGCGAGGCGGCTTTTTCAAACGGCTAATCAACAAGGGCCTGTCTCCCTCTAAAGGCGATGTAAAAACCATTATTAATGCCGCGCTTAACGACTTTAAGCAACACTATAATCCAGACAAACACCAATACCTGGTGCTGACTGGTTTTTCCCGTGGGGCAGCATTAGCGAGGCGCTTTGCTAAAGTATTACTGGATAAAGGCTACTTAAAAGACAGCGATAAAATCGTCGTAGAGTTGGTGTTTGATACGGTAGCGTCTATAGGCTTGCCGAACACTAAACAAGATGATCGCCCCAAATCTAAAGTGGTATTTGAAGACGGCTTCACCCTGCCTAGCACCGTAAAACAAGCCTTACATTTAGTCTCTCTCGACGATAAACGCGATGCCTTTCAACCCACCTTAATGAACCACGAGAACCGAGTAGAAGAGGTATGGTTTAGTGGTGCGCATAGTGATGTAGGCGGTGGCTATAACTTTGATGGCTTGTCTGACATTACTTTGTGTTACGCCAAGGATTGGATAGAGCAATTAGACTACTTAGCTATAAGCTTGAAAGCGCCAAGCCAAATTGAATATGGGTCATTATTGCCCCCCGGTAAACCTGCGCCTATTGGCCTTGATGACTTGCTAATAGACCCTTGCCCGTTTGGTGTTAACCACCAACAAGAGCAAAATATAGCGAGCATCTTTCTGCATAATGATCGTCGTTGCTGTGTGATTCAACACGATAAAGTAGTGGCCGAGTTAGCGCCTAAAGTACACCTGTCGGTTGCCCAGCGTATTGCAGGGATGAGAGAGTATCGACCCAACTCATTAAAAAATGTTGATCACTACTTAGTGTTTAGCCCTTGGCTGAGCAACCCCAATTTGGCAACCGGTGTTGCAGTGCATGAGTTAGGTTTTTACTCCAACTTAGTGATGGCAAAAACACCGATTACCACGCGAGTCGTCGCACACCGTAAAAATAACCATAGTGGCGTATTGGTTGAACGCGGCCATAAGTACCGAATAAAAGTGCTGGAAGGCCCCCGCTGGAACGACTCCACCATTAAAGAGTTAGACGGTGAAGGCTGGGATAGAGCCAAACAACACTTTAGCTTCTTTAAAAATATACCCATCGCCTCGATGGAACATCGTAAACGTGTTGTGGCTGATAAGGCCCAGTGGTTCACCTTGTGTGGCAATATTGACGAAGACGATAGCAAAGCCTTTGTGATAGGCAATGAAACGATTTATACCGCCAGCGACACCGGAGAATTGTGTTTATTTGCTAATGACCTAGATGGCTTTTACAGCAATAACAGTGGCCATTTACTGGTTAGCGTCGTAAAGCAATAGTTAATCATGGTTAAACATGGCGTAAACGTTACTTGAACAATAAGCCCTGCGACCAATATCCATAAGGATATTGGTCGCCTCAAGCCATATAGGCTGAGATTAACTACATAGGCTTATCTAAATCAAAGCTAAAGCGAGTGCCCTCGCCTAAGGTAGATTTCACGCTAATGCTAGACCGGTGCAACTGCACAATACGTTTGGCAATGGCTAAACCTAAGCCGCCATGTGAGCTGCGATCTTTAGCTCGATTAGCAGCTCGATAGTGGGCATCAAAAATATAGGGTAAATCATCAGCCGGAATGCCAGTGCCTGTATCACTCACGCTAATCTGCAGTTTTTCAGTGTGCGCTACTGGGCTAATCACGACCTTGATTTCATCGCCTTCACTACAATGGCGAATCGAGTTTTCCAGTAGATTAGTGAATACCCGCTCAATTTTTTGAATATCGGCACACGCCAATAATGAGGGGTCTTGCGGCTCAACCCGCATAAGTACCTGTTTTTTCTGGGCTGCAAGTGCGAGTTTTTGAATCACGTCTTGCGCTAATTCGGCAATGGCTACTGGCTCTTCATTGATGGTCGCAGAGTCACTATCTAAATGGGCTAATTCAAATAATTGCTCTACCAAGCTAGAGGTTTTGCGAGCACTGCTTAGCGCCACTTTTATCAGTTGTTCGCCCTCTTCGGGTGATAAATCACGGTGCTTAAGCTGCCAAGTTTCAAGGTAACCCTGCAAGGATGCCAGCGGCGTGCGTAAATCATGAGAAACATAAGAAATAAGCTCGCGGCGTAATTGGTCGGTATCTTTAACCTTTTGATATTGCCCCTTAATGGTGGTGGCCATATCACTAAACGCCGCCCCTAGCTTTTGTACTTCGTCATGCGAATTATTTTGCCAGTGCCCCGCAATGTTAGAGCTTTTCTCTAAACCAACATGCTGAAACTGATCAATATCTTTGGCTAAGCGACGCAGCGGTTTAGTGAGTAAACCAAAAATGAGAAACACCACTAACAGGCTAAACCCTAAGATAAACAATAAACCCAACAGGCTTAACTTCATTATGTGGCTACTTTGTAAAAGCTCGGCCACACTGTCGTAAATCTCGCCACCGATAATGATGTACAAATAGCCTTTAACTTGTGCCCCTTCATGTATTTCTGCCACCGAAAAAATCTTGCGGCGAGAGCTTGAACGCGGATCATCGCCAATAATTGGCATCACGCTATCACCCGTAATAAATTGGCGTATCGGCGTTAAATCGACTTGTTCACGTTTAATTTTACTGGGATCGGCTGAATAAGTGACCACCTTACCGGCGGTATCGAGAATATAAAACTCAAAGCTTGGACCAAGGATCATCATCGAGTGAAAGGCTTGTTTAATTCCTTTAGGGTCTAACTCACCGTCTTTAAACAATTGGCTATCGTGTACTAAGTGTTCGGCTAGTTGCAGGTGCAATTTCTGTTCGATTTCATTTTGGTATTGCTGAGAGCTTTGATGGGCCAAACCCAGTAACAAGCCACCGGCAAGAATAAAGCACACCACTACCGCCAACATTAATTTGCTGTAGAACGAACTAATCAACTTAAACATCATTAAACTTATACCCCACACCCCACACAGTGAGTACGTACTTTGGATCAGAGGGATCGCTTTCTAACTTAGTACGCAAGCGATTAATATGCGAGTTCACGGTATGTTCGTAGCCACTGTGTTTATAGCCCCAAACTTGGTCTAGCAACTGGGTGCGACTAAAAACTAGCCCCGGCGATTTAGCCAGATGAAACAGCAAATCAAACTCGGTAGAGGTAAGCTCAACCGCTTGGTCGCTAATTGATACTTGGCGACGAGCCACATCAATCTTCAAATCTTGCAACTGCATAACACTGTGTTGCGCTGGCTGCTGGCTTTGCAACAACATGTCTACTCGGCGCAGCATCGCTTTCACTCTGGCTTGCAGTTCGCGCACACTAAAAGGTTTAGTTAAATAATCGTCGGCCCCCATTTCTAGGCCAACCACCCGGTCGGCTTCCGAGTCTCTGGCGGTAAGCATTAATATCGGAGTATTCAGCTTTTGAGCGCGTAATTGTCGACAAATATCTAAGCCATCCATACCAGGCAACATTAAATCAAGCACAATTAAGTCGTAATCATCTTGGCTAGCCTTGGCAAAACCTTGGCTACCATTTTCACAACTATCTACCTGATACAACATATCGCTTAGGTTCATGCTGATCAGATTATTAATATCGTGGTCGTCTTCAATAACCAAGATCCGTGATGACATAAAGGCTCCTTGTGCTGAGTAGCCGCCACTAATAGCTAGGCCCGCACCATGGTACGGGCATATTTAGCTAACAGTATTAGTTGGTACGGGTAATAACTAACCGCCCTACTTGGCCTGCAATTCGATGTTCAGCCATCAAAACTGATTCTGAATCATCTGCTTGAGTAACTAGACCGGGATGACGCGAAACTTTATTCAATACATCGTCTCGTGCAGCATTAAAGCCTTCACCACTGTCGGCAGGCCCAGGAATAGAGCCCATGGCTTCGCTATTCTCTTCGGTACCCGCATCATACGCAGGTAAAGCATAGCTCATACTGTCGCCGACCATTAAACCCGAAATATCCATTGCATTTAGACCCGTAAAGGCATCGTTGGTATTGACCAACATACTGGCTACCGACAACTTCATATCAACGCTTTCTGACGCGCTAATCATGATGGTTTCGGCATTGCCCGGCATTAATACACCAGCCCCTGTTACCGCCACACGGTCATCGGTGAACATGGCGGCTAAATCAGCGGTGTTGCCACTTTCAGCCATAGTTTCTAAAGGTACGCTCGCCGATAAACCTACCGTCCATAAGCTTAAAGTAGCACTGTGGATCCCCACCATTACCGGTGAGAAGGGTTGCGCTGAGGTATCGTTGTATACGGTGACTTCGTATTCAAGAATATCTGCCGGTTGAATAACAATGGTGTCGTCATCACTGCCGCATGCACTTAGTCCTGCCGCCAATACCGCTACGGCCAAGGCTCTTTTGGTTAATCTTAAGATAGCCATAGATCCTCCTTAATTACTTAACGGTTACAACCACTTTAGCCACAGGGTTTAACCAACGGTGAATACGGCTGTCTACATCACTAATGCCACCCGCTGTATCTCGGTCACCCACATTACCTGGGTGAATATGAATATTGGTATTAGCTGAAGAGCTGGTGACTCCACTTGCGCCAGTACCACCATTCATACCTGGGTTAGCAGGAATACCAGGGGCACCCGGTGCGCCGCCACCATTAACGATTTCGTCGTTGGCTTCGGTACCCGCATCATAGCCATTCATGTAGAAGGTATAGGTACCTGCAGCGCTAGGGATCTCCCAGCTATCTACTCCGACAAAACCATCGTTGGTGGGTAGCATCATCGCCACGATGCTTAAGTGGGTATTGGTGCCGGTGTCCATGTCTGTCACCATGGTGTAATCGGTTGGCGCTAATAAGCCGGCGGCTGGGTTTTCTGCTGACACCGCTGAAATACTATTGGCGATACTCACTAAGCCTGAGATGTCACCACCCTCTGCCATCGCTTGTAAAGCTGTGGAAGATGCTTGGCCGACTTCAAATAGATGGTTGTCGGCAGTATGCGCGGTAACTAATAACGGGGTGTAATAAATGCCCTGGGTTAGGTTAGTGATTTTAACGTCTACCATTGCAGCTTGGCTTAAGGTACTTACGGCAATCAATGGCATTGCCAACAAAGATGACTTGAGATCCATGGTTCGCTCCTTTTGCGGTCCTTATTTAACAGTCACAACAAGCATAAGCAGTAGATGTCTCAGCCAATTCACAGAGTTATCACATTTTCATCACGGTGAGATTAATTGTTAAAGAACAACAAGATAAAACCAAAATTAATTTTATTAAGAGAAGCAAAAATTAGCAATGTGACGCTTAAAGATATGTTCTAACCGTAACAGGGAGCAAGGAGGGAACTGACTAAATGCCGCTTGAGCATTAGCGTTGAGGCTCATAACTCTATTGAGATTTGTGCTTTATAAAAAAACGCCGCTGAGATAACTCAGCAGCGTTTAGGAAAGTCACAGCGAATAATTTGGCTCAGGCTTCGCTCATCAGTATCGCTTCAGATTCAGCGAAATAGTCTCTAGCATCTTTCATATCGCGGTACCGTGGGTATCCAGATTCGTCCTCCCAATTGCAAGAACGTCTTAGCTTTTCAACCCACATCAAGCCTTGTTGCTGCTGGTCTTGAATGTAGTCACTCACAGATGAGTCTAACTGGTTGGCTTGTGAGTAAGATTGCTTTAACAGCTGATTAACCGCGACTTCTCGGCGCAGTTGTTTAGCGTGGTCCAAGTTACAATATTTGAGGGCATTGGGGCCTGACTCCGCCAACAGCGGTTTGCCCTCTAACTCATCTTTAACGATAACAGAATGTAAGCGAACACTTTCTAGATCAAACATCTTCGTCGAGGCCTTGATCAGTGCCGAGTAACTCAACTCTCCTTTATTGATCACCACAGGGTAGTAATTAAAAGAGTGGCCTCCTTTCATAAAGCTTGTTTGTACTTTACTGGTAGCGGCAAGCTGATAGCTACCTTGCTCGTTTGACAGTACCGAATTTACCGGCGCCGAAGAATGGTAAATACTGACCTTATCTAGGGGGCTAAATGCGGGTTGTTCGCCGGGGGTAAACAGCACAACGGTACCTTTAACTTCGGGGGTTAAATACACCGTTTGACTGGTGGGCGCACAAGCGACTATCTGGCTGAGTAAAATAGGCAAACCGATAAGGGATAGCCGAGCTGTAAATCTACGCATCATCCTTTCTCCACGTTTAGGCTGTGATGAATTTGCTTGGGATATTTAAGACACTATAAGGTTGCTTAAACATTTAAACAAAAAATGACTCAATGAATGTTGCACTACTGGTGTATAGAAATATCCCCTTAGCCATGAGCAAGACGTAATTTAGTTGGGCGTTGAGCCTGTAGCCTTATTTATTCCCACAAAATGGCGTCTAAAACACTTGGTTATTTTTGCTTAATATGACTACGTAATGCTAAGGAGGCTAGATCAACCTAACTTAAATCAAATCACACTCTTCCTCTACTCTACCTCAAGATCTTCACCTAAATACCGCCAGAAACACCCCTTTAGAGGTATTTTGTGCACCAATCAACAGCAATAGTTGGTGGATTTCGCACCAAAAAAGGGGTGTTTCAACACCCTTGAGCGCTGGCTCCCCCCAACCAAGCACCTAGATAGCTCTATAAACCACTGTTATTTAACTAAAATAAATAAAGTGCTCATGCTAACTCCTTGTAGGCTCAATTGTTGCAAACAAGAACTCATAGATTCAATCGTTTCATTCGTTTCAACAACAATCGCTAAGGAAGCATTATGTTTAAACTAAAATCGCTCATCGCCAGTACCGTATTAGTACTGAGTATGTTTGCCAGCACCATTGCCCAAGCCGACCAATTAGCAACGGTGATGGAGCGCGGCGTACTGAAGGTTGCTGTACCACAAGATTTCCCACCTTTTGGGTCGGTAGGTAGTGACTTGCAACCACAAGGCTACGACATAGATATGGCCAGCTACCTTGCTAAAGAGCTAGGTGTAAAGCTTGAATTAGTGCCAGTAACCAGTGCCAACCGCATCCCTTACCTGCAAACCCGTAAGGTTGATTTGGTCATTTCTAGCTTGGGTAAAAATGCTGAACGTGAAAAAGCTATCGACTTTAGTGATGCTTACGCACCGTTCTTTCTTGGGGTATTTGGCGCAGAAGAAATTAAAGTGGCCAGCGCAGCTGAGCTAGCCGGTAAAACCATTGGGGTAACCCGTGGGGCCGTAGAAGATATCGAACTGAGCAAATTGGTTGATGAATCTACCACTATTAAGCGTTTTGAAGATAACAACACCACCCTATCGGCTTATTTGTCGGGTCAAGTTGAGCTCATTGCCACCGGCAACTTAGTCGCAACCGAAATCGCTAAACGCGTGCCTACCCGTAAACCTGCCGCTAAGTTCATGCTGAAAAATTCACCGTGTTATGTCGGTGTATTAAAAGGTGAAGAGGCTTTGGTGGCTAAAGTGAATGACCTAATTGCTAAAGCAAAAAGCGATGGCGACTTAGAAAAGCTTTCACTGGCTTGGTTTAAAACCTCACTACCAGCAGGCCTGTAATCCATTTCACTAATCAACGACCACGATGAATAGAATTGGTATAACTTGGAGACACTAATGAGTTATCAACTGGATTTTTCAGGCTTGCTACCTTACCTACCAGAGTTAGGTAAAGGTTTGCTAACGACTGCTGAATTAACCTTATATTCTACCTTTGGTGGAATACTGCTAGGTACTGCAGGCGCTGCCGGTCGAATAAGCCAAAAACGCTGGTTGCGCTGGCTCATTAGTAGCTATGTAGAGTTAATTAGAAACACCCCATTTATTGTGCAATTGTTTTTTATATTTTTTGGCTTACCGGCGCTTGGGATGAAGCTTAGTGCATGGCAGGCAGGTTGCTTGGCCATGGTGATTAACTTAGGTGCTTATCTCACCGAAATTATCCGCGCAGGCATTGAGGCCACGCCTAAAGGCCAATGGGAAGCAGGGCGAACCTTGGGCCTGAGTTATTGGCAAATATTTAGTCGAGTGGTGTTACCTACTGCCTTTCAGCGCATTTACCCAGCCCTTGTTAGCCAATGCATCATTGTGATGTTGGGCTCGGCAGTGGTGTCGCAAATATCGGTAGAAGAGCTGACCTTTTCCGCCAACTTTATTCAGTCGCGTAACTTTTTAAGCTTTGAGTCTTATTTAGTCGTCACCCTCATTTATTTGCTACTGGCGGTGGCCATGCGCCAACTTTTTGAGTTAGGTGCACGCCGCATGTTTAGAAACCCGAGCTTATAGGAGCCCCAATTATGATGCAATTTACCGATTGGGACATACTGCGCAACTTACTGCTGGCCGCGCGCTGGACAATACTGTTATCACTTATCGCTTTTGCCAGCGGTGGTTTAGTGGCCTTGCTGTTAACCTTTATGCGCTTAAATCGCAATCCACTGCTGGGCGTATTGGTGAAAGGCTATGTTGAGTTGTTTCAAGGCACCCCCTTGTTAATGCAGCTGTTCTTAACCTTCTTTGGCTTGTCGTTATTGGGTATAGATGTCAGTGCTTGGACGGCGGCGATTATAGGCTTAACCCTCTTCACCAGTGCCTTTTTATGTGAAATTTGGCGTGGTTGTATTGAATCTTTACCTAAAGGGCAATGGGAAGCTGCCAGAACCGTTGGTTTAAGCTTTGTTCAAACTATGCGTTACATCATTTTGCCGCAAGCGTTAAAAGTAGCCATTGCCCCAACCGTTGGCTTTTCGGTGCAAGTGGTTAAGGGCACTGCCCTCACCTCGATTATTGGGTTTATTGAGCTCACCAAAGCAGGCACCATGCTGAATAACGCAACTTTTCAACCATTTAAAGTATTTGCCTTAGTCGCTGGGCTTTATTTCTTACTGTGTTTCCCGCTATCGCTGTACAGCAAGTATCTGGAGAAAAAACTCAATGTCGCTGGTTAGTATTGAAAAAATTCATAAGTATTATGGCCAACACCATGTGTTAAAAGGGGTTGACCTTAAAGTAAACGCCGGAGAAGTGATCTCTATTATTGGTCGTAGCGGCTCGGGTAAAAGCACCTTGTTACGCTGCATAAACGGGCTAGAGCCGTTTCAAGGTGGCGCTATCATTGTAGATAAGCAGGCAGTAAGTGAAGACGAAAAACAACTGCGCCAACTGAGTCGCAGTGTGGGAATGGTGTTTCAAAACTTCAATCTCTTTCCGCATATGACCGCCGGTGAAAACATTATGCTGGCCCCTAAATTGGTGCTTAAGAAAACAGCCGAAGAATGCCGAGCCTTAGCTGAAGCGGTATTAGAAAAAGTAGGCTTAGCCGACAAATTTGACCAATACCCCACCAGCATGTCGGGCGGCCAACAACAGCGTGTTGCCATCGCCCGCTCGTTGGCTATGTCGCCAAAGGTGTTGTTATGTGATGAGATTACCTCAGCACTTGACCCCGAGTTAGTGGGCGAAGTGTTAAAGGTGTTAGAGCAACTTGCCGCAGAAGGTATGACGCTAATTTTGGTCACCCACGAAATGAACTTTGCACGAGACGTAGGTGACAGAGTAGTATTTATGCACCAAGGAAAGGTGTGGGAAACGGGCGATAGCAAACAAGTATTTGCCCAGCCACAAACCGCTGAACTGCAAAGCTTTATATCGGCGGTATTGTAAGCGTCACCAGAGATAGATAACGACTAAGCAAAGGATCAACAGAGTTATGAGTAAATTGGTGTGTGCGTTTAATCAGCGTATTGTTGAAAACTATCCGCAACTTTCTACCAAAGCGCGCTTAGTGGCCGACTACCTGCAGCATCACCCCGATAAAGTACTGATACAGTCTACCTCTGAAATTGCCGGTGCGTGCCAAGTATCTAAAGCCAGCGTGAGTCGTTTCTTTCGCCAGTTAGGTTACCAAGACCACCAACAAGTGTGTGACGAATTACGCCAAGAACGAGAGTGGGGTCAGCCTTTGCTGACCAGTGAACCCAGTGACTCAAGCCAGCAAGGCGACATAGCAGCCATTGCGCAAGTATTTAAGCAACTGGAACAATTAGATTGCGCGGCTTTAGTACAACAAATTAGCGAGGCTAAACGCATTACCATTATTGGTTATCGCAATAGCTACCCGCTGGCGATGCATTTTCGCCAACAACTAATGCAGTGCCGCTCTCAAGTAAACCTGTTACCAGTGCCGGGGCAAAGCATTGGCGAAGAACTGCTACAGCTGAGCGCCGAAGACTTAGTGATTGTGATTGGGATCCGCCGTCGCCCAAAAATATTTGCCGCATTAATCGAGCAACTACAAGGCTTTAATTGTTTATTGATTACCGACCAAAGCGGCCAATGTTATGCGTCGCAAGTGAGCCAATTATTGGTATGCCCAATGAGCAACCATTTAGCCTTAGACAGCTACGCCGCGCCAATGAGCTTACTCGCTCATTTAAGTAACAAGGTCTACGATTATTTGGCCCACACAGCACAAACCCATAGCAATCAGGTAAGCGAAACTTACCAACACTTAGACGAATTAGAATCACATTAAATAAATACCCGTCTAACTAAAGCGGCGCTTTGGATAGACAAGTTACATGCCACAATGAAACGATTGATTCAGCAAATCAAAGAGGCAATCAAACGCCTCAATAACGGCGTATTTTGGCACTAAACATAAACAGACTTGAACCAGTAAGGATAACTATGAGCCAAGTAATTATTGCCCAAGCTAGCCCCAATGCTCCGGCATTCACTCAGCAATTTATCAACCTAGCCGATCACCGTTTAGGCAGCAAAGTAGTCGCCGTTAGCGATGATTTCTTTGCGTCTGCCGATCGCATGCTTAATCATTTACCCGCTGAGTTTTACCCTGATAAGTATGACGATAACGGTAAGTGGATGGACGGATGGGAAAGCCGTCGTCGCAGAGATGCGGGCCACGATTGGAGCATCGTAAAACTTGGTGTTAAGGGCTGCGTGAAAGGGATTCAAATAGACACTAGCTTTTTTACCGGTAACTTTGCACCGGCGGTCAGTTTAGAGGTGTGTAACAGTGAACAGTCGTTACCCGATGCCAACACCCAATGGCAAGCTTTGTTACCCGCTAGCGCTTTAGCCGGAGACAGCAGCCAGTTTTTTGAAGTCACTACCGATCAAACCATTACCCATATCAGGGTGAACATTTTCCCCGATGGTGGCATTGCCAGATTAAGGGTATTTGGCTTACCAAAGGCAGATCTTAACAAAGGCGAAAAAATCGACTTAGTGGCCTTAGTTAACGGCGGTCGCGTAGTCGGTTTTAATGATGCTCACTACGGCACCCCAAGCAACTTATTAGCACCAGGTAAAGGGGTAAATATGGGGGATGGCTGGGAAACCCGCCGCCGCCGTGAACCCGGCAACGATTGGTGTATTATCGCCTTGGGGCAAACTGGCAGCGTAGAAGAAATAGAGATTGCCACGACCCACTTTAAAGGTAATTTCCCTGATAAGGTGTCTATTCAAGCTGCCAATATTAGCGACCCAAATGATTTAAGTTTGATTAGCCAAAGCATGTTTTGGCAAGAGCTATTAACGCCACAAGCCTTAAGCGCTGATCACGACCATTACTTTAAGCAGGTCAATGATCTGGGCAGCATTACCCATATTCGGGTTAATATATTCCCCGATGGCGGTATTAGCCGCGTCAGACTCTGGGGAAAAGCGTAGCCAACACATGGACATAATTAAGCTAAATATTGAGCCTCTTAGCCAAAGCGCCTTTAGCGCATTTGGTGACGTAGTCCAGACCGAAGGCGCTAAGCATTTCACTATAAATGGAGGCAGCACAGAGCGCTATCATGACTTAGCCGATTTGCAGTGCAGCGGTAGCCAAAGCAAAATGATTGCCTCCATCTTTAGGGGGCAAGCGTTCAGTTTACCTTTAACCATAAAGATGATGGAACATCACCCCTATGGCAGCCAACTATTTATGCCCTTGTCCGCTCGGCCTTACGTTGTGGTAGTGGCCGAGGCAGGTCAGCTGCAACAGCAAAATATTCGGGCATTTTTGGCGCAAGGACATCAAGGCGTTAATTACCATAGCGGGGTGTGGCATCACCCCTTAATAAGTCTTGAGAGCAGCAGTGATTATTTAGTAGTAGACCGCAGTGGTAAAGAAGCCAATTGCGTAGAGCAGCAATTAGAGCAAGCTATTCAGTTACACTTAATCAACTAACAGTAGCGGTACACTGCCGCAAATGTTAGTTGATTAGCGAAAGCCAAGCCTAACAACTGACGCTATATTGAAGTTAAGCGCTTAACATAACACCTATAGATGCCTGATACACCTCAGGCTCACCGCTTAAACATTCTGCGACCACCCGTTGTAATAAAAAGGTTTCTCGCTCCACAGACATGCCCGCCTTAGGGTTATTTGCCATGGTGTCTAGATTGTGCTGAATAGCTGCATGGATATTTAGCCAAACAGGCTTCATACCATTGTTAATCTCATGTTCTTCTAAGGCATTGTTACCCAGCTGATGGTCTATATTGCATAGGTAGCAATACGACATCATATGTAAATAGTCGGCATTGTCTTTATGCCAAGGGCGGTATTCTTCGTAGCGGCCAAATGCCTCAATATCACGAATATTTAAGGCACCGGTTTCTTCGCTTAGCTCTCGCTGTAAACCTGTGATTAAGTCTTCACCTTGGTCAACCCCACCGCCGGGTAAGGTGTAATCATGATAACGCTCGGTATACATCAACAATATCTCTTCTCCGCGCAACACAATGGCTCGAGCAGCAATCCGCTCTAAGCCTTTGCCTTTGACTAGGCCTAAATCAGGGTGAACGGTTGAGTTAAGTAAACGCATAAATACCAAGGCTGAAACAAAAATGGTTGGCGAATTTATCAACTATTTAGCCAACAAGCAACTTACGCGTCTGCTGGCTAAAAAACCAGCACTACAAATGAATGTTTTATTTATAGTTAGTTGTGTCGATAAATTTTACAGTTTTTTGATTGCACCTCACCCATAAAAACCTAAACCATTGAAAAACAACACTTTATTAGAAAGGCACGCTTTATGCTTATATAAACGCGAAAAAGAACTATAAAACAAACGCTTAACTAAACATTTTGTAACACATTTGAAGGAATATACTTGTGCAAAAGACTTCTTTGGCGGTCATCACCGCTGCCAGCCTATTAATGGGCTCTTTCGCGGCTAATGCGACGTTGCTAAATGGCTTCGGCGGAGACGCTGGCTACGGCGAACTTGCCATGCAACCCAATGACGACGGTTCTACTAACAGCCTAGATTTACCGTTTGAAATTAATTATTTTGGTAATACTTATAATAATTTTTTCATCAACAATAACGGTAACATCACCTTTGAAAGTGGTCTCGGTGGTTTTACACCACAGCCATTTCCTATTGCTCAACAGCCAATGATTGCGCCTTTTTGGGCCGATGTTGATACCCGCTGTGATGGCTGCGGTGAAGTATATGTGGGTAGCCCCGCAGATGGCGTAGTGGCAGTAACTTGGGACAGCGTTGGTTATTTCAGTAACTCTGCTGACAAAACCAATACCTTCCAAGCAGTGTTGATTAACCGCTCAGATACTGGCGCGGGTAACTTCGATGTTGAGTTTCGTTACGACCAACTACAGTGGACCACCGGAAGTGCATCAGGCGGCGAAAATGGCTTAGGCGGAACGCCTGCTCAAGCGGGTTATGATGCAGGTGATGGCCAGAACTTCTTTGCACTGCCTGGCTCTTTTAGTGAAGATATTCTAGACCTAGTATCTAGCTCAAATACTGGTGAAGATGGCGTATGGCGTTTTGCTATCCGTGAAGGCGCCTTACCCGGTGCAACACCTGAGAACCCAATTATGCCAGTAGTAGTAGATGGTGGTTGGGAGTTTGATTTTAATGTACAAGCTGACGAATTGGTGTTTATTGACCCAGACGTAGCCGTAGGTTACGACTACATTGTTGACCAAGGTCCAAACATTCAAACAGTAGTATTACCTGCTGGTTTTGATGATGACATGTTCTACATTTGGTTATGGAATGGCCTAGATTGGGACCAAGTCGCTAACGTAGCCGCTGGCGACGCATATGATTTTGGCCTAGGTGGTGTTGACCGCTTCCGTGTTACTGGCATTGATATCGCTAACGAAGTTGACCCAAGCAATACCTTAGCGTTTGTTACAGGCTTAACCTTTACCGATACGGGTGCAGTATCTATGCGTCAATTACCTATTGTTGAGTTTGTACCAGGACCAGGCGCGTCTGTTCCAGAGCCAAGCACTTGGTTATTGATGTTAATTGCAGCAATGTTATTGTTAGGTTCTCGCAAGCGTAAAAACGCCATGCCAGAAACGTTAATAGCAGCGTAATTGTTAACCTTATAAAAAGGGAGCATTTCTCTCCCTTTTTTGTTGTTACGGATAACCACATGAAAAAATTGAGCTTAGCCATATTTGCCATTTTGCTGTCATGCTCGGCATTAGCTAAAGACTTTGAAGCTTGGACGGTAAAATGCCCAGTAGCTAAACCTTGCGTTATCACCCAAATGATAATGAAGCAGCAAAATGACTCTGCCAATGTCATCGCTGGCGTGAGTTACTTCAATTACCAAGAACAAGCCGTTTTAAAAATACGGATCAGTGCTCAAGCCGATCCAACTAAAGGTATTGGCTTAAAATTTGATGAGCAAAAGCCCTTACATTTACCTATTACTAACTGTGATAAAAAGTTATGTGAAGTAAACGTTATTGCTGACCAGCAACTCATCAATGACTTGCAAAATGGTAAAGTAATGTCTGTGGCCTACTTGCTTAAAAGCAACCAACAGCAAACCGCTTTTCCGGTTATTCTCACCGGGTTTAAACAAGCTTACTCGTCAATACACTAAAAAAAGGCCTCGCATGCGAGGCTCTTTAGTAATCAATAAATCCTTAATTAGCCATGTTAGTTAACCCCGTTTACCTGCTCATTCTATCGGCTCAAAATTAGCTTCTTTGGCGTAAATATGGCTGTATTTTTCCAGTAAAGACTCAACCCAAGGGTAATAACCTTGTTGTTGCATCTGCTTTTCAATCGCGGGTAATAAATACAAATAGTCTGATTTTTTCGACATAGATATATATAGCTCTCCGCTGAGTATCCGTGTAGGTAAAGCCACTATTTTATCCTCTGCAGAATAACTATATAGCATAGCTAAGCCGGCTGACCGGCCCATTGGAATATAATCAATCCGCTGATGTAGTAACTTATGAAAGTTCTGTCGAGAACTGGCGACTCTCTCAACCTCGCTATTGGCTTTGAGAAAGTTATCAAAGCGTTTACCTAAGCTAACCCCCAGCACTAAACCTACCTTTTTGCCGATTAAATCAGACCAAGCGTTGAAAGAGAATTCATCCCCTTTTTTGACAAACACCGCATTTTCGTTAATCCCCATAGGTGTCATGATGAAGGCAGAATAAGCGTTACGTTCGTCGTTAATGAAAGAACAAATGTTAACATCAACCTGCCCCGTTTCAATGTAGAATTGACAGCGCTTCCACGGCCCTTGATAACTTAAATCTAACTCTACCCCTACCTCTTTAAATAGTGTCTTGGCGACCTCGGCACAGGCACCTTGTATTTGATTGCCTCTCTTCCAATTCCACGGTGCGTAATCATGATGGCCACAAGCTGTCAAAGTAATGGTTGATGAGCTCTCCACCTCATCAGCTAACAAGGTGCTGCTCCCTAAAAACACAGCAACAAGCGTCACTAAAACCATTTTTGCCAAGATAATATTCTCCTTTGAACAGCCAATGACAGCAAAATATCGGATAAACCTAAGCTTTGGCGCACAGCCCAAATAACGCTGTACGGTTATCTTAAATAATAGGTGAGTTTGTTCTATCTAGTGGGAGGATTAGACCAAAGTTGATCTTTAACAAGCCGACAGCAAATTAAAAAGAACAATCTACTGCCCCCTTGGCATAACTTAGCTGTTCACTAGCATTGGCCAAAAAAAGGCCTCGCATGCGAGGCCAAACACCACAGGGAATGTGGACTGTCAGAAACATTTATTGCTCATGCTTTTTCGCAAAAAATGAAAAGTACTAAGACGTGGCAGCGGCTAAGCTCGGGTAATCGGTATACCCTTCGGCACCGCCACCGTATAAGGTGTTTTGGTCGAGTTCATTAAGCGTAGCGCCCTGCTTAAACCGCTCGGGTAAATCTGGGTTAGCGATAAATGGAGCCCCAAAAGACACGACATCGGCCTTACCCTCTGCAATAGCTTGTTCTGCACTGTCGGCCGTATAGCCGCCATTGGCCATGTAGGCGCCGGCAAAACGGCTGCGCAGCTGCGCAAAGCTAAAACCTTCGCTACTCGCACCACCAAAGTTTTCAACCACATGTAGATAAGATAAGTTCATAGCGCTTAACTGTTCGGTTAAGTAATTGAACAAGGCTTGTGGCTCACTCTCAGACATCGAGTTGAAGGTGCCGGTAGGTGAAATACGCACACCGACTCGACCACTGCCCCATACTTCGGCTACTGCTTGGGTGACTTCAAGGGTTAGGCGAGCCCGGTTTTCAATACTGCCACCGTAACTATCGGTGCGTTGATTGCTTCCCTCTTTTAAGAACTGATCAAGTAAATAACCATTTGCCGCATGCACTTCTACACCATCAAAACCGGCTTGTTTGGCATTGATAGCCGCTTGAGTAAACTGCTCAATAATAGATGGCATTTCAATCGTTGCTAAGGCGCGAGGGGTTTCAAAGTCAACAAAACCTTGTTCGGTAAAAGCTTGACCCTCAGGCGCTATCGCAGACGGAGCCACTGGCAGCTCACCATCTAACTGAAGGCTTGAGTGAGAGATACGACCAACATGCCAAAGCTGTAAGACAATTTTAGCGCCTTTAGCGTGCACTGCATCGGTGATAGTTTTCCAACCCGCGATTTGTTGCTCGCTGTGGATCCCTGGGGTAAAAGCGTAACCTTTACCTTGCGGAGAAACTTGAGTGGCTTCGGTGATAATTAGGCCCGCACTGGCTCGCTGGCTGTAATAATCCACGTTTAACTGCTGCGGTACATCACCCGGTTGAGCAGAGCGAGAGCGTGTTAGCGGAGCCATTACCACGCGATGCTTTAGTGCTATTTCTGCCAAGTTTGTCGGTGAAAATAAGTGTTCTAGTGACATAGTTGATCCTTTGAATCGTTAATTAGGCGTGATTCTGCTGCTTGGTTTAGGCGCTGACTAATACACTTTCACCCTTGCGCAAGTATTCGGCATACAGTTGGTTAAAATCTTCTACTACTGATTTTTGCACCGCAGGCAATGCGAGCAAGCGCTCACCCAAGGCCTTTAAGCGAGGAAAGTCAGCTAACAAATCCTTAGCAAATAGCTGCTTAATCGCGGCAAATCGAGTAAACAAGGGGGCTAAAGCGGTATCGACTAGAGCTAAATTGGCTCCGTTAAAGTAAGCGTGTTCACTGGTAAGCGATTCTAAACGGCTTAGTTTGTCATTTAACCCGAGTAAGCGGGTATCAAAATCGGCTGGTGTTTTAGCTAAGCTCACTTGGTATTGCGCCATCAGTACTTGGCTAGAGTATTCTATCCACGCTCTGTCTTTAGCTTTTTGTAACGGATCACTAGGCATCAGCGAATCAGCAGTGATTTCATCTAAAAACTCGTTAATTACTGCTGATTCAAATAATACTTCTTCACCATATTTTAATACTGGTACTTTTCCCAAGGGCGACAAGGCTAAAAACCAATCGGGCTTGTTGGCTAGATCAATATATTGGATATTAAAATCAATGCCTTTGTGCAGCAAGGTGATTACCGAGCGCTGCACAAATGGACACAGCTTAAAACTAATTAACTCGATGGTTTGATTAGCTTGATAGGTTTCGTGCATGAAGCTTTTCCTTGTTGTTGTGAAACAAACTCTCATCTGGTCAAAAAATACAACTTCTGTATCCAAACGAAACATAGTATCTTAAGGTAACTATAAGAACGCTTGCTGCGAACTACAAGTACGCACATATTAGATATTTAGTTTCCTAGAGGTGCCTAATGTTGAATTCAGAGGCTTCGAGCCTAGAAAAAAAATCAGAACTTTCTGAAACAGCGCAGCAACACGACTGCCCCGTATCGACTGCCATTGAGGTGATTGGTGGAAAATGGAAGGTTATTATCTTGTATCAACTTCGCGGGAAGACTCTACGCTTCGGTGAACTAAAGCGAATGATCCCCAAAATCACTCAAAAAACCTTAACTCAGCAACTGCGCGACTTAGAAAAAGATAAGCTGATTAAACGAGAAGTATTTGCTGAGGTGCCGCCACGCGTAGAATACACCCCGACTGAATTGGCAGAGCAATTAAACCCAGCCTTAGATTTGTTATGTGCATGGGGAACTCAATATCAGCAAGCTCACGAATAGATAGTCAGCTCGATCACTAAACAGCTTGCTGCATACAGCACCAAATGAGTTAAGTTCACGATTGTTTATTACGAGCTAAATATACAATTTGTAGCTTGAACTCATTAGTCGCAATAGCCTAAGTTGTAGGTACACTGTTCTCGCGGATTTACCAATGCAATGATTAAAGCTAAACACTGTAATTGTGCTGCTTAGCTTTCGCATTTCATTTCACAAAATGTCCTTTCAAATATTCCTTTAGCATTGTACTTAGACGTCCCTGTTAGTTTTACTGAAATAACCACATGATCTTTGCGCACGATATGTAACTGTACATTATCAACAAAACCGTAATCTTTAAGACACGGAAAATTCTTTTGTACTTTGATCAAAGATTCCATATCAAGAAACTCGACAAAGTGTTTTCCTATTACTTCTGCTCTCTCATAGCCTGTTGCTTTTAACCAACCAGGGTTAACATCTATAATCGTGCCACTCAAGTCTAAGGAGTGGACAATACTTTGATCGCTGGATAGGTCCATGCAATGGGTTCTTGTATTGATTAACTGTAATTTGTCGATGCCCATATTCCCCTTACATTATTGATGCAGCCTATAGCTTATAACCAGCCACTGCTGGCATGACTTACATTCCCACTTAAAGTATAGGGTTTATTCCACTTTTCTATCATACGAAGTTAAATTTTTTGATGTACTTACAAACCAGAATGCACAGTGCATTAAGGCTTAATAACACTAATATAGGCCTCAAAAATGGCTTCACCACACTTTATCGCGAGATGCAGCCAGCAAAGCCACCTGAGTAATTACCTCGGCCTGTATTGCTGCTGCCAACACTCACATGTTGTTAGCCAAAACTCGGTGACAGCAAAAACATTAACAAAGATAACAATGCGGTTAACTAACAGATGTTTTCGTTAATTATTCTGGCAGGGTTGCCCACTACTACACTGTCTGCTGGTACGTTTTTAACCACAACGGCACCAGCTCCTACTGTTACGTTGTCACCAATCGTTATATTCCCCAACAAAATTGCCCCCGCAGACAAGCGCACATGATTACCGATTGTTGGGCTTTTGATATCTTGGCTGGCACCGCCTTTTGCTCCAACTGTGACACCATGAAAAATGGTCAAATATTCCCCGTAGACAGCTTTTCTATTTAGCACAATGGTGCCGAAATGAGGTAAAAATAATCCTTTACCTATTTTTGCCGCTCTAGGGATTTGCACGCCAGATAAGATACGTATAATTTTATATATCGGGATGGCACTGTATTTGACTAACTTTACCTTGTGATTAGATAGCCGATAAAATAGAACGACAATAAACGTTGTTTTAAACATTAACCAAATTAAGCGCTTAATCTTCGAAAAACACTCAATCTCATGTTCATCTACATAAACTAAATAATCGTCATGTAATTCTTCCAATCGCTGTTACTCCTAGGGCAAATATAATCAAGCCACACAATATGCTTCAACAAGGAGTAATCCTCATGCTTAACACTGAGTGAATTATCAAGCTAACACGGTTCATCACAACAGGTTAAAATGATAAAAGTTAGACATAAATATATCATGAATTTCATTTACTTAGGAACGCGTCTAGCGCACATTTCAGAGGATCACATTATACAAAACAAGGGTTCTGTTCCATTGAGCGAATGTACAAGAGATGGCTGAAGCCTCAAGGCTGTACACCCAATGGCATCAGCAATGACAGCGATGAATAAGGTCTGCGTATCAAGTTTAGCAGGCGTAAGTGAGCAGAAAATAGCTAAAGAGACCAAATACCAATGCCAGGACTTTAGCCTCGATGACGACCTTCGGTTGATGACGCTTATTTGATAAGGCTTACACCGGCAATTTCTATCACGGTTTTAGCCTCAGCGCGCTCAATAACTTTTAGTAATGCCGTTTGAATAGCCTCGTCGTTTCTGGCATCGCCCTTACTGGCAAACTTTTGCTCTTGAGCGGCAACACCTTCTTCTGAAACAAAGCCCATCACAACTTCACTGGCCCTAGTTGTTGCTTCGCCAAAATAGCTAAGTGAAATGAGCGGGTAGCCCTGAAATCCTTTTTTAACTCTTTTTGCGATACGTTTTGTCGATTTATCTAAATTCATAATTGGCCTCTACAAGAAATAAAAACGCGTTTTACCCGCAACACTTCTTATACTTTTTAGTACTACCGCAATGACAAGGCTCATTACGTGCAGGCACCTTATCGAGTTTAATCGGCTGTCTCTTATCAAGCAGCACTGTAAGCTCAGTGATCGATTCAACCGCATCTTCACTGCTATCAACCATGACTTCAGCATATAACTGCGCTTCGGCTACCATAGCGTCTACCTCTTGCTTACGGGCCTCACTCGTTAC
The DNA here is from genome assembly GCF_023238625.1 of Agarivorans sp. TSD2052. Taxonomy (NCBI): domain Bacteria; kingdom Pseudomonadati; phylum Pseudomonadota; class Gammaproteobacteria; order Alteromonadales; family Alteromonadaceae; genus Agarivorans; species Agarivorans sediminis. The sequence continues at coordinate 3,056,874 of NZ_CP096670.1, forward strand.
CACTAATGACAGAGGAGACTTCTTACTGCCGGTTTTTAAGCGCGCCTTGGTTTCATAACCATACTGAATATGATTCTCGCGCGCATCTTGGCGACCTTTAAAAAAGAACTTATCTGACATTAGGTATTCCAAACAGCTATAAAATGACAAACGGTGACCAGCAAAATGCTGGTCACCGTTAAAGACCTTGAGTTTAGCATGCTTACCACTGATATGGGGTAGCCGCTTTAACAAACACTACCTGAACAATGTATTTGACGAAGCGTAAGTGCCACTATCCGCTGAGTTAAATACCCATAAACCAAGGTCTATAGCCAAGCCGGCATGGGCCTTTTACTCCACTTAGCAAAGCCCATTTTTTCTGCTCGATAAAATTGCCGATAAGCACTAATCGCATCCCCGGTAATTTTGTATTCATTAGGCATGGCTTGAGCAAACTCGGTTAAACCGTGATTCATAAATCGTAAATCGTCAATCTGGGCCAAAACCGCCATCGATTTGTGATCAACGGTTTTGTTATAGCGGTAACGATACTCACGATTAAGGGCTAGCGTCAGCTGTTTAAGCCAAATAAAATTCTCGTATGACTGCTCTACCCACAACACACAGGGGTGGTTAAGGTGTGTTGACTTGTAGGGCGTAGTAAAGCCTTTTTTATTTAATGCTGTACATAGCATCTGCACGCTTTCGAGTATCATTTTTACTACGTGCTGATCGCAATGGTATTGAGCGCAACGTTCAATATCTAAGTCGAGTACAAATATGTTCATAAGTTAACGATTATCCCTTTCAGCGCCGCCCATAGGTTGCTGTAGTTGAATATAGATACGCAGTACTCCGCTAAAAAGATTGATGTTCTGACTATTTACTTGTTACACCACCACTAATTAGCTCAAACAACACGTCGTCATACCCGCAGCGGCGTCGAACCGTGAACATTGTGGTTCAATATTGATAATCCATTGAAAATTAGGATATTCAATGCAACTATCATTAGCCAATGGTTAGCGCAACGTAGCCTGTCACCCCATTCAATGAGTAATGAGGTTCATCTATCAGCGAGGAAAATGGCGAAATTTCGCCATAAGTTACCGTCGCTTCTTACTCTATTGACAAAATGTATCACCCTGTTTGCATCCGTTTTAATCTGTAATAATGCTTAGATTATTCATGGAATTGCTATAAACAATAAGCTAAAGGAACAACAGCATGAGCACAGCCCCTCAAACGATCGCATTTATTGGCCTAGGTACCATGGGGTTTCCTATGGCGGGTCATTTAAGTACTCAGGGTTATAAGGTGGTGGTATACAACCGCACCGACGCCACTGCGAAAGCATGGTTAGATAAATACAGCGGCGTTCAAGCTAACACCCCTGCTGAGGCGGCAGCGATGGCTGATGTTGTTCTTACCTGTGTAGGTAACGATCAAGACGTGAAACAAATCTACCTTGGAGTGAATGGCATTATGTCGGCGGCTAAACCCGGCACCCTATTGGTAGACCACACTACCGCCTCTGCTGAACTGGCTCGCGAGCTAGACAGCGCCGCTAAAGCATTACAATTACACTTTTTAGATGCGCCGGTTTCAGGTGGAGAAGCGGGCGCGATCAACGCTTGTTTAACCATTATGGTTGGCGGTGAGCAAACGACCTTACACCAAGTGGAGCCGGTGCTTAACAGCTACGCCAAGGCAATAAACCTGGTTGGCTCAGCCGGTTATGGCCAAACCTGCAAGATGGTCAATCAACTATGTATTACCGGGATTTTACAAGGTTTATCCGAAGGTTTGCAGTTAGCCAAAGCCGCCAAACTAGACATTAATACCGTTATAGATGTTTTGCAGCACGGCGCAGCGGGTAGCTGGCAGTTAGCGAACCGCGCAAGCAGTATGGCTGATAATCAATTCGATTTTGGCTTTGCCATCGATTGGATGCGCAAAGATTTAGCGATTTGTTTTAAAGAGGCCGAAAAATTGAAGGTTGAGCTGCCGTTGGCCAAGCAAGTGGATGCCGAGTACGCCAAGCTGCAGCAACGTGGCTATTCTCGCAGTGATACCTCGGTGTTGATCAAACAATTTGATAATGAAAATGGTTAATCATTTGGCAAAAAAAAACCTAAGGCCCTAGGCCTTAGGTTGGAGTCACGCGAGAACGTGATGTTTAGCTCAAAAAAAATTATGAAATGGAGCGCGACAATCTAGCACTGATAAATGACAAAGAAGGGAAGTAATTTCGTTGCCTTCATCCATGTAGGGCTGAGGTCATCTTGACTAGCTTCAGCGGCTCAAACTGACAACAACTTTGCTAGTACCCCCTTATACTAACTCATCCCAGCCAAAGTATGAGCAATCCAAGTTAGATGCCTGTAAGCATTACTATACAGATAGCCAATAGCACTGATACGCCGAGGGCTAGCGTCAGCTTTCACTTGCGCCAAACCTCAAGCTAGACTAAGCTCGCGGGCAAGCGTAACGGCCTGTTAATTATTGTCGCTTCGCCACTCTTTAATACATATTATTAGGTATCATTATGACCCTTATCACCGTGCCAGAATTGGCAAAACCTGAAGTAAAAAGTCATCACAAAGCTCGCCACTTGAAAAAGATGGCGATAGGTCCGTTCGCACAAACCTGTGCCGAGATCCGCTTTGTTGCTGATATTGAAAAATTTGATGAGGTTGATGCTGCCTTAGTGAACACTCAACAGCAGCAAGGTTGGGATTTATTCATTGCCTATTTTAATGAGCAATACCACGTTGCAATTAACTTTTTTACTGAGCAAGCAGAACTTGAAAGCGTGATTGAAACCGCTAAAGAAGCGATTGTAAGTGTACTGGGTGACACTGAATTACAGATTTTAGCGGGCGATGCCAACTACGGCGACTGGGATAGCTGCTACGCAGGCTAAGCTTGCAGATATCACTATTGGCGGCCGCCAATAGTGATATCTAGCTTAACTTAGTAGCTCACTTCAACACAGTGAATTTGGTTTAATTGCTTTAAAGCCTTAGAGGTCATTTTCAATGGCACCCAAATAAAATACATCGAAGCAACAACCACCATCACAGGGTCGGCATATACCGCCCAATCAGCAAAGCCAAATTTGTTGAGCATGACAGCAATAACAAAACCAATCATCACCGCCGCACTAATTACACAGTCCATCAACCACTGTTTCGCTTCGGCATCTAATAAAGCCGATTGCTTAGCGCTACGGCTGAGTACCCAATAGGTTAATACGCAGCCCACCACATTAATAAACCCAAACACCAGAGCCAAGCCTGTATCAACTTCTCTACCGCCCTGGCGTATTGCAACTAGTGCAGACACAAAAGAAAACCCACACATTAAGCTAATAGCAAACCCTTTGAACGCCACGACTGCAGGTTCAATCATCGCAGCCGAATGAGGATTACTGTTAAAAAAAGGGTGTTTCTTTAAGGCCAAAGAACCTAAAGATATTAAGGTAAGTAATAAGCTAACCAATGAATAAGCGCCGTCAAACACAATCACTAACGAGCTAGCCCAAATACCTAAACTAATGCCTAGCAGTGCAAATAACAGCGACGAGCAACTTGAGAAGCTTAACAACGCCTTCTCTTTTTCTAAAAAACCAAACATATCACTAGATATGGCGAACTTTACCGCCATAACCTCTACAGATTAAAAAACAGTCGCCATTCTAGTGATGTAAAGTTCCACATTCAAGGGTTTAAACACTAACGTTATAACACATGATGGTAGCGCTAGCGTGAAACACCAATCAACGCCACTGCACACTTATTGGTTGTCTAATATTAAGGCCTTAATTTTGTGCGCTTTTTCAAAATGATCGAGCTGATGAGTAGAGATCCACCAGCTAGCGGCTTCCATAAGTAACTCTGGGTTATCATTCTTGTTGGCAAAAAAAGCATAAAACGATAAACCCACCGTTTCACCTTTCGCGGCGATTTTCTTGTCACACACCGCAAGCATGTGCTGCCTTAAACTTGCTCTCATTTAGCATTCCTGTTTTAGCGATTGCCAACCAGGGGCAATGGCTAAGCCCTCTACACCGGCTAAAACAGAGCAATCTCTTAAGGCTAATTGATACTCGCCGCCACTTAAAGCGTGTTCAGCTGAACAATCTACATTCCACTGACGTAATAAATATCCCGCCAAAGCGGCCCTCACTTCCAGTGTTAAGCTCCCCTCTTCCATTGCATAATCTAACTCAATCGCCTGCCGGTGAGCCAAACTAGGATGAGCGATAAGATTTAACTCTATGATTTGGTTCCATTGCTTATCATAGTCTCGTGCTTCAAGGGTTGAGATAGGCTGATCTAATACCGTTAATTGCGTAAAACGGGTACACACAAAATCTCTAAAACTACCACTAACGCGGTCATACGCACGAACGTGCCAACGGTGGCCGTTATTCACTAAGCTGTGTGGCACTATTTCTCGCGTGCTTTCACCTGAAGATATAGACCAATACTGACACAACAACGGTACTCGGTGATGAATAGCGCGCATGATGGCTGCAATATATTCAGCCTTTGGGTGAACCAACCGCACTGCGTCAAAACAGGTCGCACTAGGCTCTAAAGGAAAAGATAAACCATCACCAAAGCCATGCGATAAGCCGGTTAAGATTGCCTCGGGGTTATGCGAAAATAAAGGGCTGAACTGATCTCGTCGCAAATAACGACGCGCTTTATGATCGAGTAAGGCATTGTTTGGCGCAAATTGTTTGTAGCTTGCTAAGTCGCGGGTGGCAGCCGCTAAGCCCGTTTTGAAGCGACTGATTAAATCAGCGCGACTCACCTCTCCAAAATATTCCAAACTAAAATCAATAAAAGCGAGCCTACTGCGTTGTCCGTGACTTAACTCATTTAGTTCCATCTATTCGCGCCTTTGTTCATCCAGAAAGCAAAAATACTAGCAAGCACTCGCCAAGGAGGCAATCATTTTGATTAGGTATGTTAATTAGTTTGAAGCTCACTGAAATCAGCGTCAACCTCCCACTATTTCACTAATTTTTTTTAACAGTGGCGTAAGCTATTTTTTTCAGCCAAACGCCCCATCTCTCAAAAAAAACAAACGCCATGAAACATTGCATCTCTTTTTTATCAACAACTTAGCAAAAAACCATGAACACAAATCACACACCTAGATCACATTCAGTAAAGTTCACGCCAGCCCTGCTCACTTTTTCTTCAGCACAAAATATACACTATTTCTGCTAGCGCCAACAAAAACAACAATGATCAATGGTAAGGATGAACAATGACAGTTTTTTCGACTACGCGCCCACTACTTAGCTGTGCCATCATCGGCACCGCACTAATGCTAAACAGTACCAGCTTTTCCGCGAACGCGGCCCTAAGTAAGCAGAACTTACAAAGCTCTGGATATTGGGGGGGCATTTTACTCCCCGACAACGCCGCTATCAGCGCATCAGAACTCAATACCATTTACAATCGCTTCGTCAATAACTACATCGTAAATGTTGGCAGTGACAAAGCGAGAGTGAAATGGGGTTCTGGCGGTGCACTGCGTGATGGCAGTGGAAATGTCAGTAAAGATGCCTACGCTACCGCATCAGAAGGCATGGGCTACGGTATGTTAATTACCGCCTATGGTAATGACAAAACCCGCTTTGATAAGCTTTACCGTTTTTACAAAAAGACCTTAGACGATAACAATGCCGACTTAATGCCTTGGTTGGTGTGGGATAACGCATCGCCAGTAACTAATCAAATATGTTATGGCATCGTTGGCCAAAACCAAACTTGCTTTGGCGCCGGTGGTGGTGGCCCTGCTACAGACGGCGACATTGATATCGCCATGGCGCTCTTTGTGGCCGCAGATAAATGGAGCGGAACCGGCATTGATTACCGCGCTGAAGCCATTCACATCGTTAATGAACTTCACGACAACTGGTTACATTGGTGCGCTGATGATGGCGGTACCTGGGTGGTGAAGCCTTATCAAAAATCTAACTTCAACCCCTGTACTGATGAAATAGATGCTTCGTACTCTATCCCTGCCTTTTTCCGTTTCTTTGCTGAAGTCGCAGCATTAGATAGCAGTGTTAAAAATACCAATGACCGCTGGAATTCGGCCGCACGGGATTTATATAGCAGGTTATTAGACAAACAAAAAGCCGGTCCCAATGGCGATAAAACCTTTGTGCCCGACTGGATGAAATTAAATGGCAGCGCCGTTACCGGCAGAAGTACCAATTATGGTTCAGACGCCTCGAGGATCCCTTGGCGCGTAACCATGGATTACGCTTGGTATGGCACCGACGCATCGCGAAACTGGACTCGCCGTTTAATTAACGATTTGGTTAACAATGCCAATAACGGAGACATTAGTGGCATAGAAGCCGATATCAGCCAATCCAGTGGCAATAGCGCTGGCTATAACGGTCGCTCGTTTTCAGGTGGTTTTGCGGTGGCGGCTATGCTCTACGACTGGTACCCAGCGAATGCCAATAACTACACCAACCACTGGGTAAACGAAACCCTTAACGGCAGTTTACCGTGGAATATTGGTGCAAACGGCTACGAAAATGCGAACAACGATTACTACGGTATGGCTTTGTCAGCACTATATGCCCTTACATTAACAGGCAATACCTACAAACCAGCGGCCAATTAAAGCAACCAACACGACGCTATACGCCATAAAATACTAGCGAGAAAACTTAAGCTGTAAGCCAAAAGTTAAGAGCTAGAAGTTAAGTGCTAAGTGCTAACAGCAAAAGCCTGCGGTAAGCCTGAAACGAGGGCTTACCGCAGCTAAGCGGGCATAAACCTAAGCGCAAACTTAATCAAGCAACATGGTTTCGCCAATCGCCATGCTAACAAAGTCATCGCTTGAGGTTTGCTGCTTATTTAAGGCTTCTAAACGCTCGGCAGGCTCCATCACAGGTTCGGCAGTTAAGGGGTACGTTCCCCAGTGCATGCCTATCGACAGTTTTGAGCGCACATCTTGATGTATTTTCATCGCTTCAGAAACATTCACATGCTGGTCTTTCATGAAATCGCGAGGGGCATAGGCTCCAATCGGAATAAAAGAGAGATCAATGCCATCGGCCCATTGGCCAATCTCTTTAAAATCGTAAGGGTTATAACCGGTATCTCCGGCAAACCATAAGCGCTTGCCTTCTAGCTCTATCAACCAACTAGCCCAATGGGTTTTATTGCGGTCAAATAACCCCCGCGCAGACCAATGCTGGCTGGGCGTTGCCGTTATTTGAACATTCGCAAATTGCTCTGAATCCCACCAAGCAAGCTCACTGATATTACTGCTAGCTACCCCCATGCTTTCAAACCATGCCCCTAGGCCTTGAGGTACAAAATAATGGGTGGAATTACCTAGGTGCTTAATGGCCGCTTTATCTAAGTGGTCGTAGTGGTTATGTGAAATAACAACAAAATCGATGGTAGGTAGATCTTCGGGTTTAAAAGTAAAAGGGACTAAACGCTTCGGCCCGGCAAAACTAAAAGGAGAAACCCGCTCACTGAACACCGGGTCAGTTAAAAAGTTGACACCTTTGAGCTGTACCAAGAAGCTAGAATGACCTAACCACGTCACTTTGCCTACGTCATCATTATTGTTAATTAATTGGGTGTCGACGGCTTGGCGAGGCACTTGATAAGCTTGAGCGGCTTGATCTGCCCATTCTTGCTCACCAAAAAAGCGAACATAGAAAAACTTAAAAGGATTTTTTTCAATCGGTGCAATATGGTTATTTTGATACACTTTATCTGGCGAACTGCAGGCGGCAATAAAGCCCGCGCTGACAACCACTAACAATAAAACCAATAACTTCACTCACAGTATCCTTTGATATTGCTTAACACTAAATGCCACTCTAGGGTGAAAGGCCTAGTCATTGCAATAAAAAAGCGCTAGCCACAGGCTAACGCTTAGACTCCAATCTAACTAATGGTTTAATCTAGTTCATACTCTTGGCTTAAGCTCATCACGCTAACGCGGCCTTTCCCTTCCGCTTTTGCTCGGTATAAGGCACGGTCGGCCTGTTTCAGTAACCAGTCTTCATTTAAGTCCGCATAAGCCACGCCACCGCAATCAGTAATACCGATAGAACAACTTAAATTGGGTAGGCTATCAACCAATTCAGGCTTGTCAGCCCAAGTAGCTAACTCAGCCTTAAAGTAGTTTTTGTTTTGTAAATTAACTAATAAGCGCTCTGCAGTGTTCTTGGCCTGGGCATGATTAGCGCTTGGAAATACCACCACAAACTCATCGCCGCCCCAGCGCGCAACAATATCACCGGCGCGCATAGTGTGAACCAACAAATTAGCAAACTCTACCAACACCTTATCGCCGACATCATGACCGAGTAGGTCGTTTACAATTTTAAAGTTATCCAAATCGATATAAGCCAGTGAACAATGATAAGTGCCATTTTTTTGTTCAAACTGCCCTAATTCTTGGTCTAAGCGCGCTAACAAAGCTTGGCGATTAAACAGGCCGGTTAACGAGTCTGTCGTCGACATTTTTAGTAGGTTTTCACGGTGTTTAAGCTGTTGTAATTGGCTACCTAACTGGCGGCCAATTAAACTAAGCGTGTCTTGATCTTGGCGGTCAAAATAGCGATTACTATTAAAATTACACAGCGTTAACGCACCGTATAAATGCTCATCAACAAATATCGGTAAACAAGCCACCGAGTTATAGGTAGCACGCTTACCATCTTCACCTTTAGAGCAAAAATTGTTTTTTACCCAAATAGTATGGTTGTCTTTAATGTGTGTTAAATATTGTTGGGTTTGCTCATTAGCCAAAACCTTGCCGACATTGGCCCACTCTTCCCACCCTTCTGCGGTGAGGTGGTGAATCATGCCAACTTGCACAGTGAAGTTACCGCATACCAATTTAAGGCTTTCTATAGCCAAGTCCATGGTGCTTTCAAAGCGCTCAGGTAAAGACTGCATACGGCTAATTAGCTGCATCTCGCGCAAACGTTGTTGCACCTGCCGCAGTTGAGTATCTTGCTTGGCATTACGCACTAAATCCTGCAAATTTAGTTGCACAGGCGCTAACTGATACTTACCGATATCTTTGGCGTAAAAGGCTTTACGCTGGTCGATGGTCTGCTTTATACCACTGAAAATTTCAGTAAATCGCGGCAAAATCAATACTTCACACATGGCTAAGCTGTTATTTAATAGGTGCTCACAGTCTTGCCACTTACCTTGACGGCTATAAACTTCTAATAGCTCGGTATTGCATTGCGGCAACAAGCGGCTGTCCATATCTACCACTTCACCCAATAACGCTGGCGCTTGTTCAAAAATTTGCTGCGCGTCTTGTAAGCGCCCATTTGCTGCATCCAACGTCCCTTGTAACAAGGCTTTTAAAAACTCACCAGTGCCCGAGGGCTTAAACGGTAGGCCATGCATTCGCTCTAAACACTGCTGCGCACGGGCTGGCTCACCGAGTTTAGAATGGCAAAAGCCCTTTAAACTAAATACATCGTACAAGTTACGAAATGGAAAGTGAGTCATTTGCCTAATTCGACATATTCTCACTAATTGTTCAAGCACATCACAGGCTTGCTGATAATCACGGGTACAAAAATACAACCAAGCAAAATTGTATAGCGTAACCACAATTTCAGAGTAATCACCGGTATGGCGGGCAATATTATAGGCGGCTAAATACTGCAGCTGTGCTTCAGGGTATTTTTCTAACAAGGTATTGAAATAGCCAGTGCCGTTGTACATTCTCACCCGCTCACTGGCTTCGCCTAATTCTTCACGAATGCGTGAGCTAACACCAAAGCAACGAAAGGTGCCGTGGTAACGGCTAATGTAGGAGTAAATAATACCTTTACTGTGATAGCTCGCTGCAATGCCTTGGCGATGGCCAATTCGACGCGCCAAAGCCACGGCTTCTTGGGTGAACGACAAAGCCACACTAGAATCTAACTGGTCGTAAAAACGTAAATAGGTGTAATAATTGCGTAAGGCGTACAGTCGTGAGCAATTCATTTCATAGAGTTGTAACTCTTTATCTAGATACTCAAACTCGTCTAATTGTAGTGGCGTTGATGATTTGTCGTGGGCGTAAAAATTAACAAACAAAGATTGGGCCAATAGGTGCCCATTAGACGCCTGCCCGGCTAACTCTAAGGCCGCTTCAGAGCATTGCATGGCTTCTTCAAAGCTTTGTTGCTGCACCAAAGTAACGCTGAGTAAGTTTAATAAATGTACTTTGTTATAAGTCGTGTTCAAGGACTCTTGAAACACTTGCAATAACTCCAGCTCAGAGACCGCGGCGTTGAGTTCGCCCTGATATAACAAAGCCTCAGACAGCGATAGCTGCAAGCTTGCCTTTACCGAAATATCTAAGTCACTACTTTCTAAGGTTAAACGTGCAGCGGCTTCGGCTTCAGGCCAAGCCATAAACGCCTTGTTTTCGGCCACTAAAATCTCGGCGCTTTTTACACAATCTCGGTATTGCCAATCAACCATCAACGGGGCTTGGCTCGGCGGCACAGCATGTAACAAGGTGGTGTCGTCTAACCAGTCTAGAAAAGCTTCCCATGCCTCGTCATCTTGTCGGTTCGCTAAAGCATATTGGGTATCAACCGATATCATTGCCATTAGCGGGATATTAAGTTTACTGGTGACTAAAGATTTAAACAGCTTAATGGCCGATGCTGACGCAAAGTGCCAACCAGTAAGAACCACGACACAAGGATCTTTAAGTAATAGGCGTACTAAGCCAAGGACCGCCTTCTCTATAGATTGCTGCTCAAAATATAAGTCATCAACTAGCAACATCTCGCTACGCTGATAGCTGTCGCCCTTCAGCATTGAGCATATGTGTTTCTGCAAAGGAACATAATCTGTGACGTGTTGAGATAAGTCTTCAGCGGAGTAGTCAGACTCGGCAAAACGACTCGCTAATAGAGAAAACAACGCACCATAAGGTGAATAAGCACTCAGGTTGTTAAGCGAGATCATATAGAGAGGAACGGCGTGCTGATTGGCAAAATCTGAAGCGCACCGGGCTAAATTTTCAGCATCAGAACATTGGTAAAAGCTAAAACTCGCTTCACCGTGAAGCGCTCTTTGCCAATCGAGCATTAATCGTTTAGAAAAGCTATCTGCTTGGGGCATGGCTACAATCGCCCTCCTAGGCAAAATTTGTACGGCCATATGATAAAAGATTTGCCGAAAATTCTATGCCGAAATGGTCACATAAACTCATTGATATTGAATTATAAAAACAAAATTTGATAAGTTGGTCAATATTATTGTTCGACAAATACAAGCTTGTATATTATACGAACACACCGCCGCAATGAAATGGTAAAAATAATAAGAAGAATGACGTTTTATCACATCAACTTGGCGTAACATTACTACAGGATTTATTGCGAATACACTTCATGCCTTTAACAACAGAACAACAACACAAACTTTGCCAACTCAACCAAGCAACACAGCTTGAACACTGCCATTTAATCCAAACGCTATGGGGCGGTTATGGTGAGTTGTTACGCATTCATTTTAACCAGGCCATACACCCAAGCTTAATTGTAAAAAGTATTAGCTACCCTCGCGAGGCTGACCATCCACGCGGCTGGAATACGCCCTTATCTCATCAGCGTAAAGTGCATTCTTATCAGGTTGAATCGGCTTGGTATCAACACTATGCAAAACACTGCGATAAACGCTGCCCTGTTCCATCACTGATAGACCTAAACAGTAGCCCAGAAGCACAATGGTTAGTGCTAGAAGATTTGCATAACCAAGGCTTTACTCAAGTTAAACAACACGTCAGTTATCAACAGGCCTTGGTATGTATTGGTTGGCTGGCTAATTTTCATGGTCGTTTTTTGCAAAGTAATGGCCAACATCTTTGGCCACAAGGTGGTTACTGGCACCTCGCCACTCGCCCTGATGAACATACCGCCATGGCAAATGAACCACTGAAACACGCCGCGAAAGCGATTGACCAAGCCCTGCATAATAGCCACTACCATTGCCTTATTCATGGTGATGCTAAACTGGCAAATTTCTGCTTTAATGCGCCAGCCACCCGCGTTGCTGCTGTTGACTTTCAATATGTGGGTAAGGGTTGTGGCATGCAAGATCTGGCGTTGTTTATGGGCAGTTGCCTAAGCCAGCAACAGTGCTTTGACCAGCAGGATGAAATACTGGATATCTATTTCGCAGAGCTACAGCAGGCCATTAAGCACTACCAAACCAGCGCCTCACTAACAGGCTTCGATTTTGCGGTACTCGAGCAACAATGGCGTGCTCGCTACCCCTTAGCCTGGGCCGATTTTCAGCGTTTTTTAAAAGGCTGGAGCCCAGGACATTGGAAGCTAAATGACTACAGCGAGCAACAAACTCAGCTAGCGTTACACTACTTGGCAGAGCAACGCCAATGAATAACCTACCCGTTATCTGCCCGTTCTCAACAGCAAGCATTAAGCACTTAAGCGCGCTTGCGATAAATGCAGCACAACAAGCTGGTCACTACATTGCTCACTACCCGCGCGAGCAACTCAAGGTAAGCCATAAATCATCAAGCCTAAGCCTCAGCGCCCAAGTGGTTACCGAAGTAGATATTCACTGTGAAAAACTTATTCTGTCCCAGTTAAACAGCACCGTTGAGCAATACCAACTGGCAATATTGGCTGAAGAGAACACCCAACAAACTAGGCTAGACAATCACCCCAGGCTGACTCGCCAAGCTTTTTGGGCGATTGACCCATTAGATGGCACTTTACCCTTCATCGAAGGAAGCGAAGGCTATGCAGTATCTATCGGCCTGGTTAACCAACAGGGCCAGCCACTGATAGGCGTGGTGTATTTACCCTTTAGCGGTATTTTGTACCATGCTTATTTTAACCCCGAACTCCAAGATTATCAGAGCTTTAAACAGCACCAAAGCGGTAAACTGCAACAAAATGTTACACAGCAAGGCTTGATGACAGCGCCAGCAGATTACAAGCCTTCACAGCTGCTTTTTTACTGTGATAGAAGCAGCGTAAACCTCGATTATTTTAACTCCTTAAAAGCGCAACTCAGTGCACTTGCCACACAGCTAGCGTATGACAAGTTCCAAGTCATCAGCAGTGCTGGCGCAGTAGTAAACGCTTGCTCGGTACTAGAAGGCAGTGATGCCATTTACCTAAAACTGGCTAAACGCGCCGACGGGGGCGGCAGTATTTGGGACTTTGCCGCCACCGCCTGTATCGCCTTAGGGAGCCATGCATGGGTGAGTGACAGTTTTGGCCAAGCGCTAGCACTAAATCAGCAGGGTAATAGCTTTATGAATCATCGTGGTGTGCTGTATGCCAGCAACTCGCAACTGGCTAAACACATCTTAAAGCTTGACCTAAATCGACAGTTTAGTGATGTGTAAGTCTACGCTCATCACCCGCTAAATAAGCAGGAGAGCCGCAGCAAACACTCGCGTAGATGATTAAAGGCTTAACAAATTTTAGACACATAAATCTATTGGGTGGTCACTGATGCAAAGGTGTTTCGAATCAAAGGATGTATCAAATAGTCAGAATTGCCGCTACTGAAGTGGACTAAAATTATTGATGATAAGGGACTGTCTCCGGTGCCGTGCGAAAAGCCGTTTAGTAAGAAACGTTACGTGGCTAGATCACTAGGGCTTACCACAGCGCGTAGGTTTGGCCGTGTTTTTGCTGGCTTTTTGTTTCGCAAAAACAATGACAAGCCGTAATATCTCTAATTGATTTGCTTTGTTAAATTCTGGACAAGGTATAAAGCCCTGACTTTTCAATAAGTTCCAGTAATGGTTTAAGGTTATCATGGCACTCAAAATACAATAAATGAGTATCGTCATAATGTTGTTCATAAACCGCTCTCTGCTCTGGAAAAGCGAGAGTAATAAATGATTGATTCTTAGTTAGGTCAAGGCGCTTAGTCAACAGCTCGATACTTTTAGGTTCTTTAAAAACGACTCTGCCAGCAGATCTGTATTTGACTAAATATGGATTTAGTTCTGAGGCGAGTAATTCATTAAATTTTGCCCATTTACAATCAAAGTATTTTTGCTCATCTAACGTACGGTTATCAATATAACGAATAGCGTCATCTCGATGTAACCAATGATCAAACACTGTAACGGCAACAAAATCCCATTCTTCTAACTTTCCATATTCATCGGTATCTAAAACAGGAAAAATTCCCACAAGCTCATCATGCTTCTTTTTAGAAATCGTTCGAAATACTCGCATATATGCCTTAGAAATTTAACGCTGCAAACAGCGAGCGTAGTCATTTGGTGTAGCTTTTGCGAGTGCAAAAGGTGTGACAAGTTGCAGAGTCTGATGCTTTGTCTTGTTATGCCATTTTAACTGCATTTGTACTCCACCCACCAACCGTTCATCAGCTGCCTAAGCTCCATAAAAATCCTTACCATTGTTTCGTATGCCATAGGCTGATGGAGGAAAACCTAAAAAAGTAGCCATCATTGCATGCGTAAGAAAGAGGGTAACCATCCTAAACGCAATGCTACGAGATGACGCCTTATGGGGTGCGAAAATAGTTTAATCTAACTTATTGACACCATAGTCGTTTGTTATGCATTTAACCCTAAGAGATTCCAAGCCCCTTCCCACTGTTCAATACGTTTTTTGGATATTGAATGATGAGTTGAATCATTATTACTTGGACGATGACCTTTGTGTTTTTCTAAAAATTCACAATGAACTTTATGGATATCATTTTGAATCCACCATAATGGAGTTATATAAAACTTTGGTTCATTTAACGAGATATCGACAAATACCCAAAATTTAGTTTCATTTACATTTTCACGACAAACTTCACCATAATTAATTGTTGTTTGCCATGTTCCTTTATTTTTAGCCCTAGTAGATACTTGATATTTTTTACCATTTAAAGCTGTAAAGCTAATGAAGCGTTTATTACCTTCTTTTATCTCAGATACATTAACTCCACCAAGATTAATAATTTTCTGGCTAACTGTTGCTAAACCAATTTCTCGAGTGCTCAATTAAACCTCCTGATGCATAACGCTAACCACACCGGAAAACGAAAGCATAGAGAGCGAAGCGAACGACGCTTTTGGTTTTCCGGTGCTGGTTTTTGTTACATTTTTTACCATACTTTCCACCAAGTTTTTTCAAAATTGGCCTCGGGATTTTTATCAAACTCAATAGCTTGAGATACCGCACCTGAAATAAATGATTCAAGGCTATGCCAGCGGCCGACTTCTTTACCCTTTTTAAGCATAGCGACATACTCACCTTCAGGTGTTATGAAATAATTTACGTTTTCGTTTTGACTCCAATGCGCAGAGCCAAAACAAAAATAGCCGTTTTTACCAATGGAAGCATGCTTAGTATGATTACATAGGTCTAAACAACTATTCTTTGGGGTTCTATCTATCGTGGGCGGAGCTTCGAGCATAGATTTTGACAAGCCACAAACTCTCAAGCCAAGAACTTCGAACCCATTAGCGATAGATAAGAGCTCCTTAATCGATGAAGGGATTTCAATTTCGTTGATTTGCTCATACCTTGCAATAGAATGCCTACTTATTGGCAGCCAAATTATCGCCTTGTAATACAACGGAGCAACTGAAGTATCATTACCTATAAGCAACGCACCATCCTCTTCTTTAGAGGAGTACTTCCCCAACAGCCCCATGGCGTATTCTTTAAACGCCATAAAGCTATTTGGCAATGATTCTAGTTTATCCTTCATATCTCTACCGAAATGTAACGCCTTGCTCTAGCGAATCCCCTCATAACCCTTTGGGATTCATATAAGTAGACGCGCCCCCCGTTGTTTAATCTAATTAATTTCGCCAAAAACAAATTCTATCAAACCTGCACGGAGACAGTCGGGATGCGCGAAATACAAATTCTACACCAAATGCTTATTGAGCTGTGCCCTAATATTCACAAAAAACGCCTTAACTCTCTGATGGTTGCCACTACATCACTCTTGGATGGCGACAAATTATCTCTCACTGAACTCGGGCGCAATATAACCAGCAGGGTCTCACCTAAACACTGCATTAAACGCATGGACCGTTTGCTCGGTAATCATCATTTAAATCGTGAGCGTTTAGCGATATACCAATGGCATGCTCGGCAGATTTGCGGCGCTAATCCCATGCCTGTGGTGCTGGTAGATTGGGCGGATGTGCGTGAGCAATTACGCATGATGACCTTGCGTGCATCTATCTCAATAAAAGGCCGTTCCATTTCCTTGTATGAACGCACCTTCGAGTTCAAAGATTACAATGCACCACGTAGTCATAATCAGTTCTTATCTGAGCTAGCCAGTGTGTTACCAACAGGCTGTACACCGCTCATTGTCACGGATCCTGGATATAGAAACACTTGGTTTAGAGAAGTCGCCTCTTATGGCTGGTATTGGTTGGGTAGGTTACGGTGAGGTCACGAATCCGCAACCCGTACTTGTTAACTGTGGGCAAAGCACTCTTTGTATATTGCCTCATTCCACTCACGACCAAAACCACTTGTTCCAACTAGTGCTTTAGAAAAGCTCTTAGGTTCATTTGCGACAATCATCGCTACTGCCTCTCCTAAGAACATTACAGCAACTGAATCTCCACTAGGTGCCCAATTGAGTTCAAACTGATCGCTAGAAGTAATACGTATGACCGAATTAGGGGACGCAAACTTATTTATAAGGGTTGGCGGTTTACCTGATTCGATTTCTGTGCGATCAAGCACTTCGTTTGGTTGAATTGAGGAGAAAACAAAAGCATCTCTTTCTATTCCTTTACTACTACACAGATATAGCCAAGTGCTTTTATCTGACTGTTCAATCAAAGCAGTCTTTCCAGAAATCTCATGTGTAGTTTCAATTAGGATACTTTCCAATGCTTAATCCAGTAATAATGCAGTTAGACATAATGATCCCCAGGTGAAAGTGTCGACCTCCTGCGTTTACCGTGGGTTAGTCACACTAAAGCCACACTGTTAGATGCAAAGTCATAACAGAACAGGAGATAAACATGTCTACATCTAGCACGTTTTTCATAGGACTAGACGTTCACAAAAAGACTACCGATGTCGCTTATTGTGTTGATAATTAGAGAGATGAGCCAGATTTTCATGGCACTATCCTCATCCATATTCGTTTATCAACAAACTTATCAAAAAATACAAAGGCTTGGCTAGTCGTCTTTGTGTGGTTTATGACGCTGGGCTTTTTACATTGGGCTGATGTTGCTGCAAAACTTATCGCGCTCCAAGCCGACAACAATAACAATATCGCTACTCAGCTATGCCCTTGTAGCCAACACCCATGCACTGCACAGGCCTTAGCCGAACGAGCTAGCCGGAAGGCGAACAGTATAAGGATAATGACAGGGCTTAACATGAGGATGAAAACACACAAAAAATAACCACTTAGCACTACGCCAGACGGGTAAGGGCTTAACGCCATTCACCCCGTCTTAGCCAAACCCGCCTTGCGAAAACTAACAAGGCCTTGGCCCCGCCAACATCAACACCGTTATTTACTATAGAAGGGAGCATCGGGCTTGTTCAACACCCGAATAAGGTGCCGGCTGCGCGACACCTATTTTTATTTGTTAGGTCTTTATTTAAGTTCAAGTTGATTCATAAACTCACTTATTTGTGAATCGACATTTACAGTTTCAGGGTACGTAATTCGATATTTATATAGTGACTCACCAACTTGAAACAGATACAAGGAAGAGCGTAAATCCATAAACTCGCCAGCAAACCGTTCAGAATATTTAAACTCAGCAACCATACCTGGAGGCTGTAAGTTGTCTTGTGACAAGTCAAATGGACCTTCAGACGTTAATTCAGCATTACTTTTGTTCTTTAGGATATAGTTTTTTGTGCCATTAAACCTGTTCATAAACAGTTGAAATCTCATACCCTCGACAACGTCATCTGGTGAACCAATTGAAATAAAGTCTGGTGCAGGGTAGCTATAAACAGTTAGTGCGACAGGTGTTGTATCTGAAAAGTAATTGTAAGCAACACCAATATCAGTTCCAGTTTTATTATATTGAGTTACAGAAACAAGTTTAAAGCCAGCCAGAATTTCAGGGTACTCCGTGGAAGTAACACTATGAACATAAGTTCCTTTTGTCTCGATAGCTTGAGGCCTAAAACTTGAGTCTTGAGTATTTGCGCAACTGATTAGCAAAAAGCTTGTTAAAACTATTATAAATTTATACATGTACATCCTTGTTGGTAACAGTGAGACCTAACGCCACAATTTGGACAAACACCGGAACTTTTTGGATAAAAATATGACTCGCCCCCCTTAGGACACAGAACGGGTTCGCCCATAGGCTTATAAGGCTCAAAACCCATTCTCAAATGATAAATTGCATGTGCCTCTTCGGGAGTACACGCTGTGAACTTGTGTAATAACTTTGCATCCCTACCGAGCAGTTCTTTATCCTGTTACCACTTGATTCCTTCAACTGTAGATAGTGTCACTGACTCTGAATCAACCCAAACGTCATATTCCTTCATACTTTCGGATTCCTGTGACATTTAACGCCTCAAGCATCGCTGGCGTTCTGCTGACTTGACTTGTTAGCCCTTTCGAACAGTGATTTTCGACATAGCCAAAACACTATAGCTCCTAGTGGGACTGAAGCAGACAAAACCCACGGTGCTGCTAGGCCGCTAGCTATTGCAGATGCACCGAACAACTGAACACTTACTAATTGAAAAGCATACGCGCCATTTGTCCAATGAACCTCTATTGCGCCAAACCCTAGTAGAATAAAGATAACCCATAACCACTTTTTTCGTTCAATAGGCGTACGCATACATACAATTAGAGTGAATAAAATAAAGAGCGGTACTAAAACAGCTGCACACAGCACAAAATACTGCATTCCTGACTTTGAAGACAAACCAAAAGCGTTGAGCTCTTTTTGAGATGTTTCAGTTTGGTATACGTTTAGGCCTATAACTTGATAACCGCTATCAGTTTTCTTCAGTGCAGTATTGGCGAGATTCCAACCGCTCTCGAACTTATATTCGAATGTGAAGTTACCTTGCCATTGCCCCTTAAACACATTGACCTGCGAACCAATTATTTTTACTGACAATGGTTCACCTTGCCTGAAATATCCCGCTATTTCCTCTAGTAGCTCATCGGTAACTTGAGCTTCTAGTTCTGGACTCAAGATGCTTTTGACGTACGTAAAGTCTCTACCTCGTAATTTCGATAAGTAATCTTCAGCAAAGCTGGACTCTTCTTTTGGGATAAACCTTTCACTCAATTCCTCTTGGCTGCAAGAAGAAAGGAAAAGCGTAAGGACTATCGAAATGATTACTATGTTTAGATTGTGCATGGTTTCCTTCTGAGGGCTAACGCCGTAAGCACGGGCAATGGCCAGCGGCTCCGCCGCGTCGTGGCACCAGTCCCCGCGAGGAGTACTTGATTAATTTGTTTGTTAGAGCTCAACAAGCTAAGATTCGCCTTCGAACTCTGATGTAAGGCTATTGGCAAATTCAATTGCATCTTCGACGGACTCGCCCTCATGGCACGATGTAAGAATGTAGCGACGTTCATCAGAACCGTCACCAACAACCAATTCGTCAATGATGTCTTCGACTAGTGAACAATCCTTACCAACAACACCGACAAAGGAGACACCACGTGCTATGAAGTCTTCCACCATGCCATCCAGCTCTTGCTTGTAGCCATTTGGGCAGTGCAGCACGATTTTCTTTTTGTATTGCATAGGGTTAATTGAGCTCTAACGCCCGCAGCTGCGGATGACTTGGAGCGCAGCGGAAAGGTGTTCCGACAGCCTGCGCTTGTTACATGTTTTTGGTTTCATAGATCCCATAGCGAGTTAAATCCATTTTCCTTGATGCTTTTCAGAGTATTATTGTCTACATGATGGTGCGGAATAAGACCCATATAGTTTTTCCCTGGCATTTTGGGCATGAAATCCTCACTTACGCGATATAAGTTCGTATAACACCATTCTTCGTCACGTTTATGCATTTCTTGCGTAAAGTCTGCCATTAGCTCCTTTGCGCTTTCCTCTGAATGATATGAAAACCCCTCGTGGTCCTCCGAGATATAAAGAGGGTAACTCAGTGGGACGTCTTCAAATTTAAGTTTCGAAAGTTCCCCCTCAGAAATCTTCTGTCGGAAGTCATTCGCATGAGACTCCACCGCAAAGATACCTGCGACAAACTCTCTAAAGTCTTTTGAAATGATGATGTACATTCTTAGTCCATGTAACGCCCGCGTAAGAGGCAGCAAAATTTAGCGGTGGTTTGTTAAACTTGGGCGGAGCACCAAACTAACCGCCGCGTAGTTTTGATGTCCCAGCCCCCGCTTTTCAGGGGGCGACTTGATGTGATTGTTATATGGCTCTGACTATACGCACAAGCCAAACGACACATGCAACGAACAAAAACACCTGAGCAAAACTTACTCCACCGAGCAACAACCAGTAACTCCAGTTGATTACACCCTCACAGTGGATTTCACACTGAGAGTTGTGTTGCCACGAAATATACATGACGACAAATGCCGCAATAAAACCAAGAGTGCACCCAACAATCACCCAAGCTTTCTTTAACATTGGTGATATTCCTTGAATTTATGGCTTTTCTCATAGTCACACTCGCACTTGTCATAGTTAAAACTGCCACCTTGATCCAAACAACGATCATTTTTTAACTCTGTACACGAGCAAGTCATTACCGAAATCATTAGTAGCACTGTGACTTTCATTGACTCTCCTGAGCCATATAACGCTAAGTAGGAAGCACGTGCTTCCTATCCCATTCAATGAGCACGCTTCCTATCATAGAAAGTGTGACCTAGCGCAAAGTCGCCAGTCTGGCGATGCTCTCTCTTTAACTTATTGTCTACTTTGAGGTTTTCTTTTAATTTTATCAATAGTCAGTGTTCAAATTTTGTAGACCTTTTTGACACAAGTAGCTTGAGAAATGTTGGGTCTGTAGATAATCACAGTGAAAAAGTGTGCAGCCCTAAACGTTCAGTTTTCCGCATGTATGGCAGAAGCACTGAGTAAAACGATTAGCTTTGCTAAGGGTGATGGCGGGTGTTTAAGCTGTTATTAAACTACATGCCAAGCAAACAATGGGACAAAATGTGTTTGAGCAGAGAAGCCAGTGCTGCTTAGCTCTGCGCCGTACATTTACATTTTTGAAAAAAAAGCCAGACGATTGTCTGGCTTGTTAGTGGGCAAAAAACTCTTACACCGAAGTGTGTATACAACTTACCGCGTGCTCGTCTGAACCTTCTAGCTGCGGTTTCACATTGGCACATTGCTCGGTAGCCATTGGACAGCGGGTGCGAAATACACAGCCCGACGGCGGGCTAATTGGCGAGGGTAAATCACCTTCTAGCAGCTGAATGGTTTTATTGCGTTCTAGATCGGGGTCTGGCACCGGTACAGCAGACATCAGCGCTTTGGTGTAGGGGTGAGTCGGGTTTTCGAATAACGCCTTCGAGGTCGCCAACTCAACCGAATTACCTAAGTACATTACCAATACACGATCAGAAATGTGCTTAACTACCGATAAGTCATGGGCAATAAAAATAAGGCTTAGCCCCATTTCTGCTTGTAGCTCTTTAAGCAAGTTAACCACTTGTGCCTGAATAGATACATCTAAAGCCGATACTGGCTCATCACAAATGATCATTTTTGGCTTAAGTATTAACGCGCGAGCAATACCAATACGCTGACACTGGCCACCAGAGAACTCGTGCGGGTAACGGTTGATAACGTTAGGCAGTAAACCTACCTTGGTCATCATTTCTTTTACCTGCTGCTTTACCTCGGCTTTACTCAGCTTGGGGTAAAAGGTTTCTAGCGGCTCGGCAATAATATCGCCAATGGTCATACGTGGGTTAAGTGAGGCCAAAGGATCTTGAAAGATCATCTGGATTTGTTTGCGCTTCTCACGTAACTCTTTGTGTGGCAGCTTGGTTAGGTCTTGGCCTAGCCATACTACTTTACCGGCTTCAGCTGGCACTAAGCCAATGACTGCACGAGCAAAGGTAGATTTACCACAACCAGACTCACCCACTACGCCCAAGGTTTCTCCTTGGTATAGCTTTAGCGAGACACCGTCAACCGCCTTTAGCGTGGCGGCGGGTGTCCATGGTAAAGACTTGGCGTTTTTAATTTTGAAGTAAACTTTTAGGTCTACCACGTCGAGTAATAATGGTTTGTCATTCATATTATTGACCTCCCGGTAAATGGAAGTCGTCATGACAGGCGCGTTGGCGATCACTACCAAAGGTGCTAAGCGCCGGGCTTTGTTGGCGACAAATATCACTCACTCTGTGGCAACGTTCTTGGAACGGACAGCCCTGTGGCAATTTTAACAAGTTAGGCGGGTTGCCCGGAATGGTGGGCAATATTGCGCCTTCCGTATCTAAGCGAGGGATCGCTTTTAACAAACCTTCGGTATAAGGATGGCTTGGCTTATAAAATACATCGCGCGCGGTGCCATATTCCATGGTACGGCCTGCGTACATAACTAACACCTTGTCACAAATACCCGCGACAACACCTAAGTCATGGGTAATCATAATAATGGCGGTATTAAATTCGCTTTTTAGCTCGTTTAATAAGGTCATGATTTGTGCTTGTACTGTAACGTCTAATGCCGTTGTTGGTTCGTCGGCGATGAGCAATTGCGGGCGGCATAATAAGGCCATAGCAATCATTACCCGTTGGCGCATACCACCAGAAAACTCATGCGG
The DNA here is from genome assembly GCF_023238625.1 of Agarivorans sp. TSD2052. NCBI lineage: Bacteria > Pseudomonadati > Pseudomonadota > Gammaproteobacteria > Alteromonadales > Alteromonadaceae > Agarivorans > Agarivorans sediminis. The sequence continues at coordinate 3,079,658 of NZ_CP096670.1, forward strand.
GTACATAGCCATACGCTTTTCGGCTTCGGGCATTTTTACCGCATCTAGCATGCGTACCGCTTCAACATGGGCTTCACGGTTAGTCATGCCTTTATGCAAACGCAATACTTCTTTGAGCTGCTCACCCACTTTCATATAGGGATTAAGCGAAGTCATTGGATCTTGGAAAATCATCGAGATTTTCTCAGCACGAATCGTATTTAGCGCTTTTTCTGGCAAGTTAAGCACTTGCTGACCGTTAAACAAGGCTTCGCCAGTAATGGTACCGTTTTTTGCCAGCAGCCCCATTAAAGCAAAAGCGGTTTGGCTTTTACCCGAACCTGACTCGCCTACAATGCCTAAGGTTTGGCCTGCGTTCAGTGAAAAGGTTAAATCATTCACTGCAGTTACACTGCCTTCAGGAGTAGAAAACTCTACCCGAAGGTCTTTAACGTCTAATAAACTCATTGTTGTACCCTTGCCCTACCGATCTTTCGGATCTAAGGCATCACGTAAACCGTCGCCTACATAGTTAAAACTAAATAGTGTTACCACCATAAATGCTGCTGGGTATAGTAACTGCCAAATAGCAATTTCCATGGTTTGAGAACCGTCTTGCAGCAATGCGCCCCAAGATGTCATTGGCTCTTGCACCCCTAAGCCCAAAAAGCTTAAAAACGATTCGGTAAGAATCATTTGTGGCACTAATAAAGTGGCGTAAACCGCAACAATGCCCAATACATTAGGGACAATGTGGCGAGTGATGATTTTCCATTTTGACACACCGCACACTTCGGCAGCTTCAATAAACTCTTTGTTCTTCAGGCTAAGTGTTTGACCGCGTACAATACGAGCCATGTCTAACCAAGACACCGCACCAATGGCCACAAACACTAAGAAGATATTGCGCCCAAAAAAGGTCACTAACAAAATCACGAAAAACATGAAAGGAATGCCGTAAAGGATTTCCAGCAAGCGCATCATTACGCGGTCAACGGTTCCACCCAAAAAGCCTGACGTTGCACCATATAGCGTACCAATAAGTACGGCTACAAATGCCCCCATCACACCAACTAGCAATGATATTTGCCCCCCTAATAAGGTACGTACAAACATATCACGGCCCAGTGAATCAGTACCAAAGTAGTGGCCAGTTTCAATAGACGGCCCTTGGTGCATGGCGCCCCAATCGGTATCGTCATAGGCAAATTCACTTAGGTAAGAGCCAAACACAACCAATAAGGTAATGAAGACCAGTATGCCTAAGCTCACCATGGCAGCACGGTTACGCATAAAACGCATGCGAGCATCTTGCCACAAGCTGCGGCCTTCAATTTCTAACTTATCAGCAAACTCGCTAAGCGCTTCGCTGTTCTGTTGATTATTTAACATGGCAGCCTCCTAGTAGCGAATTTTCGGGTCGATGAAGGCATAAAGTATGTCTACAATCGCGTTGAAAATGATGGTGAATGAACCAATAAGAATGGTTAAGCCCAACACTAATGAATAATCTCGGTTAAGTGCGCCATTCACAAACAACTTACCAAAGCCCGGTAAACCAAAAATGGTTTCAATCACTACCGAACCAGTAATAATGCCCACAAATGCCGGCCCCATATAAGACACAACAGGCAACAGCGCAGGGCGCAGCGCGTGGCGAGTAACAATGTAGCCATAAGGCAACCCTTTGGCTTTGGCCGTTCGAATAAAATTAGAACTTAATACTTCAATCATGCTGCCGCGCATAATTCGCGCAAAAGACGCGACATAAAGTAGTGACATACCTAGCATCGGCAAAATGATGTATTGCCACTGGCCTCCATTCCAACCACCGGCGGGCAGCCATTGCAACTTAATGGCGAAGATATACACCAGCGTGGGGGCTAATACAAAGGAAGGCATCACCACCCCGGCCATTGCCGTGGACATAATGGTAAAGTCCATCCATGTATTTTGTTTTAGGGCCGCTAAGGTACCTACCGATACCCCCATTAATACCGTGAAGATAAAGGCGATTGAGCCAATTTTAGCTGACACCGGCAAAGCCTGAGCGACCAGTTCATTCACGGTGTAGTCTTTATATTTAAATGACGGGCCTAGATCGCCTTGCGCCAAATTGCCTAAGTAAGTGAAATACTGTTCTAATACCGGCTTATCTAAACCGTATTTAGCTTCAATATTGGCCAGCACTTCAGGCGGTAGTGAGCGTTCACCTGAGAAAGGACTTCCTGGGGCAAAACGCATCATAAAAAAGGTGATAGTAATCAATACCAACAAGGTTGGAATTGCTTCTAGCATTCGTTTTAAGATGAACTTAATCATACTATTTTCCAGCTTCTCTTGGTTGCCGTTACTTAAGTAAGCTTAGTAACAACAAAATAAGGCACCTCGATTAAAAGGTGCCTTATTTAACAAACATCAATTAGTTAGCAATGATGTATAGGTCTTTGGTGTAAATTTTGTCTTCAGCGTTGTTCATTGGGTAGCCACCAACGGTAGGCTTAACCAAACGCGCATTTACATAGTGATAGATAGGTGCCAAAGGCATATCTTGTGCAAGCTGCGCTTCAGCTTGACGGTAGTTGTCACCACGAACTGCATCATCAACCGCCGCCATAGCACCATTCATAAAGCCATCATAAGCAGGGCTATTGTAGAATTGGTCGTTATTACCGTTATTGCTTTGCATCAGTGACAAGAAGGTTGACGCTTCGTTGTAATCACCACACCAGCCAGCACGTGTTACGTCGTAGTTGCCGTTGCGACGGTTATCGAGGAAGGTTTTCCACTCTTGGTTTTCTAGGTTAACTTTAACACCCAGCGTTTTCTTCCACATTGAAGAAACCGCAATAGCGATTTTCTTATGGTTTTCACTGGTGTTGTACAGCAAGGTAAACTCAAGAGGTTTGTCTTTGCCATAACCCAGTTCAGCTAACAGCTCTACCGCTTTAGCATTACGCTCTTTTTGTGTCCAAGTAGCGTAATCTGGCGTATCAACTTGTAGGCCAGCTACTTTTTGATGCGCGAAGTTATAAGCCGGTAGTTCACCTTTACCTACGATAAACTTAGCTACCGCATCGCGATCGATGGCATAAGAAAGGGCTTTACGCACACGCACATCATCAAATGGTGCTTTCTTGTTATTAAAGCCGTAGTAGTAAGAACATAAGTAAGGGGTTACTTTCAACGAGTCTGGCTGCTCTTTTTGCATACGCTTAAAGTGCTCGTTAGCCATTTCATAAGTCATGTCGATTTCACCGGCTAAGAAGCGGTTCATATCGGTAACTTGGTTTTCAATCGGTAAGTAGGTGACTTTATTGATAACGGTATTCTCGTTATCCCAGTAGTTTTCGTTACGCGTCATTACGATCTTTTCGTTCACTACCCACTCGGCCACTTTATAAGCACCGTTACCCACGAAGTTAGCGGGTAGTGTCCATTTGTCGCCAAATTTTTCTACCGTTGCGCGGTGAACTGGCTTCAAGGTCGTGTGAGAGGTCATTGCTACAAAGTATGGCAACGCTTGCTCAAGTTTAATTTCTAGGGTGTAGTCATCTAAAGCTGTAACCGCTAACTCAGAGGCATCTTTTTTACCATCGATGATGTCTGCTGCGTTTACCATGGTCGTCATTTCTAGATACCACGAGTAAGGCGCTGCCGTTTTTGGGTCAACGGCACGTTTGAAACTATATTCAAAATCGTGAGCGGTCAATTTATCGCCGTTTGACCAACGCGCATCTTTACGTAGGTGAAAAACGAAAGTTTTGTTGTCTTCAGTTTCCCATGATTCTGCTATGCCTGGAACTAGATTGCCATCGCCATCTTGGTTTACTAGGCCTTCTAATAACTCACGAATCACGTTAGATTCTGGTACACCTTCAGTTTTGTGAGGGTCCAGAGAGGCAGGCTCTGTGCCGTTACCGCGAACCAATTCTTGAACTGGCGCAAGTTTAGTACCCGCCGGAACATCAGCAGCAAGGGTAGCTGTAGCAAAAGAACCTAAAATTACAGCGCTAACTACGCTACTAATGAGGGTTTGAGCAGTTTTCATTTTCATCTCCATATTGACACATCGAACCAATGCTTAGCCCGCTTGTGAAATTTCCATTCACTTTACATGAATATTAAATCAGTACAATATTCTAATAAAATACACATCAACGCCAGATGCTACACCCGAATTGAAAAAACAACAAATATAAAGTTGCAAAACATCGGGTCAAATAACCGATTATGCTCAAGCAATTAACAGTTTTTTTTGTTATTTCACTAAGTTAAGCTAACCTCTAACAACCATTAGCATTTATCATTAAATGATAGACTAAATATAAAATATGCCTTTTCTTGTAATACAAATACGCATTGGTAAAAAATTTACATCATTTGGTTAAATTTTGCATTAATCACTAAATATTACTGTAATTATTTAGTGATTTTTTTACATTTGTAACTTAGCAACACATGATCTGGATCAAGTGGTACCACTAAAGGGCTATTATAATCGCTAGTGAAAGTTAATTACTAAACCACTAAAGCGGCTATTAATAGTCTTCAAGATTCAGTTTTTGATAGTCAGTAACGGTTTACTAATTAGTTTTAGTTTAAATGAGGAGAACAGGATGCCTGTAGGTAATATAGATGAGTTAAACGCAATGGTTGCTCGAGTGAAGGCAGCGCAAGCTGAATTCGCAACATTCGACCAAGCACAAGTGGATAAAATTTTCCGCGCAGCGTCACTCGCAGCTTCTACAGCACGTATTGAACTAGCCCGCATGGCCGCTGAAGAGTCAGGCATGGGTATCATGGAAGACAAAGTGATTAAAAACCACTTCGCTTCTGAGTTCATTTACAACAAATATAAAGACGAACTAACTTGTGGTGTTATTGACCGCAACGACGAAGGCGGTACTATTACTATCGCTGAGCCAGTTGGTATCGTTTGTGCAATCGTACCAACCACTAACCCAACTTCTACTGCAATTTTCAAAGCGTTAATCAGCTTGAAAACGCGTAACGGTTGTATTTTCTCGCCACACCCACGCGCTAAAAACTCTACTAACTTCGCCGCGAAGCTAGTACTAGACGCAGCGATTAAAGCTGGCGCGCCTAAAGACATCATTGGTTGGATTGATACTCCTTCTGTTGAATTGTCTAATGCATTAATGAAGCACGAAGACATTTCTCTTATCCTTGCAACTGGTGGTCCAGGCATGGTTAAAGCTGCTTACTCATCAGGTAAGCCTGCGATTGGTGTTGGTGCTGGTAACACGCCTGTAGTGATTGACGAAACAGCTGACGTTAAACGTGCAGTTTCTTCTATCTTAATGTCTAAGACTTTTGATAACGGCGTAATTTGTGCTTCTGAGCAAGCTGCAATTATCGTTGAGTCAAAATACGACGAAGTAATGGCGCGTTTCGCTAAATACGGCGCAGCGGTACTAAGCAAGTCTGACGCTGATAAAGTACGTAAAGTATTGCTTATCAATGGCGCACTTAACGCTAAAATCGTTGGTCAACCAGCATACAAAATTGCTGAGCTAGCGGGTGTTACTGTACCTAAATCAACTAAGATCCTTATCGGTGAAGGCCTAGAAGCATCTTACGATGATGAGTTCGCTCATGAGAAACTATCTCCTACGCTAGGTGTGTTCAAAGCGAAAGACTTTGAAGACGCAGTTCGCCAAGCAGGTATCGTGTTAGACATCGGCGGTGTTGGTCATACTTCAGTGCTTTACACTGACCAAGACGCAAATGCAGATCGTATTGCTTACTTCGGTGACAAAATGAAGACTGCACGTATTCTTATTAATACGCCTTCTTCACACGGTGGTATTGGTGACCTTTACAACTTCGAACTAGCACCTTCATTAACGCTAGGTTGTGGTTCATGGGGTGGTAACGCGATTTCTGAAAACGTGGGGCCAAAACACTTAATCAACAAGAAAATTGTTGCTAAGCGAGCTGAGAATATGTTGTGGCACAAACTTCCTAAATCAATTTACTTCCGTCGTGGTTCATTACCAATCGCTATGGATGACCTAGATGGCAAGAAACGCGCACTTATCGTGACTGACCGTTTCTTATTCAACAATGGTTACATTGACGACCTACGCGCTATCCTTAAAGATAAAGGCATGGAAGTTGAGATTTTCCACGAAGTAGAAGCTGATCCTACGCTAACTATCGTTAAGAAAGGTGCTGATGCATGTCACAGCTACCAGCCTGACGTTATCCTAGCGGTTGGTGGTGGTTCACCTATGGACGCTGCGAAAATCATGTGGGTAATGTACGAGCACCCAGAAACTGATTTCGAAGACCTGTCAATGCGCTTTATGGACATCCGTAAACGTATTTACAAGTTCCCTAAAATGGGTTCTAAAGCTGAGTTAGTATGTATTACTACTACTTCTGGTACGGGTTCTGAAGTGACACCGTTCGCTGTTGTAACTGACGATGCTACTGGCCAAAAATACCCATTAGCTGATTACGAACTAACACCTAACATGGCGGTTGTTGACGCTAACCTAGTAATGGATATGCCTAAGTCACTATGTGCCTTTGGTGGTTACGATGCGGTTACTCACGCTATGGAAGCTTATGTTTCTGTACTCGCTAACGAATACTCAGACGGTCAGGCTCTTCAAGCGCTTAAAATGCTTAAAGAATACCTACCAAGCTCTTACAAAAATGGTAAAGCTGACCCAGTTGCTCGTGAGAAAGTTCACAATGCTGCCACTATCGCTGGTATCGCGTTTGCTAACTCTTTCCTAGGTGTGTGTCACTCTATGGCGCATAAATTGGGTGCAGAGTTCCACGTACCACACGGTTTAGCTAACGCATTATTGCTAACTAACGTAATTCGTTACAACGCAACGAATACACCAACTAAACAAACTGCGTTTTCTCAGTACGACCGTCCGAAAGCACGTGCTCGTTACGCTGAAGTTGCTGAGCACTTAGGTTTCCGTGAAGGTAACACTGAAGACAAGCTAAACGCATTGCTAACTTGGTTAGACGAACTTAAAGTTGAAATTGATATTCCACTATCAATTCAAGCGGCTGGTGTACCAGAAGCTGAGTTCTTAGCTAAAGTTGATGAATTAGCGGTTGACGCGTTTGATGACCAATGTACTGGCGCAAACCCACGTTACCCATTAATCAGCGAGTTGAAGCAAGTTCTTATCGATTCATACTACGGTCGCCCGTATGTTGAAGCCGAAGAACGTGAAGCAGCTGAAGCTAAAAAAGCACCTGCTAAAAAAGCGACTAAAGCTAAAGCTTAATCGCTAGCTAAGCGCTAAAACATAAGGCTCCGTTTACGGGGCCTTTTTTTTATTTTCAATTTAGCGCTAAGCTTTGTCATACTATGGCGGCTATAATTAGTTGAAGATGTGTTGAGGGTAAATGTTATGCGGTATACAAAAGCTATTGCGCTTTCGGCTTTGTTGTTTAGCGGTACCAGTTTGGCGGAGGTGTTACCCTTTGAGGCAGAGTATCGTGCAGACTTTAAGGGAATACCGATTGCTAAAGGTTATCGTCAGTTAATCGATTTAGGCAATGATACCTTTCAAATTAAGAGCATCGGCACCGCCCTCGCTGGGGGGTTAAAGTACGATGATACCTCTCGTTTCACCTACCACGAGGGGGATGTGCAAACCAAAGGTTTTGTGCTTAAACAGAGTAGCTTATTCTCTACGACTCACGCCACTGGGCACCCTGACCGAAAAGGCGGCTTAATTGTTGAGATAGATGGTAAACGCCATCATTTTGAGGCTCCTGAAGACGTACATCAATTAATGGATGCCGCCGGATTCTCTATTCAATTACAAAACGACTTAAAAAATGGTTCTACCGATATGGATTACCATTACAATGTGATTGATGAAGTGGATAACTACCGCTTTACCGTGGTAGGTGAAGAAACGGTAGACACTATCTTAGGGAGTTTTTACGCCTTAAAAGTGGAGCAAAAGAAACGTGAAGGGCGGAGTACTTGGTTATGGCTTGCCCCTGAGCTTGATTACCACTTAGTCAAAGCCGAAATCATTCGTAATGGCAAAAGCTGGGCAACCTTAGAAGCCACCCGCATCGATATCAAAGGCCCTGTAGAACCGGCTATTCCAGCCAATCAAACCGCTAAAGCTTTTTGAACCTAGCGACGTTCGTCCGCTTATAGCAACTCGCATGTATGGCCAAGTATGCACTTGGCCTACTCTGCCACAACAATGCGACTACTATCTTGCTGCTCTTGGCTTTGCTGCCAAAATTGTTCTGCTTGCTGATGGATCCAAGTACTAAACTGCTGAATTTTGTCCCGTTTGAAATAGGGCTCTGGCGCGACCAAGTAATAGCCATATCGCGGCCTCACCTCTACATCACCCAACTTCACCAACATGCCTTGCTGTATATACTTCCACGCTAAGCTGTGCCGTACTAAAGCGATGCCTTGCACTGCCAGCGCGCCCTCAATCACCACATGAGCACCTTGATAAAGTAAGTTGGCCTTAGCCACACTAGAATCAAACCCAGCGAGCTCTAGCCAGTACTGCCAATTCATATCAGGTCTCGCATCATCAATCACGGTATGTTTACGCAAGTCGTTTAGCGATTCAACCGGATGCTGCTGTAGATAAAGGGGATGACACACCGGATATAGATGATCATCCATCAGCTTAACAGAGCGCAAACCTTGATAATCGCCCAGGCCATAACGTACACATAAGTCAACTTTGTCTTGGCTAAAATCAATCAATGCGTTTTTTGGCATCAACATTACCGATAAATCGGGAAACTGTTGGCTAAAATCACCTAAGCGCGGCACCAGCCAATGTTGAGCAAATGATGGCAGCACCGACAACGATAAGCGGCTTGGGTCAGGGTCTTGGCTTATTTGTCTTACCCCGTCCTGCAAGCTAAGGAAGGCTTGTTTTGCATAGTGGTACAAGGTGATACCTTCGGCCGTGAGCACGACCTTGCGATGTTGCCGTTCAAATAAGCGCACATCTAAACGGTCCTCGAGCTGGCGGATCTGTTGACTCATCGCGGCAGCAGTAACATACAGTTTAGCGGCAGCCGCTTTAAAGCTGCCCATTTCCGCGGCTAAATAAAAATAATATAAGCCTTGTAGCGGAGGCAAACGATCCTTCACTTAAGTATTCCTTAACCGTAAGTCAATTTTAGTCGTTTGTCAGCTTAGCCTAAAATCGCGTAAATTTTAACCGTCAACCGATAAAAGGAGTTAAGTTATGAGAACGCTAAACCACTACAACACCAAGCTCACGTCTGTTCACTTAAGTTTAATCAGGCTAAACCTAAGTCGCTATATCAAAAGCTTAAACGCCATGCTGCTACGTAGAAAAACCCGCAAGCATCTCGCGTCACTCCCTGACTATTTGCTTAAAGACATTGGCATTAATCGCAATGATGCGCTGCACGAAGCGAGTAAGCCATTTTGGAAAGTTTAATGTGGAATGCTTGAGGTTGATAAAAATGTAATGCTTTGTTTTATCAACCTAACTCTGCTTTAGTCGGGGCTATACAGCCCGCTGAAGCCCTTTAAACTGCCTTCTAATATGTTTTTTTCATTTATTTTCCGCTAGAATCACCGCACTAGATCACCGTTTGGGTGATCTCCCCTTTGCTACCGCACCAATGGATTTGATGTTTTACGTCTATGGATCAAGTACAGTTTCACAAAGTACCGCCTAATTGCGGTATAAACTTAAGCATTACCACCCGCTTTAAAAAGGCTGCCGATTTCAAGGGTTACTGGATAGGCGTAGACAAAAAGAGCTACATTATTTGCCGTCTTAATGGTGGTGATCAAAGCTCGGGAATAAACATTATCAGCGAAGGCTGTGAAGTGAATGCTCGCTTTCATTGGGACGGCAAATTGATTGCTTTCCGTTCTGAAATTGTGACACTGATTAACGAGCCCGCTCGATGGATGATTTTACAATACCCCCTCAATGTAATGAGCATGCCGCTGCGTAAGTTTGACCGTTATGAATGCTATCAACCGGCTACCTTACACTTGGATTCTAAACATGTCATTCGGGGTGTTCTAAAGGATATTTCTGAGCGCGGTTGCAAATTTGTCCCAACGGCAGCGCACAAATTTAATATCAATGTGCTTAAAGATAAAAATCTTCAGCTACAAACCCGTTTTCCTAAACGTGAAGAACCGGTACTGTTAACTTGTCAGATTAAAAACACCCCTAATGAACGGGATGAATTTGCTTTAGGCTGCCAGTTTATTCAAGACTATCAAGTTGTCTCTGAACAAATTGAATACCAATTGGTTGATAAGGCTTTTGAGAAAAAACAGGCGAGCGCTTGAAACAAACCCGCTCAACGATCCTGATTACCGGCTGTAGCAGTGGTATCGGTTTATACTGCGCTCAGCAACTGCACGCTCGCGGTTACCAAGTAATTGCGTCCTGCAGAAAGGCTGCCGACGTAGAGCGCTTGAAGCGCTTGGGCTTAAGCTGTGTACAGATCGATTTAGCCCAGCCATCGTCTATCGAATCAGGTTGGAATCAAGCCTTACAGCTAACAGGGGGAAAAATAGACCAGCTGTTCAACAATGGCGCCTATGGCCAACCAGGCGCGCTTGAAGATCTACCAACAGATGCCTTACGCCAACAATTTGAAAGCAATTTTTTTGGCTGGCACCATCTCAGCCGCTTAGCCATTGCCCATATGTTAGAACAACAAACTGGACGCATCATTCAAAACAGCTCTGTATTGGGTTTGGTCGCCATGAAATATCGTGGAGCATATAACGCCAGCAAGTTTGCCATAGAGGGCTATACCGACACCTTGCGGTTAGAGCTGGCTGATACCCCTGTTAAAGTCTGTTTAATTGAACCAGGGCCTATTACTAGTTTGTTTAGGAAAAACGCCAAAGCGGCCTTTGAACAGCATATTGATAGTGATAATACGCGTCATCAACTTGCCTACCAACTGACCATAGACCGTCTTGAGCAAGAAGGACCTAGCAGCCAATTTACCTTACCACCCAGCGCTGTTTTTAAGGCGCTTATTCATGCCCTTGAAGCGCCTAAGCCAAAGGCCCGCTATTATGTCACCTTCCCTACCCACTTATTTGCCATCTTACGACGTATTTTGCCAGTGGCTTTACTCGATATAATTTTAAGAAAAAGCTAAACCCGATATCGGCGGCTAACATACGGTCAAAACGCTTCTTATCGTTTACCGGCACACTGGCGTAGTAGTGACATCCTTAACGATAAAACCCAATGCAGCGATGGATAGAAGTAAATGACGTGCTAAAGTAAGCGTACTTTTACCTTAGCGGATCAGCTATGAAACCTTGGATCAGCCGTTTAAGCTCACTTTTATTAATTCTATCTAGCAGTAACTTACAAGCAGAACCTTCTTTGTGGCTCGCTGAGCAAGGTCAAAAAAAGCTGTATTTATTTGGCTCAATTCATCTAGGCACTGAAGATTTCTATCCTCTTCCGGCCACTTTTATCGATGCCTTTAAGCAAAGCCAACGACTGATTATCGAAACCGATGTCACCAATATTAGTCTACAAGATCAGCAAGCATTAAAGGCCCATAGCCAACAGCCTGAACAGCGATTCCTTAGCCAAGACTTAAGCCCTAAATATCAACAGTTATTAGCTAAGCGCAGCCAACAATTGGGTATATCGGCGGCCATGTTTGACAATATGCAGGCCTGGTACGTGGCGATAATTCTTAGCCAGCTGCAAATGCAAAGCTTAGATTTTGAACCTCAACTTGGCTTAGACTTACATTTTATAGAACGGGCTGAAGCAAGCAAAACGCCGATAGTAGAGCTAGAAAGTTTTCAACAACAAATAGACGCTCTGAGCAGTCTAGCTTCAATACAAGTGCCTTTATTGGAGCAAACACTGGACGATTTTGAGCAAGTGCCAGCCCTATTTAAACAACTCGTCAACCATTGGAACAATGGCGATAACCAACAGCTATTTGCCTTACTCAGCGATGACCCCATGTTTCAGCATGATGCCGACATGGTGTTAGATAAGATTTTATTTGCGCGCAACCGCGCTTGGATGAAGCAACTTACCCAATTTGAAGCCACCAGTTTTGTGGTGGTAGGAGCCATGCACCTTTACGGTGAACAAGGCCTGCTAAGCTCCTTAACGCAACAAGGTTATTTAATACGTGAAGTTGATCCGATGACAAATTGACCAACATCAATTTGATTATTTATTGAGTAAATTATGCTAATTCTACCCCGCGATATGGAGTATTAGCTATGGATCTATGGCTCGACTTATTATTTGGCAACAGCATTGGTTTAATGTCTATTACAGTGATTGCAATTACGATTGGCTTGATGGGTTTTTATACGTATTACTTCTTGAAAAAAATTCGTCAAAGCGAGCCCCCACAAAAATAAGCAAACGCAGCGGTTGCACCGCTGGCTGCACTCATCTATAAAGAAGGAACTTCGTTGTTTAGGAGTTTCTTTATGTCTAATGAATTTGATCTGTTTCAGCAAGAAGTCGCTGGAATTAAACCTTTAAAGCAAGATGCGGTAAGCACTAGCGCGAGCAGCTTAAACGAAGCGGCGAAACAGGCTCGTCAGCAGGCGGCTCAGCAAGCTGCAGCCACAAGCCAAGACTATTTGTCACTGGAGAATGTGGTCTTATTGCACCCAGATGATGTGGTTGATTTTAAAAAATCTGGTTTGCAGTACGGAGTGCATAAAAAACTCAGGCTGGGAAAATACGAAATCCAAGCCAAACTAGATCTGCATAAATTTCGTTTAGAACAAGCGCGCAACGAAATAGTTAGCTTTATTCAGCAGTGTCAGCAACTCAATATTCGTAGTGCCTTAATCATTACCGGTAAAGGTCACAACAGCCAACCACCCGCTTTACTCAAAAGCTATGTAAGCCAGTGGCTACCGCAAATTGATGCGGTATTAGCTATTCATAGCGCGCAAGCAATGCACGGCGGAACCGGTGCGATTTACGTGCTGCTTAAGAAAAGCGAACAGCAAAAGCTTGATAATCGCGAGCGTCATGCAAGACGCCTCGCCCAATAAGAATTTTCGATTAAGTATTCGAACAAGGATCTAGCATGACTAAGCAAAGCGCTTACCAACAACTTAGCGACCACTTTCAGCACCTGTCTAAGTTATCTCACTTAAATTCGATATGTGGCTGGGATCAAGCCACCATGATGCCCAACGGGGGGAATCAGGCTCGCGCTGATGCCTTAGCTGAGTTAGCGGTATTGATGCATGAAAAATCCACTCGCCCAGAAATGCAAGATTGGTTGAGCGCCGCTAAGTTAGAAGACTTAACTCCCTTACAGCAAGCCTCATTACGCGAGATGGAGCGAAGCTGGTACAACGATACCGCTTTACCTGCAGACTTGGTCAAGGCTAAATCATTGGCCACAGCCCATTGTGAACATGCATGGCGTGATCAACGTGGCGCGAACGATTGGAAGTCTTTTCAAGTGAACCTGCAAGCGGTGATGCAACTCGCCATTGAAGAAGCGCAGATTAGAGCAGATAAAACCGGCCTTAAACCCTACGATGCTATGCTCGATTTGTATGAACCTGGCATGCAAATGCATCGCCTAGATAAGGTCTTTGGCGAACTGCAAGCTTGGCTCCCTCAACTGATACAAAAAGTAGTTGATAAGCAGGCTTCTTGGCCTACTTTACAGCTTAACGGGCCTTTCCCTACCGAGCAGCAAAAGCAGCTTGGTATGGCGATAATGGAAAAACTGCAATTTGATTTTAACCACGGTCGTTTAGATGTCAGTGCACATCCGTTCTGTGGTGGCGTACCCAGTGATGTTCGCATTACTACCCGTTATGAAGAGGAAGATTTCACGCGTTCACTGATGGGCATAGTGCATGAAACGGGTCACGCCCGTTATGAGCAAAATTTACCCCTAGATTATATCAACTTACCGCTTGGCCAAGCCCGTTCTATGGGGATCCATGAAAGCCAAAGCTTGTTCTTTGAAATGCAGTTGGGGCGCAGCCAAGCCTTTGTAGAACAATTACTTCCGCTGGTTAACACCCATTTATGCCAAAAACAGCCGATGCAGTTAGATGAGCTAAAACAGCACTACTTAACTGTAAAACCAGGTTATATCCGGGTAGATGCCGATGAACTGACCTACCCAGCTCACATCATGCTACGTTACGAATTAGAGCGAGATTTGATTAATCGTGATATCTGCGTGGCAGATATTCCCGAGCTTTGGGATCAAAAAATGCAGCAGTATTTAGGGCTATCTACCAAGGGGAATTACCAACACGGTTGTATGCAAGATGTGCACTGGCCAGCTGGGTTAATTGGTTACTTCCCTTCTTATTCACTCGGCGCTATGTATGCTGCGCAATTTCATGCAGCTCTAGTAAAGTCGCACCCCGAGACCCCGGCCGCCGTGGCAGCAGGAGACTATTCACAAGTATTTAGTTGGCTACGTCAAAATGTTTGGTCACAAGCCAGTATTCATGACACCGATGAGCTGGTCCGTCGTGCCACTGGGGAAACCTTAAATACTCGCTACTTTGAACAACATTTACATACAAGATACCTATAAGCATGACAAATTTGGTGCTTGGTTTTGGCCGCCAAGCACCGAGTTATAAGCTATCCCCCTCGCATTTAACACTGCCAACGATGCACACCGCCCAACCAAGCATTTCTCTGTGACGACAATTGATTCATCAACCGAAGAAAAAAACAGCAAAAATGTCAGCTATACTTATTGTGATTTAACTCACTGAGAATATTAAATAGCCACTTTAATGAGACGCTTAATGAGTAGATATATCTATATCTTGTTGTTCTGCATAATCTTACAGCCATTGAGCGCCATGGCTGTAGACATCGTCAGATATAATCAAGCCCATTCTGAATTAGACAAACGAGATGCTTATCCGCTGCAAGTGGTTACCGCCGCATTAGAAGCCACTCGCGCAGAATATGGCGAGTATGAAATTGTTTTTTCCCCAGTGCTGTTAAGGCGCAAAAGAGCCTTGCAAGAGCTACATGAGGGTAAGCTTATCAATATCTATTCAGCCCCTAGCTCTCAGGTATGGGAAAGAAGCATAGAGCCGATTTATTTCCCTATCTTAAAAGGCTTACTCGGTTATCGGCGCCTACTTATTCATAATGAAAACGCCCACCGATTTGAACAACTAGACTCACTAGAGCAACTGAAACAGCTAAGAGCTGGGTTAGGCCTTCAGTGGACAACAACCAAAGTACTGAAAAAGCAAGACTTTACAGTGGTGACTAGCAGTTCATACGAAGGCTTATTTGGCATGTTAAATCATCAACGCTTTGATTATTTCATTCGTGGTATTAATGAGATTTATTATGAATATGAAGAAAGAGCATCTATATACCCGAATATGATCATTGAACAAACCAAAGCGCTGCATCTACCTTTACCGGTGTTTCTCTTTGTGTCACCCAGTGAACCAAGGTTACGCCAGCGTATAGAGAAAGGCCTTTGGCAACTACATAATAACGGTGAGTTTACCGCCTTATTTAATCGTTACCACGCTGATAATATACGACGTTCAGATCTTAAAAATAAAACGATATTTAAAATTGAAAATGACCAACTTAGCGCTCAGCCCATATACGACAACCAGCAACTTTGGGTAGACCCTCTCGATTACTAGCAATACTATCTAAAGCACTTAGCCTAAGGCGTGTTGTTCAGCTCAATGTAGCATCACTGGCCTTGAAGTCAGCCAAGGTGTTTATCAACTGGCTAAATGTCTTTATCAGGGGTCGCGGTGATTAAACTTGAGCAGAGTATTCGTTCAAAACTCATTGGCATCTAATAGCAGCCAATCTTGTGGCTCAACTGGCGATGGTGCGTCAAGCTCTCTAATATGTGAAAAAGTCCAAACAAACATCGCGGAGAAGAAACCTTTTAAGTCGTCTACTTCACCATTTACGGCAACGAGCTTTGTAGGAGGCAGATTACCAATAACATCACCACCAAAAGCCAACAAACTCAAAGAGTCGGCATACAAATCAATAGTAAGCTCAAAAAAACGTGTATTTTCGTTAAAACCTGACGTTTCAAAATTAGTCGCGTTTGGCGACGATATTGTAGAATGGTGATTGTGCGCTGTCATAACAGACCCTATTTACATAAACCAGAGAGTTATTGAGCATCCCTGTTACATAAGTTGACCTTGAAATTTTCAGGTCGAGTCCATCAATTCGGTGCAATTATCGCACAATAAGTATGACTAATACCAGTTAAAACTGAATTTTCAAACAAAACCTCTTAAACTTCACCTTTAAGTCTAAATATTGTTCTGGTTTGGTTATTTGCCAAGCATAAGGCATAATCCTTCATCTTCAATAAAACAGAGTTATAAGCTAACTATGCATAATGCTGAAATTACCGGTTGGGGCAAATGTATGCCTACAACACGCCTAACTAACCACGATTTAAGTACTTTTCTCGACACATCTGATGAGTGGATCAGTAGCCGAACCGGAATTAAAGAGCGTTGTGTCTCACACGTTGATATCGCTGAAATGGCTGCAACAGCCGGCTTGCATGCCTTAGCGGCGGCAGGCCTTAGCGTGGATCAACTCGATGCGATTATTTTATGTACCTGTACTCCCGGTACGTCAGTGCCCAGTAGCGCCAGCCGAGTACAACAACTGCTTAAAGCTGATAATGCCGCTGTATTTGATATGAACGCTGCATGTAGTGGCTTTGTCTACGGCATGCAAACAGCTTCTGCACTTATTCAGACCGGAGCAATGCAGCGCATCTTGTTAATTGGTGCTGAACGATTAACCCAACTACTTGATTGGACCAAACGCGATACTGCAGTATTGTTTGGTGATGGCGCAGGCGCGGTAATACTGGAAGCCAATCATGACGCTGACAAAGTAGGCTTTCTAGCGGCTAAATTAGGTTGTGATAGTGAAAAACGTGAAATCCTGTCAATTTCTGATTTCGGCACCAATCGCAAACGTTTTTCAGGGGTTGATACACTGTATAACTTCCAGTTTGAAGGCCCTGAAATCTTCAAACGAGCCGTTAAAGGTATGGGCGAAGCTGCGACTAACGTATTAGCGCAAGCCAATATCGCCAACGATGAAGTTAACTTCATCGTACCGCATCAAGCCAATTTAAGGATTATTGATGCCTTGGCTAAACGTATCAATGCCCCTTACGAAAACATTATGGTGAATATCGAAAAATACGGTAATACTTCAGCGGCGACAGTTCCGGTAGCGCTATGTGAAGCCTTAGAACAAGGCCGAATTAAACCAGGAGATAATGTTTTACTCGCTGCCTTTGGTGCAGGGTTGACTTGGGGTGCAGCAGCAATACGTTGGGGTAAACGGGTTACCCCATTACAACAATCTGATGCAAGCCTAAGCCCATGTGATAAAAGCGCGTTAGAAATTATTGCACCTGCGATTGAAGGCTGTAAACAAGCCCGTCAAGCTGAAGCTTAATAGGCCTGATCGCTTACCATTGATGCAGCCGGCTCAACCAGTGTTGAGTCAGCTGTATTTCACAACTTAAATATTGACTGCCTGCACCACTGCCACCAGCCATCATTAAGCGTTCCCAATCACATAAAGCGAGTCTAAAAGAACTGTATTCTAGTTTGGCATTATTGAGCGCATCAACCACCCCTTTAGCGCCTTCACTAATAAACTCTAACTCTGAGGCCTGTTGATTTAACACCACCAAACGTTGCCGAACGAGATGGTCTAATTGAGCAAGGCTGTTTTCCAAGCACTTATTCACTTCAGGCCGAGTCTCTCGCTGCCAACACTTACCGACAATGTCCACTTTAGGTTTATTAGCTTGGACTGTTTTTCCAGCCACTATGCCTGTGTCATTTTGGGTCGCGTACCCTGGCAAACTAAAACCAACAAAAATACTCAGTAAAAGGCTAACAGTTTTGGTATTCAATTTTCACTCCTGAGGATTGAATTTTCAGACAAGTTACCGAGCCCATATTAATCGGTAACGACATCACTTGCTCAATATCGAGGTTTTCCACCAGTCCAATAATAGTACGAATAACCCCCGCATGAGTGACACAAACCAAGCAGGAATCTAGCGGTAAGTTTTGGCATAGCTGCCAAAACCTGCTGACACGTTGATTAAACTCATTGACCGTTTCGCCAAACTCACCAAGTCGATAATCAAGCAGATTGTCAGCCCAAGCTTGCAAGGCTTGTTGGGGCACATCATTCCAACTGCGCCCTTCCCAAGCGCCAAAATCAAGCTCTTTTAAAGCCCCATTAAATGTCACCTGGTCAACGAGTCCTTCGGCGAGTTGGCTACACCGTTTTAGAGGGCTAGACAGCACAGTAAAAGGCTTATATGGCGTCAGTTTTATCGATAAACGTTCTATGCAAGCTTGCAACTGGACGGGTTCAGCTACGACATCCAGTTGGCCATAACAGTGATTGGCTTCAATCAGCGGTGGGCTATGCCGAACCAATAATACTTTAGCCATACTTAGAGCCAAGCCAAGTTAGCAGCAACAGTTATAGATAAGTAAATACCCACTTCGTTTAACTGCTGTTGAGCACCAAGCGTGTCACCGGTATATCCACCTAATTTAAGCTTAAGGTAACGAGCCCATAAAATAGTAATCACTATCGTGCTCACCAGCGCTACCAGTAAAGCATTAAGCTGAATCATCAACGCGGGCACCACCACCCATACAGAAGCCAATAATACATCTTTTATGGCAAGGTTTTGCGCCACCGCTTTGGCTTTGCTGGGCTCGCTAGGCTCTCTTATGTAATTAAGCCGCCAAACCAATAATACCGCACTAAAACGACTCAAAGTATGGGCTAAAAATACCGTAAAGAGTAAGTTAACCGCGCTGAACGACTGGCTTAAGCCTAATAGCGCAGTGAACTTAATGGCCAACATGCAACATAAGCCCAACACGCCATAGGTACCTAAACGAGAATCTTTCATGATCATCAAAATTTGCTCGGGGCTATATCCCCCACCAAAGCCATCGCAGCAATCGGCAAAGCCATCTTCATGAAATGCGCCTGTGGCCCAACAGCTAATCACCATAGACAATAACACCGCTAAGGGCGCGCCGAAAACAGGCATTAAACCAATAATAACCAGCCCACTGAGTAAGCCTATAAACCAACCAACTAAGGGAAAATAACGCACACAATGACTTAAGCTTGTCGCACTATATTCCACCCATGCTGGTACTGGAACACGGCTAAAAAAGCTGAGCGCATTAAAAAATAAATTTAACTCTTGCTTGAGCCTACTGCTCGCTTTCACGACTGACTCCTGCTGAATCAAACGAAGCCATCTCTTTTAAGAAAGCGGTGGCCGAACATACTAAGGGATAAGCTAATACCGCCCCACTTCCTTCGCCTAAGCGTAATGATAAATCTAAGAGTGCTTTTACTTCCATGCTCTTTAACAAATCCTGATGCGCTTGCTCTGCGCTTTGATGGCAAAACACCATATAATGTTTAGCTAAGGGGTTTATTTGCGAGGCCACTAGCGCAGCCGTTGAGCAAATAAATCCGTCGACTAATATCACCATTCGCCGATGTGCCGCTTCTAAGAATGCGCCTACCATCGCTGCGATTTCAAACCCACCCACTTTAGCCAGCCATTGTAGTGAGTCAAAATCGCCCCGATGTCGCTCTAAGGCTTGTTCTAGCACACGTGTTTTATGCTGTAGACCTTGATCATCTAGACCTGTACCTCGGCCGACACACTGCGCCACATCTAGCTTTAAGCACCCCGCCATTAGGGCCGCAGCACTGGCGGTATTGGCAATACCCATCTCACCAAATGCTAATAGATTAGAGCCATCTCTAGCGGCCTGAGCCACTCGCTCTACGCCAACATCTATCGCTTGTAAGCATTGGCTTTGAGTCATCGCATCGCCATCTAAAAAGCTGTTACTGCCTGCAGCAACTTTGCAACACACAACCCCCTCTTCAGAGATTAATTGAGCGACACCTACATCAACAATTTCAAAGGCCAAATTATGCTGGCGACAAAATACATTTACCGCTGCCCCGCCAGACACAAAGTTTTCCACCATTTGCGCAGTAACCGCTTGTGGAAAGGCGCTCACCCCCTCCATTGCGATGCCATGGTCAGCCGCAAATACAATCATCTTAGGTTTACGAATCTCTGGCTCTAAAGTCGCTTGAATTTGGCCAATTTGGCAAGCGAGTGCTTCTAGTTGCCCTAAAGCCCCTTGAGGCTTAGTTTTACTATCAATTTTATTGTTAAGGGCCTCAGCCAAACCTGAATCTAACGGTTCGATAATAAATTTATGATGCAAAATCAACTTCCTAGCGACAAAAATATGATGCCACTAGCTTAGCCTGTTTGCTTGGCATAATTAACATAAATATCCTGTTACAAACGTTGAGCTTTCCTATACTGAATAATAGAGCATTCATCGGGTAAGATTGGAGAGTATAAATGAGTAGTAATGCCGAACTGTTCATTTTGGATGACGATAACGAACTTGATGTTGATGAACCAGAGTTAGAGCCATGGAAAGTCCTCATCGTAGATGATGACAGTGAGATGCATACCGTGACTAAATTGGTTCTAAACAATTTTTCTTATCAACAACGTAAACTCAGTTTTATAGATGCCTATAACGCCGCAGAAGCCTTTGAATTGCTCAGCAATCACGCTGATGTGGCAATTGCTTTGGTAGATGTGGTAATGGAGAGCGATGACGCAGGCTTACTGCTTATAGATGATATTCGTCAACGACTAAACAACCATCAAATTCGCCTTATTTTACGCACCGGACAACCCGGCTTAGCCCCTATTCGCGAAGTAATTCGCCGTTATGATGTCAGTGACTATAAAAACAAAACTGAGTTAAGTGATGTCAATTTAGATACCTTAATGTGTGCTTCACTGCGTGCCTATCAAGAGATCTCCGAATTACATTCACAACACAACAAGCTACGCGCGGTGATTAACTCCTCTCATCAAATGGCAACGGGTGAAAATGAACAAATACTGGCTCACACCACCCTACATGAACTGCGTAAACTAGCCGCCGAGACCGGCACCAAGCCAGCGCTAATTCATGGCCTTGCGATCAGTTCATATAGAGACCGCTTATGCGTATTAGATAGCATTGGTAAACTCGATTATCTAAAAGATACCCGTCACTTAAAAGAGTTACCCAATCGTCTTCAGGCGCTAATAAGCCAAGCTCAACAAAGCCAGCAGCATAGTTACGGCGACACTAACGCGCTGTTTTTTTTAGCCAACCCTCAAAGTGAGCCTTTACTGTTTTACATTGAAGGTTGGCCACACACCACTCCGCCGCAGTTTGAGCCTTTAGAGTATTATTTACAAAATACCTCGGTACGCTTAGAAAACCGTCACTTACAGAAACAACTCGCCTATGGTCAGTTACAGCTGGTCGAGATGCTTTATCAAAGTATGATGCAAGCTAAACAACGGCCTTGTGATGAACAGCTGGCAATGCAAAGCTTGTGCGAACAACTGGCGCCATGTCTAGCATTAACGGCAGAGCAAATCATCGACTTAAAGGCCTCAGCGTGGTTCTATGACTTAGCAAATGTTGGCTTACCCGATCTACTGCTCAATTGTAATATTCTGAATAGAGATATATGGCAACGCATCGAAGAACACTGCGGGCTACCAGAAAAATTGCAAGATCCTCATGTTCAGCGTGCCATTGATGCGAGCGTCATCATTGCCAATCAATGCCGTGAGCATTGGGATGGCAGTGGCAAACCGCTTGGTTTAGCAGGAGAGAGCATCCATCCCTATGCGCGCATCACGGGTTTAGCAGCATTTGCTCTGCAGCACCAGCAGCAGCCAGAGCTGGCCGAAAAACTGAAACAGGCTTCTGCGGTTAAATTTGACCCTAAATTAGTTCTGTTTGCTTTACAGGTCCTCGGCATTTAGCGCGTTAAATCAAGCAATGTGTAAACTGTAACCAATTTTCAGCTGTGTTATTGCTTGCTTCTTGTTACACTTCGCCCTTAGTCAAATTTGAGGTCTTCCGGTGTTACTTTGCCCCTGCGGCAGCGGTAGTGATTATCATCAGTGCTGCCAGCCTTATATTAGTGGATTATCCACGCCAGCTAGCTGTGAGCAGCTTATGCGCTCTCGTTATACGGCCTTCACTCTTAGTGATGCAAATTATCTTTGGCAGACTCATCACCCCGATTTTCGTCAAGGAACAATGCCAACCGCATTTAACCAAGATGACGTCAATCAGTGGGAGAAGCTACAAATTATACTTAGCTGTGACTTTAGCAACGCGCTAGGCGGAATAGTGGAATTTAAAGCCTATTACCGCGAAAATGGACAGCTACAAATATTGCACGAGCGCTCTAATTTTATCAAAGCGGATAATTGTTGGTTTTATACCGATGGTGAATTTTCGCCAAAGCCTTTGGCCCGCAATTCCTCTTGCCCTTGTGGCAGTGGGAAAAAGCTAAAACAGTGCTGTAACAAATCCTAACTTTAAAACTGAATAAATCGAAAATACAATGGAAAGAAAAATCCTTTTAACTGAATGCCCAGATGAAAAAGGCTTGATTTCAAGCATTACTAACATCTGTGCCAAGCACCAACTCAACATTATCAAGAACAACGAATTTGTTGATAATGACGCCCGCCGCTTTTTTATGCGCACGGTTTTAGAAGGCTACTTTAACGATAAGACACTACTAGCAGATCTTGATAGTGCCTTACCACAAGATAGCAGTCGCCGCTTAGAAAGTGCCGGCCGTAAGCGTATTGTCATCATGGTAACCAAAGAAGCGCATTGTTTGGGTGACTTACTGATGAAGGCTGTATACGGCGATATGGATGTAGAGATTGCCGCTGTCGTAGGCAACTACGACAGCCTGCGCGCGCTAACAGAAAAATTCGACATTCCTTTCCATCATATTAGTCACGTAGACCTTAGCCGTGAACAGCATGAACAACTGGTGATAGAAACCGTTCAGCAATACCAACCAGATTATGTGGTATTGGCTAAATACATGCGTATTTTAACGCCAACTTTTGTTGAAGCCTTTAACAATAAAATCTTAAACATTCATCATTCATTCCTGCCAGCCTTCATTGGCGCAAAGCCTTACCAGCAAGCTTATGATCGTGGAGTGAAAATCATTGGGGCCACCGCCCACTTTGTGAATAATGATTTAGATGAAGGCCCTATCGTTGAACAACATGTTATTCATGTTGACCATAGTTACACGGCAGAAGAAATGGCCAAGGCTGGTCGTGATGTCGAAAAAGCGGTATTAAGTAAAGCTCTACAGCAAGTATTAGATGAAAAAGTATTTGTTTACGGCAATCGTACCGTGGTGTTTCGCTAATTAAAGTGCTGCACCTTAAGTGGCTTCGAATAATCGAAGTCACTTAGTACGTGATACATATCAGCGCCTTTCACCTCAACATCGGGTATTGCCTGTAATGGCTTGCTACCCACTCCGTGCTTTAAGCGGGTTAATAGATCGACGTTGTTCATCACTTCTTCAGAGATACCGTCTACGCTATCGTCAGCGTAAGCTGCGTAACCATGTAAGGCTTGCTCTAAACGAATAGCTTCAACAGCCCCACTATGTAAATGCTTACTCCAATTTGCCTGAATATCAAATTCATCAGCTTGCGCTGCTAATGGACGGTTTGGATGTAATTGAAACTTAGTACGAAGATCCTGTTGAACTTGCTCGTGGGCTTTTTTCTGTAATGAGAACTGCGCTTGATCGCAAACGTTTGGGCTCAGCATACTTAATAGCAAATGAAAGCGAGCATGTTCACCATGGTTGGTACAACGGTTTAAACTATCACCTAGCTGTAACTCATCACATAAGCTGTTACTTCTAATTTGCTCAACTAACATGCTTGCCCCTTTCTAATCCTAATACCGTTATCGGGTACTCGCGGTAAATCTTTAGTAAATACCGAGCAAATGCGCAGATTATAAGCAAACAGTCTACTTAAGGTAAAAATGTCTCTTTTTTTACTTTACAGCCCCACAAGTTCTGGTAATATCCCGCTCCACAAGTAGGAGGGGTTCCCGAGTGGCCAAAGGGAACAGATTGTAAATCTGTCGCGAAAGCTTCGGTGGTTCGAATCCACCTCCCTCCACCATATTGTTAAAAAAAGACACCTTAGGGTGTCTTTTTTTATACCTGCTCGCCCAAGCATCTTAAATAATAATCGCCGTAACTTATCTAAGCCATCCTCACCAGACCCGTATTCATAGCCTTCACAGGCACAACAAGCAGCCTACCCCTTATTGGGTAGGGTGATTTTTCTATTATCGATTAATATTAAGTGTGAGTAATTGAGAAATACCAGCAGGAGAATACATGAGAAACAGGCTAATAGTATCGCTATTGTTAATCGTCTTTAGTGTCGGAGCCAAAGCAGAAGCTGAAACGTTCAGTTATTACTCGATTAATTTCACCCCCGCAGCTTATCAAAGTGATGATGGTATAACCGGATACTATGCTGATATCTTACGTCGTGTCGCTGAAGAGTTAGGCCAAAACCCAATAGATATTAATCTTGTTCCCTACCCGAGAATGGCTCGCATACTCAATAACAACCAAAATGAAGTCATCATCGCCTGCCTCTTCCCTAGTGCAAACTTCAAACCGCACATCTATCAACCCACGTCTGTCGGAACCTTTGAAACAGCAGTGGTAACCTTGCAAAACTCACCGTTAAACTGGGATAGCATTATTGATAAAAGAGTGGCTACGGTGCGCGGCGCCAGCAAAGTGTACGGTGAAAAATTTCACGACTTAGTGCTTAATAACAGCATAAAACTTATCGCCGTAAAGGATTACTACCAAGGTATACAAATGCTCAAAGCGGGCAGAATAGATGCCTTTGCCGGTAACTTATATGCCACCTTAGTGATGGCAGCAGATGAAGATATCGCCTTATCCGAGCCAATGCTTATCAGTGAAAAGCAATCTATGATCACCATTTCTATCGCACCACATATTGAGAATGGCGATCAAATTGTTGCTCAAGTTAGCGACATCGTTAATAAAATGCGAGACAGCGGCGAACTGCAAGATATTATTGAGAAGTACCTACCTAATGCTGAACAGCAACGTTAAACCGCTTATTTGTACCTAGCCTAGCGTATCAGCTGAAGCTTTTTTAATTTTCGGTACAAGGTGGTTCGACTAATACCAAGCTGTTCTGCACTTTTGCTAATATTCCCCTTACAGTGCTGATATACCCGCGCAATATTATCATCAATGCATTGCTTAATATTGGAATTATCGGGCTGCGATGGCTTCGTCATTGCACTTAATTTCAGCTGGAGTGACTCAGGTAAATCATCCCACTGCAAAACATTTTTATGTTCAGACATTAAACAAGCTACTTGCATAAAGTTATCTAACTCTCGCAGGTTTCCTGGCCAGTCATAGCCAAGTAATAAGGCATTGAGTTCACTGCATATCGTTTGCGCTACGCTATATTTACTGTGTAGCTCTGATACCAAGGCATTAATATCTGAACGCTCCCGTAAAGCCGGAAGCACTATTTGTAGACCATTTAATCGGTAATAGAGGTCTTCTCTAAATAGCCCATTTTTAACTTGTCGCTGAAGATCAACATGGGTGGCGGCCACCACTTGAATATTCACCGGATAGCATTGGTTCCCGCCCACTGGCACCACTTCTCTTTCTTGCAATACGCGTAATAAACGGGATTGGGCAGCCAGAGGCATTTCTCCAATTTCATCTAGAAATAAAAAGCCACCATCCGCTTGACGAATTTTGCCCAAATACCCTTTTGGATTAGCCCCAGTAAACGCACCAGCCTGATAGCCAAACAATTCAGCTTCTAGTAAGTCAGTAGGCAGCGCAGCACAATTTACCGCCTGGAGAACCTGCTGAGAACGCCCACTATACTTATGTAAGCGCTTAACAAACTGCTCTTTACCTACACCTGTTTCTCCCAAGATCAGTAAAGGGATCGACTTAGCGATAACTTTATTGGCATGCCACCAAGCTTTTTGCATTCGCGCATCATCTGCGGCCAATAAGCTAGGGTTGCTGGCGTTTTTCACCGATGACACAACCGAATGGGCAGGTTTTAATGCTTTGGTCTGTAAATGCAGCTTTGTCTGCTTATTGGATGCACTTTGGTGCCACTGTTCACCTAGGTGAAAATCAATGCTTTCTCCAATCTTCATTCTTTTTATGAGTTGTTGAGCCATCGGGTTATGACCCAAAATTTTGCCCTCACTGTCCGCGACCACAATGCCCTGCCAACCCGAATCAAGTAAATGCGCTTGTGGCGCAACATCAATACGGTAATGGCTATCTGGAAGCTGGCATAACATGGCCGTTTCCACTTGTTGAGCAAGACTGCTAATCAACAACATTGTTTGCTGATTATGCCGATGTTGTTCGCTGGTAATATCTAACACTGCGACCATTTCTCCCTTAGGTGAAAAAATGGGGCTGGCGCTGCAACTCATAAAACGATGATGCTTAATAAAATGCTGTTCACCAATCACCGATACTGGCTGCTGCATTGCAATAGCTGTCCCTATTGCGTTAGTACCTTTGTAGTTTTCAGACCAATTAACCCCTGTTTCTAAGGCAATATTGGCTAATTTGTCGGCGTACTTTTCTGCGCCCCAGAAATCAATCACAAAACCGTCGATATCAGACAAAATCAACCTGCTAGAGCGATGAGCCATCAATTGCTCAAATAAGGGAAACGCATAGCGGTCAACCAGCTCAATAAGGCCGCGATGTTTATGTAATCGTTGCTGCAGTTGGCTTTTGTCTAAACGTAACTCTTCTGGAGAGTGCCATTCTGATAAGCCAGCGCTTTGACTGCGTGACCAAGAAGCATCAAGAGTAGTAGAAAGTAACGCACGAGCGGTCATAGTACTGTTCCAATATGTAACACATCTACTGTGCCAAAATATAACAGTGTGACACTCCGCCACGAGCACTTACTCGAAGACATCCACACCCCAAAAATCTGTTTGTCTTAACAATCATAGCTTTACATTTCATTAACAATAAGCCAACCCAACTTGGTGCAAGCCTTGCTATATAGGAGTCTAGCGTGTAACACACACGCCAACAATGAAACATTTTAATAACAACTAGAAAAGGAACTCAACTATGGTTTACACACAACCAGGTAAAGCAGGTTCACTCATTACTTTTAAAGAGCAATACGACAACTTTATTGGTGGCGAATGGGTTGCGCCACAAAACAAGCAATACTTTGACAACCGCTCACCGGTGAACGGTGAGGTGTATTGTAAAGTGGCAAGATCAGACGCTCACGATATTGGCCTAGCACTTGATGCCGCTCACGCAGCCCGAGAAAGCTGGGGCAATACTTCAGTAGCCGAGCGCTCCAATATGTTACTGCGCATTGCCGATAGAATTGAGCAAAACCTCGAGTATTTAGCCGTTGCTGAGGCTTGGGAAAACGGTAAAGCTATTCGAGAAACCTTAAACGCTGATTTACCTCTAGTGGTTGACCACTTCCGTTATTTTGCGGGCTGTATACGCGCCCAAGAAGGTGGCGCAGCTGATCTTGATGCAACAACGGTCAGTTATCACTTCCCTGAGCCCTTAGGTGTTGTGGGCCAAATCATCCCTTGGAACTTCCCATTACTGATGGCCGCCTGGAAGTTAGGTCCAGCCTTAGCTGCTGGCAATTGTGTGGTGCTAAAACCTGCCGAGCAAACTCCCGCTTCAATATTGGTATTAATGGAGCTGATTGAAGATTTAGTGCCCAAAGGGGTGATTAATGTAGTGAATGGTTTTGGTGAAGAGGCAGGCCAAGCGTTAGCCATTAGCCCGCGAATAGCTAAACTTGCCTTTACTGGCTCCACTGAGATTGGCCAACATATATTGAAATGTGCAGCGGATTCATTAATCCCTTCTACGGTAGAGCTGGGTGGTAAATCGCCTAACGTTATTTTTGCCGATGTTATGGAGCATGAAGATGAGTACTTAGACAAAACCATTGAAGGTTTACTACTGGCCTTTTTCAATCAAGGCGAAGTATGTACTTGTCCCTCTCGCGCCCTTATTCAAGAATCTATTTACGACAAATTTATGCTGCGGGTTTTAGAGCGAGTAAAAACCATTAAACAAGGAGACCCTCTAGACACCGACACCCAAGTCGGCGCACAAGTATCGAAAGAGCAGCTCGATAGAATTATGAGCTACTTAGCAATTGGCAAAAACGAAGGGGCTGAGTTATTAACAGGAGGGATTACCGCCAACTTAAGCGGAGAGCACAATAACGGTTACTACGTTAGCCCGACAATTCTAAAAGGCACCAATGACATGCGAATATTCCAAGAGGAAATATTCGGACCAGTGATTTCTGTGACTACCTTTAAAGATGAAGCTGAAGCGCTACAAATAGCCAACGATAGTGAATATGGCTTGGGAGCGGGTGTATGGACCCGCGATATGAACTTAGCACAGCGTATGGGCCGCAATATTCAAGCGGGGCGAGTTTGGATTAACTGCTACCACGCCTACCCCGCTCATGCAGCCTTTGGTGGTTATAAGCGCTCGGGGATTGGTCGTGAAACTCATAAAGTGGCTATATCCCACTATCAAAACACTAAAAATTTATTAGTGAGTTACGATATCAATCCATTAGGCTTCTTTTAAGCCTACCAACTCATCACTAAATAAAGAGAGGGAGGCCTCTCTTTGTTTTATAACAACGCAAATACCCCACTACAATCATCTGAGTTAAAAAACGTAACTAGCGTTATGCGATATTGCGCAAATTATCTAGATTTCACAGTGAATTACCTAAAATCACAGTATGAGCCCCTTCTTGGTTCATCTAGCCTAAAACGGTTATGCGAGGTCGTACCATTCCAACGGGTCTCGTAACAAGCTTCAAATTCAGAGAAAAAGCTAACTAAGGTGATTATGACAATGAATATTTTCAGTACTAACAGTAGTGCACTTGTAAATACGGTGAGAGCCCTTGCCTTTTGTGCATTACCTTTAGGTTTAGCATCATGTGCCTCTTCTGCAGACAGTACCGCAAACAACTCAGTAGACATGGCAAAGCCTAGCAAGGCAACAAGCACCGCGCCGGGTGCTTTTTACAGCGGAGAATACCGCAATGCCTTTGTTGAGTTAGGCATCGCTACGCCTGAGCAAGTCACCAAAAAAGTTAACGATACTTACCAGCAGTTGTTTTACTCTGACTCGCGAGATGAAGGCGGCAAAGCGGTATTTTTTCCTGTAGGGGAAGATATGGGCTTTATTAAAGACATTGGCAGTAACGACATTCGCTCTGAAGGCATGTCTTACGGCATGATGATCGCCGTACAAATGGACGATCAGGCCATGTTCAATAAACTATGGAAGTTTTCTAAAACTTACATGCAACATCAAGACGGGTGGTACCAAGACTACTTTGCTTGGCATCTAGAAGCTAAAGCCCCTTTTACCCGCAAAGATAACAACCCTGCACCCGATGGTGAGCTTTATTTTGCCATGGCGCTAATGTTTGCTGAACACCGCTGGGGCGCTGGCGATGGTGTTTTTCAATACAAAGATGAAGCGAATGTGATTCTGCAAGCGATGGTGAACAAGCAAGAAACCAACTCTCAAGTGCCCATGTTCAACCGTGAAGCAAAACAGATACTATTTGTCACTGAGAAAAGCTTAGGCCTATATACTGACCCTTCTTATCACGTCGCAGCCTTTTATGAACTCTTTGCACGTTGGGCTGATGAAGATAATCAACTGTGGGCTGACGCAGCCAAAGTTAGCCGCGACTACTTATACAATGCGTCTCACCCAGAAACCGGTTTGTACTCTGAGTATGCAGCATTTGATGGAACACCTCAAAAAACCTCATTTAACGACATTAGCCACAAATCAGGTTACGACGCCTTTCGTGTTATTGGCAACATAGCCATGGACCATCACTGGTTTAATGCAGACCCAAGACAGCAAGAGTTAGCCGACCGAATGATTAGCTTTTACGCTGACGAATACAAACGTAAAGGTCAAAACTATGCGGTACATGAAATGGATGGAAAAATCGTTTCTGAATGGGGCAGTTCTGGTCAAAATGCCATGAATGGTACCGCGGCAATGATCACTGATAGCCAAGATGCTAAAGACTTTACCCAGCGCTTATGGAAGCAAGCGACGCCAACCGGTAAATGGCGCTATTATGACGGTTTATTGCACATGTTCTCGGTATTACAAATGGCCGGCGAATACCAAATTTACGGACCCACTGACGCCACCCATTAAGCCATCATTCAGCCCTACATAATATAAAAGAGAGCCTAGGCTCTCTTTTATATTTGCTACCTTCATGCCTAAGCAGGTTGACCAGTGGCTGCTAGCACCACTTCACGAATACACACGTTTTGCGGCTGGCCATAAGCGTAAGCTACAGCGTCTGCAATGTTTTGGGTATTTAATACGCCGCCCATTTCTTCTTTCCATACTTCGTAGCCGTCTTTAATTTCTTGGCTAGTGGTATGGCTAAGTAATTCAGTTTCTACTGCACCAGGGGCAATGACGGTTACCCGCACATTATCACCAGCGACTTCTTCACGAATGTTCTCACTGATCGCGTGTACCGCAAACTTAGTACCGCAATACGCAGCATGACTAGGAAAGGTTTTACGCCCAGCAATTGAACTCACGTTGATAATAGTGCCTTGCTGGCGCTGCTTCATGCCTGCTAATACCAAGTGAATACCATTAAGTAAGCCCATAACGTTTACGTCCAACATGGTTTTCCACTCGCTAGGAGCTTGCTCGTGAGCCGCTCCCAATAGCATGACTCCGGCATTGTTTAACAACATATCTACTGGGCCATACAAGGCTTCGGCATCTTTAATTGCTTGCTCAAAGTCGGCAAGTTCAGTGACATCTACTTTACGACAAAGGGTATTTGGCAGGTTTAGCGCTTCTAATCGCTCAATACGACGCGCTACCAATAACAGCGGGTGACCCGCAGCCGACAAGGTTTTTGCACATGCTTCGCCAATTCCAGAACTGGCACCAGTAATAACAACTAAAGGCTTAGACATAAGATTCTCCAATACATAAATAACCCACCACAAGACGCTACATTTGCGCCTGCTGCTTTATTGGCGCTCACTATAGTTCTGCTATATATAGGTGTAAAATACCGTTTTCCTCTGGTTATCATAGGTAATAGTTATGGATGTGCGTTTACTTAAATTTTTTGTGGCTGTTTTTGAAGAGCGCTCGATGACAGCCGCTGCCGAGCGTTGTTATGTCTCTCAGCCATCGCTATCTTCGGCGATTAAGCAACTTGAGTCTGAACTAGAGGTTCAACTATTTATTCGCCATAAGCGCGGGGTTGATTTAACCGACCAAGCCCACCACCTATACCCTTTAGCTGTTCAAGCGCTGGGCCAGTTGAATAAAATGTCTAGCTTATTTGCCAATCTCCCTGCTAGTTTGCCGCTAAAGCTAGCTAACTTTCACGATATTAGCCCCAGCTTGTTGGCTAAGTTCATTGCTCACTGTAAGCAACAACAGCCCTTGTTTAAATTTGAATTATTGGACGTTCAAGATACTCAAGCGCAAGCTCGGTTAAGCCTTGATGTATTAAAGCAGGAAGATGAATTGTTCATTCCACTGTGGGATGAAGATTACGTATTGTGTGTGCCTCAGCAGCACGAACTCGCCAAGCAGCAGCAAGTAGAGATTGCCGCGCTAAACAACTACGACTTTATTGAATGTGTGGCCTGCGAAGCTCACCAGCAAACCTTGAGCCTACTGGCCTCACAAGGTTTTGCAGTAAACCTAGTAGCCAAAGCCCAACATAAAACCCAAGTAAAACACCTGGTCAGCGCCGGTATAGGCATCTCATTCTTGCCTACAGGCGTATTAGAAACCTCAGCCGATTTACAACAAGTTAAGTTACTAGCGCCGCGCATGTATCGCAGCATTGGCTTGTGTATTAAAGCCAGTGCCAGTGCTAAACCTGCGCTGGCCGCATTAATTGATGCGGCAAACACATGGTCAAGCCATGACAAAACGAGCTAATAGCTATCCGCCAGATGATAAACCCGCAAACTACTCACCATTGATGCAAAGTCATCACCCAAATATTTGATAGTTTGCGGCTGATTAGCCAACAAAGTAATGCTTGAATCAGAAAAGCGACCCGGAGCATCACTTTCTAAATGAACAAAAAACGCCGGCTTATCTGCTAACAAAATAATGGTTCTAGTACTTTCATCCACCGCGCAAGAGACTTTAGCCTTAGCTAAAGGTAAGTTTTTGTAGTTATCCCCTACCCAAGTATTTTGAACGCGAGAACCCTCACATGTGAGTGAAACAATCAAAAAGCCTTGCGTACGCCACTCATCAAGTTGCGCTTTAGCACATTGCCACGCTGACACATTGGCATCTGGCTCAAGGCTTAAGGCCAACTGCTCGCTAAATTCCACCTTGCCTTGCCAGTTCACTCGCTGAAGGTACACCTTAATAGACTTGGTTTTGGGGCTGTCGTTAATAATTCGCAGTTCCAAACCCTGCTCATCCTCAATAAAGCTCGGGTATTGAGGAGCAAAAAAACGCTTCGCATGGTAATGAAGCTGCTTCCAACGACCGCTATATTCAATACTCGACCACGAGCTCACGGGCCAATTATCATTAAGCTGCCAATACAGCATGCCTCTGCATTGGGGGCTATTGGCTCGCCAATAGTCACAGGCCGTTTTTATCGCCAATGCTTGTTGCACTTGGCTCAAATAAAGCATTTGTTCAAAGTTTGCCGGAAAGCGGAACATCCGCGTAAACATCTCGGTAATAATGCTATTACCACTAGGGTTCTTTTGATGAGCTTCAAAAGTGGGTGAGCAAATATTCCAGTCACCTTTGGGCACAAAACTTTTCACCTCGGCCAATGAAGGCCAAGATTGATAGCCAAACTCAGAGCAAAAACGAGGCTTAATTTGTTGGTAAGCAGAGAAAGATTTACCCGAATGCCAAACATCCCAGAAGTGCATATCGCCTTTACTGTCATCATGCCACGCATCACCATAATCTAATGCGCCATTACAGGGCGAACTAGGCCAAAATACCCGGCTAGCATCATGCTGTTCTACCGTCTGTTGAATAGCGCGATTAAGCCTGTCGTAATTCACCACATAGCGCTCTCGATTAGCTTTGGATTCTGGGTACCAGTTAATTGCGCCAATCACTTCGTTGTCGCCACACCACAGCACAATGCAGCTATGGTCGCGTAAACGTTGAATTTGGTCACTTAACTCTAGCTGCACATTGGCCACAAAGTCATCGGTAGATGGATACAATGAGCAAGCAAACATCATGTCTTGCCACACCATTAAGCCTAACTCATCACACAGTTGATAAAACTCGTCAGCCTCGTATTGGCCGCCGCCCCAAACCCGTAACATATTCATATTGGCGGTTTTAGCATCAGTTAATAGATGGCGATAACGCTCTGCTGTTTGCCTAGATGGCATCGCATCAAGCGGGATCCAGTTAGCGCCTTTGGCGGTAATGGGGCAATCGTTAATCACAAAGGTCATTGCAGAACCATGGCTATCGGCTCGCGTATCTAGATCTAGTTTTCGCAAGCCAATTTTCTTATCAATGCGCTGCTCAGCTAACGTAACTTGCAGCAAATACAAAGGCTGCTCACCATAACCAGCTGGCCACCATAGCTGTGGCTCCGCAATGTGGAATCGCGCCTCCGTAATGGATGATTCAGTTGAGGGCTGTATTTGCAAGGCATGCTCTGCAAATTGAATATCAATTGGTGAGCGGCAAGATGAGTCATGACTAACCTTAACCACTACATCCACACTGTTGTAATGCCACTGCTGCTCAACCTGCACAGCTAACAATCGAGCTTGGTTAGTGAACTTAATTTCCACTGGATCGTAAATACCATTCACCATCAAGCAAATCCCCCAATCCCAGCCAGCGTGGCACTGCGACTTGCGTAAACTGTTCATATAAGGAATTTGGTTGTTGCCCATGGAAGATGGGACGGCAAAGGGTAAAGTACTTGCTCGTTGCTTTGCGGCTAAATCAGAACGGGAAAACCGTACTTGCAGCTGATTACTGCCAGCCTTTAAATAAGGCTTAATATTAAAAGACCACAAACGAAACATATTGTCGCATTGCGCAACTAAATGCTGGTTAATATAGATATCGGCAACGGTATCTACACGCCCTAGTTGTAAATCGATAAAGTCGCTGTCGAGCTGCGAAGCGCTTAACTCAAAGCGAGTAGATAGCGTCCAATTAGCCTCACCCACCCACTGAACATCTGCTTCATTACGGGCTTGGTAAGGATCGGCAATTAAACCCGCCTCAAGCAATGCCGAATGGTTATCACCGGGAATCTGGCAAGCTACCTTAATCTCTGGGTAATTAGCAGAACTTAACAGCCATGGTTGGTTTAGGATTATCTGCGTCATTTAAGCACTCACTAAGCATTACAACATAGGGTTTATATGCAGCCTACGTAGTGCAGATACCAGGAACAAGTGATAGAGAAATGCTTTGTGGAAGGTATCAAAAATTAC
This sequence comes from Agarivorans sp. TSD2052, assembly GCF_023238625.1. NCBI lineage: Bacteria > Pseudomonadati > Pseudomonadota > Gammaproteobacteria > Alteromonadales > Alteromonadaceae > Agarivorans > Agarivorans sediminis. Next base: position 3,114,270 of record NZ_CP096670.1, read on the forward strand.
CGGTGTTGGCTGATAAAGTTTCAAGAGCGTTATAGCGTTTTTATAACTTTGTGCTTATAACTTCACCCACAAAAACACTGCGCTTGTACACCTGCAAATGGCAGTTACTGTTTCTCACTGACGTCTGCATATTTTCATGTTGATATTTTTATTATTTTTCGTGCTAGGTTGCTGGTTTAGCTTAGGAAAGGTGATAGCCTAGCTTTTATCAAAAAAGTGAGAGTAGGAAAACTGCTAATGGAGATTTGGGTATCCGCGATATTTTAGTAACAGATCGTTCAGTAGCAGAGTTTTGCTCAATATTCGATTCAGAAATTACGGTGATAACTAATTTGCTTGAGCAAAGTGAATCTTGCTTTGAGCACTATTTTAGTGAGCCTGAAAAACAAAAATACAAATGGGTGCAGGAATTTACATTTATGACCGTAGAGTCCCTTGTTACAGCAACAAGGCTTTTGATCGAAGGGCATATTAATGCGTCTGGAAATACCATGAGGATTTCCTATGAATCTCTATGTTTAGCAATTCTACTTAGTGCAGAGAGCAATGTTTTAATAAGTAAGAGTAAAAAAGCAGAACCAGTCGACTTTTATAAGTCTTATTTGCAAGGAAATAAAAATACCAAAGCTCATAAGGCCATCGATATTGTTTTATTAAACGCTGATACTTTAGGCTTAATTGAAGGCTATGAGTGGCTCAAACAAGCAAAGGATTTTTATAATGGTTATAGCCACGCATCAATAATGACAATGGGCTCATTGATGTTACCTTCGGGCAAGCCAATTATTGCAGGTGGTTTTTATAAGGATAAATTAGACTTATATAAAGACCACTTAAAGTTCATTGCCAGATTAGCAAAACATCTACCAAGGCTTATTGAGGTAGTAGCTTTACGCAATTTAAAAAGCGCTTTAAATGAGTGATAGCCTACAACCTTGCTACCAAAAATTTTGGCGTATCAAACAAACTTAAATAGGCGCTTTGCTCACTCCAATCTTGCCAATCTAACTCAGCCTCAATTACCGCTAGGCTGGCGGTAGGAAACTTGATTAAGTCTTCACCCGTTAAGTAGTTAACGAGGTCTTCAAAGGCTGGGTTATGCCCTACTAGCGCAATTTTGTTTATTTGCTTAGGCAAGCTTTGAATATGTACCAGCAAATCTGCCCAGCGAAAAGTATATAGGCTGTTTTCACAACAAGTTTGAAGGTCAACTTCTACTTCTCTACCTTTAAGGTATTGGCTGCGCTGTGCTAGCCAGTATTCACAAGTTTGCTGGGCACGCAGTGCTGGTGAGTAATGTACTGATTCAAGCTGAGAAAACTGGCTAGCGTAGTGGCTTGCCATAAGCTGTGCGGCTTTTTGGCCGCGCTCTGCTAAGGGGCGTTGTTTGTCACTTAAACTTGGGTCATCCCAACTGGAATTAGCATGGCGAATTAACCAAAGCTGTCGAGTCATCGTTTTACTCCCACGCCAAAAACAAAAAAGCCTGCAAAGCAGGCTTTTAGCATAAGTGAATAGCGGCTTAAGGGCGAGCTAACATGTCGCCAACACCAATCCACTTGTAAGAGGTTAACTCTTCTAAGCCCATAGGGCCGCGAGCATGTAGCTTCTGGGTAGATACTGCTACTTCGGCACCTAAACCAAACTGGGCACCGTCGGTAAAGCGAGTAGAGGCATTTACATATACCGCGGCAGAACCCGCAGCATTCACAAAACGCTCTACGGCATTTAAGTTATTCGACAATATCGCATCTGAGTGGCTAGCGTTATGGGTACGCATGTGAGCAATCGCTTCTTCTACATCTGCCACCACTTTTACGCCCAAGGTGTAGCTTAGCCATTCGGTATCAAAGTCACCGTCGCCTGCCGCTTGCAAATCTTTGGCATTTGCTAAGCCAGCCATAGCATTTTCGGTAGCCACTAACTTAACCGATGAATTGTTCATGCAATCGGCCAACATTGGCAGCAACTCGGCAGCTACGTTTTGGTCAACTAACAGGCTGTCTAAGGCATTACATGCCGATGGACGCTGAACTTTTGAATTCTCAATAACATTGAGAGCAGCAGCCACATCAACCGAGTTATCTACATAAATATGGCTAATACCAAAGCCGCCAATGATCACAGGGATGGTACTGTTCTCTTGACACATTTTGTGCAAACCAGCGCCACCACGAGGAATAATCATATCTACATATTCGTCTAAACGTAATAACTCGGCCACCAGCTCACGGTCTGGTTTGGCGATGTATTGCACAGCCGCTGCTGGTAACCCACTTTGTTTAAGTGCTGATTGAATCACCTCAACCAAGGCCATGTTTGAGTGGAAGGTCTCTTTACCGCCACGCAAAATACTGGCGTTGCCGGTCTTTAAACATAGCGCTGCGATATCAATAGTTACGTTAGGGCGGGCTTCATAAATAACCCCTACTACGCCAAGCGGCACACGGCGGCGCGATAAGCGCAGGCCATTTTCTAATACGCGGCAATCCATTTCGCTACCGATAGGATCGTTCAGCGAAATAACGTTGCGAACATCGCTAGCAATACCGGCTAGTCGCTCACTGTTTAGCATTAAGCGGTCGAGTAAAGCGTCAGATAAACCCGATTGGCGAGCTGCGTCTAAATCAATTTTGTTAGCCGCCAAAATGCTTTCTTGCTGAGCTTCAAGCTGATCAGCAATGGCCGCCAAGGCTGCGTTTTTTTGGCTAGTACTTAAGGTGGCCAAATCAAAGCTGGCTTGTTTAGCCTGTTGACCTAGTTGTTGTAAACTCATTAGATATTCCTATTTCAATACTAAATCGTCACGGTGAACCGCAACTGATCCGTAGCCATAGCCCAGAGTCTTATCTATTTGCTCTGAATGCAGGCCTTTAATTAAATTCATGTCGGTGGCTTGATAGCGGCAAATACCACGAGCTATCTCCAGCCCTTGAGCATTCACCAAGCGCACTGCGTCACCCCGATTAAACTCGCCTTTAATGGCAATAATCCCTTTTGGTAACAGGCTAGAGCCTCGCTCTACTACGGCTTTACAAGCGCCGTCGTCTAATACCAATTCTCCGTGTGGAGGCGGCCCAGCTAAAATCCATTGTTTACGGTTTTCTAGCGGTGTATTGGTAGCAGGGAACCGCGTGCCTACACTTTGCCCTTCAATTAAACGGGTAATAACATTTTCACTGTGACCTGCGGCAATCACTACTTCAATGCCGGCTCGGCCAGCAATTTCAGCGGCTTGCAGCTTGGTAGCCATACCACCGGTACCTAAGCCCCCCACACTATCTCCCGCTAAAGCGCGAATTGAAGCATTAATTTCCGCCACTTCTTCGATGAGCTTCGCCCCTGGGTTGCTGCGTGGATCAGCAGTAAATAAACCGGGCTGATCGGTGAGTAATAATAGTTTGTTCGCTTCGCCTAAAATAGCGGCTAATGCTGATAAATTATCGTTATCGCCGACTTTTATTTCTGCAGTAGCCACGGCATCGTTTTCATTAATGATCGGTACGATGCCATGATTTAACAAGGCTTTAAGCATGTCTTTAGCGTTTAGAAAGCGTTCGCGGTCTTCTAAATCAGCACGAGTTAATAGCATTTGCCCGACATGAAGATCATAAATGCCAAATAGGCTTTCCCACGTTTGAATCAAACGACTTTGGCCAACGGCAGCCAACATTTGCTTATTAGCGATAGTAGGAGCAATATTTGCGTGAGACAGTGACAAGTGTTCGCGCCCCGCCGCTATCGCGCCAGAAGTAACCACAATCAGCTGATGGCCTGCTTTTCGCAACAACGAACACTGCCGCACCAACTCAATCATATGGGCGCGATCAAGTTTAGAGGTGCCACCCGTCAGCACACTGGTGCCCAACTTAACTACAATGGTTTGCTTCGACATGCTTGTTTTCTATTCCAACTCGGCTAAAACGCAAAGCGAGTATTCTACCTGATAATAATCTGACGCACAGAGCCTGTGCGCCATTTTTTTGCGGAACTCTTGGGCTTAAGCTGCCGGAAGAGCCAAATTGGGGGATAAAGACGGAGCAGCACTAACATTCAACTCTAGTTTGTCGAGCGCATCTACCAGCTTTTGGTAGAACACATCTAGAGACTGTTGAACATCTTTTTGATGTTTCCGGGGAATAGCACCTTCCTGCCATTCGCCTTGTTTATCGTATAGCCCATACCAATAATGATATTCAAAACTACTTTCATTAACTCGCAGCTCGAGCCACCAGCCATAAAATTCACGTTCTTCAGCGGCTGGCTTTGAACTAACACAGGTAGCTAGACAGTCAAAAAAATACATCTCTGTACTGCTATGTTCTTTACGAAAATACGGCCCTATGGCGGTAAATTTAGTATTTAACTTTCCATGGCTTGGCCAAGTCACTTCCATGCGCTTAATCTCTCCATAGTGATTAATGTTTAAGTAACGTTTCGTTTACCCATAATGAACACAATTAAATAAAATCACAATTGCTTTTGTAGCCATAGCGTGACCTTGGTGAAGATTTGGTTGTAGTTTTGTAAGGAATCGACTTCTCTTAACATTTCAACTTCACCATAAGGCGATGCCATATTTAACAAAGAAACATCAGCTTCGGGGCAAATGGGGTCATTTTTTCGCCCTACGACAAACATCGGTAATTGAGTTTTAGGGCCTCCCAGTATTCCTTGGGTTTTTAACGATAAAGGCAAACAACGATAAAATAAGCTTTCGGTGTTGGCTGCATTCACCCCACTTCGGTTAGCTAAGCAGTCTTTATACATCTGCGGTAACGATTGAAAACGTTGGATGTCACTAAACAAACGATCGACCGGAGAACCAATCGTAACCACCGCTCGCAATCTCTCAGGCGCGATAAACGCTAAGCGAGCGGCAACATTTCCGGCAAAGCGATAACCGAGCATGGCGACTCGAGCGTGATCAACCCAAGGCACCTCGGGGAGGTAATCTAATACTGCGAGATGAATGCGGCTGCTGTCCTGCTGTAACTTCCAATTAATACAATGGCCAGCCCCAGGCAAATCAATGCACAACATCGCAATACCAGCAGGGGCGAGAAAACGTTCGAACAGGGGATATAGCTCGGTTTGAATGGTATCTAAACCACCGCTAACTAATACCACTGGTTTCACCGAGTCGGTATCGGGTAAGTGCAAATAGCAGGACACTTTTTTACCATCAATAGGGATTTCGATGGTTTTACAGACGTAATCACTGTGCTCCATAGCGGATACAAAATTACCATGCGCTAACGCTTGAGCTGTGGCAGCGATATCATCACCTTTGAAATGAGGATAAGCGGCAATAGTGGCACTATAGCTGGCATTCAAGAACTCTTTATACGCTAAGTCTTTGTCCCCCTCGTCGCCAGCCTTTTTTGCCTTGGTTTGATGACGAACAGCGCGCTGAGTCCACTCGTAATTCCAGTTGCCAGGCTGATAGCCTGCCACGGTATCGAGCAACTCACTGGTGCGAGGTTTATCACTCATCGCTATATTGGCAAATAGTTGCTCTGTTTCAATCGGATCTAAACCTAGCCACGCCCAGTATTCTCTGCGTAACAAGCGATACCAGTTACGCCCATCCTCTTGACCATCAGCGGTAGACTGGGCAGCTAAAGAGTTGGAAACACACGAGGTCTCAACCACATTTATCCGCGGCTTAAACAACACTTCAGATAGATTTTCTTTCACAACAATAAGCCTAAATATTTATCAGTGAGCAAAATATACCATAAAAAAAGGCCGTCACACGGTGACGGCCTTGGTAGTTTAGCGATTTAACTGGCTTTAGAAGAAAGCAAACTTAAGTACAAATACAACAGCTAAAACCCAAACACTTAGCGGAACATCTTTATGGCGACCCGCTAACAGCTTAATGGCCGCATAAGAAATAAAGCCTAAAGCAATACCGTCGGCAATTGAAAAAGACAGCGGCATTAAAATAGCCACAATTGCTGCTGGCGCAGCTTCAGTTAAGTCGGTCCAATCAACATTGACTAGGCCAGATAACATTAGCGTACACACATAAAATAGCGCGCCAGCGGTTGCATAGGCGGGGATCATTCCTGCCAATGGCGAGAACAACAACGCCAACACAAATAACAAACCCACTACCACAGCGGTAAGACCCGTGCGGCCACCCACTTCTACGCCAGCGCCACTTTCAATGTAAGAAGTGGTGCTTGAAGTCCCCAATAATGAGCCTGCAATGGTTGCGCTTGAATCGGCTAATAAAGCTTTTTTCAAATTAGGTAAACGGCCTTTTTCGTCAAGTAAATTACCGCGTTGAGCCACTGCAGTTAGGGTACCAGCGGTGTCAAACAAATCGACAAACAAGAAGGCAAAGATAACGCTGATCATTGTGACATCTAACGCACCCATGATATCCAACTGTAGGAACGTCGGCGCAGGGTTTGGAGGCATAGAGATGATGCCGCCGTATTGGGTGTAGCCCAGTACGATAGATAAAACCGTGATGGCCAAAATTGAAATCAGTACACCGCCTTTTACTTTGCGGTATTCAAGGCCAATGATTAAGAAGAAACCTAGCGCGGCTAAAATCATCTGGTGTGGGTTTTGGTGTCCTAGGCTAACCAATGTTGCTGGATTATCGACCACAATCCCGGCGTTTTTCAATGCAATAAACCCTAGGAACAAACCAATACCAGCAGCAATACCTACACGCAAAGTTTGTGGGATAGAGTTGATAATCCATTCGCGAACCTTAAATAAGCTCAAACAAATGAAGATAACCCCCGATAAGAACACCGCACCCAAGGCGATTTGCCAAGTATGGCCCATGCCAAGCACAACACCGTAGGTGAAAAATGCGTTTAATCCCATGCCTGGGGCTTGAGCAATAGGGTAGTTGGCATAAAAGCCCATGATGAAACAACCCACTGCAGCGGCTAAACAAGTCGCTACAAACACTGCTCCTTGGTCCATGCCTGCAGCAGCTAACATGCTAGGGTTAACAAATATAATGTAGGCCATGGTTAAGAAGGTTGTCATACCTGCTACAACTTCAGTTCGCACATTCGTGCCATGAGCCTTTAGTTTAAATAATTTTTCTAACATGGTGGTGTATGTTCCTTGGACAAACTCTAGGTAATGTAGGCCACTGCCAAAATTTCCTTTTGTGATGGCAGTAACGATCGCGGGCATTATATTCGCGGCCTAATCAAGATGCCACAGTATGTTGACGCCAAACTGCGCTAGATCAGCAAAATAAACTAAAAATACCAACTCACAACGTTAACATTGACTAAAATTGAACACATATTTGGTTTTTCTACCAACGCTCTTGTTTTATTGGAAGGCACTATCATGCTAGGGCTCAAGGAGCCACGGGGTGTAAAGTGAGTGAATACTTGTTTCTAAACAAATATTCTGCGTAAAACCGATTAAATAGGCTTATATTCACGATTTTGAGCTGATACAGTTGCATTGATTCTACAAATACAGTTTATAAGGTGGCATTGTGTCTACACTATCTTCTCTTCAACCACAGAGTTTGTGGCAGCATTTCGAAACAATCTGTTCGATACCTCACCCATCTAAACATGAACAAGCAATGATTGATTGGGTTATGGCCCTAGCAGCCGAGCACAAGCTTGAGCATTTTCAAGATGCCACTGGTAACGTGATCATCAAAAAACCTGCCACCGCAGGCATGGAAGACAAACAAGGCGTTATCTTGCAAGCTCACCTTGATATGGTGCCGCAGGCAAATAATGATACTCAGCACGATTTTACTAAAGACCCGATCCGCCCCTACATTGATGGCGAATGGGTAACAGCAGAAGGCACCACCTTGGGCGCTGATAATGGTATTGGTGGCGCATCTATCTTAGCCGTATTAACCAGCAGTGATATTGCTCATGGCCCGATTGAAGCACTGTTCACCATCGATGAAGAAGCAGGAATGACCGGCGCCTTCGGATTGCAAGCCGGCGTATTAGAGGGTCAACTACTGATTAATACCGACTCTGAGCAAGAAGGTGAAGTTTACATGGGCTGTGCTGGCGGCGGTGATACTAGTGCCAGCTTCGCCACTGAATACCAAGCAACGACTCCTCAACAGCTCGCCATTAAACTGCAACTGAAGGGTTTAAAAGGTGGCCACTCTGGTTGCGACATTGATACCGGCCGCGCTAACGCTAACAAATTAATGGTGCGTATTGTAGCCGCTATGCAACAGCAAGGTTTTGCACCTACATTGTGTGAAATTCAAGGCGGTAGCTTACGTAACGCCATTCCTCGCGAAGCAAGCTGCACATTAGTTTACAAGGCCGAACAACAAGCCGATTTATCCGCGTTCATGGCCGAACAACGTGAACAGCTCATCAATGAGTTCGGCTTGGTAGAAACAGACTTAGCGCTTAGCTGTGAAGCCATTGATAGACCAAGTCAAAGCTTGACCAATCAACTATCACAACAAATCATCGCCAGTCTAAATGCTTGTACCAATGGCGTAGTAAGCATGAGCCAAACCGTTGTCGGTGTAGTTGAAACCTCCCTCAACTTAGGGGTAATTAGCCAGTCAGAAGAGAGCATTGATATTAAGATCCTGGTGCGCTCATTGATAGATTCAAGTCGTCTTCAGGTAGAAGCAAGCCTTGCCTCACTGTTTAGCCTAACGTCTGCCACAGTAACATTCTCTGGGGCTTATCCTGGCTGGAAGCCAGAAAACGACTCAGTAATGAAAACAGTGGTCCAACAAAGCTACCAAGAATTGTTTGGCAAATGCCCTAATGTAATGGTGATACACGCAGGTTTAGAGTGTGGTTTATTCAAAAGCGCTTATCCTAATTGGGACATGGCTTCATTTGGCCCTACCATTAAGTTCCCGCATAGCCCCGATGAGAAAGTAGAAATTGCCGCAGTAGAAAAATACTGGCAGCTATTACTTTCAGTATTAAACAACATCCCAGCTAAAGCTTAAACACAGCCTTTTATGGCTCAAACGGCAAAGCCAGTTGTGGTGACTGGTTTTGTTGTTCATGGGCTAAACCAATATGTAAACCAATCAAACGCACTGCTTTACCCTTTCCTCTCGCTAGCGCCTCTTCAAATAATTCAAGCAAGGTTGACTCATCAATATGCTGGCATTGCTGCTCTTTCGTGGTTTGCTGAAAATCAGCAAATTTAACTTTCACCCCAAGTTTATTCATTTTGGCTTGTTTTAGGTGATTTTCACTGCGCCTTTTTAGCTCTGGCAGTAGAGCCAATAAACGCTCAATTAAAACAGCTGGGTTACCCTCGTCTTGTGCAAAAGTACGCTCTACTGCTACCGATTTCCGTTTACGATCATTACTCACTTCACGGTCGTCTACGCCTTGGCAGCGCATCCACAGCATATCGCCAAATTTGCCAAAAAGTTGTTTCAGCTTATCTCGCTCTGCACGGCGAATGTCACCACCAGTATAAAGGCCTTGATGGTGTAGCTTCTCAATGCTGACTTTGCCCACCCCCGATATTTTTTCGAGCGCAAGGGTTTCTATAAACTCGCTCACTTGCTCAGGCTTAATCACAAACAAACCATTTGGTTTGTTCATATCGGAAGCAATTTTGGCCAAGAATTTAATCGGCGCAACGCCTGCAGAAGCCGTTAAGCCGGTTTTGTTAACAATGTCTCGTCTGATTTGCTCGGCAATAAGCGTGGCAGAACCATGGCAAGCCTCACTATTGCTCACATCTAAATAGGCTTCATCTAGCGATAATGGCTCTATTGCGTCAGCGTAACCATGAAAAATAGCTTGTACTTGTTTGCTTGCTTCCTGATAAGCCGCCATACGTGGTGGCACCAAAACTAACTTAGGGCACAATTGCAAGGCTTTGTGGGTGGGCATCGCAGAGCGAATACCATATTGTCGCGCAAGATAATTACAGGTAGTAAGCACTCCGCGACCACTTCGCATCCCCCCCACAGCAAGCGGAACGTTGCTTAACTCTGGCTGGTCGCGCATTTCCACAGCGGCATAGAAACAATCCATGTCTACGTGAATAATCTTGCGCTGAGTTGATGCGAATGCTGTCAATGTGGCACACCTTTACTGTACATACAGACAGTATAAAGTTGATATCGAAAAATGCCAAGCTAGAGAACAACAATATTCACTGCTTAATACGCTAATTAGCTGTAGCTTGAATGCAACAGCTTGAGTAATATTGAAAAACGAATTTCGATTAAGGAAGTCTTAGCTGTGAGTGATGCACGTGTTAGTCAACTGAGTATTTACCCGATCAAATCTACTGCGGGGATCCACCTAAATCATGCTTATGTTGAAGAACATGGTTTAGCCTTTGATAGGCGTTTTGTTGTCTGTCAGCCTGACGGCGTTCAAATCACAGCGCGAACTCACCCTAAACTGGCTCAAATTCATAGTGCACTTAATCGCTCAGGTTTGCATTTACGCGCACCAAATATGCCTGCCTTAGACTTACGCTATGCTGATTTTTCTGATAATTACCGCACCGTAATGATTTGGAAAGACAGCGTGCAAGCACAGCACTGCCATAACAGCTACGATAATTGGTTTAGTGAGTATCTCGGTGAGCATTGCCACTTGGTGTTTTTTGGTGAACAATCCACACGCAAAGTGAAACACAAAGATAGCCAAGTAGCGTTTGCCGACGGCTACCCGTTATTGCTCATTTCAGAAGCCTCTTTAGAGGATCTAAATTTGCGTTCTAGCGCTCACCATAGCATGGCGCAATTTCGCCCTAACTTAGTGGTTAAAAATACCGAGGCTTTTGCTGAAGACGGTTGGAAGCGCTTCCGCATTGGCGACGTGGAGTTTGAGGTACAAAACCCCTGTTCACGCTGCGTTTTCACCACGCTTGACCAAGCTACAGGCCAATTTCATCCGAACAAAGAACCACTAAGTACTTTCGCTAAATACCGCCAAGGTGAAGACGGCAATGTTTATTTTGGTCAAAATGCGGTGGCCCTAAACAGTGGCAAAATTAGCCTTTACGATACCATTGAAATATTAGAAACCCGCAAGGCAGACGTTTACCCTGATAATGCAGAGAAACGCGCAGCGCCAGCAACCAGCCAACACCAATGGCAGCAAGGTGAAGCGGTTAGCTTAAAATGTTTAGCAGTAAAACTAGACACTCACGATGTAAAGACCTTTGTTTTTGAGCTTCCTAAACACTTAACGAGTGAATATAAACCAGGCCAATACTTAGGTTTTGAATTTGAGATAAACGGTAAACCCGTGCGTCGTAATTATACCTTGTCTAGCTCACCAAGCCGCCCACAGCGTTTGGCTATCACCGTAAAACGAGTGGTGAATGGCCAAGCATCTAACTGGCTACACGACAATCTTAAGCCAGGTATGAACTTAAACGCCCATGCGCCTAGCGGAGATTTTCATTTAGAGCAAACTCGGAACCAAAAGCTATTGCTGCTCTCGGCGGGCAGCGGTGTGACTCCAATGCTGTCTATGCTTCGCTACTTAAGCGATATGAACATTGAAAAAGACATCGTGTTTTTACATAGCGCCCACACCGAACAAGATCTGATTGCTGAACAAGAGTTAGCGCTGATTAATCAACAACTGGAAAAATGCAGCCTACGTTATACCCTAACTCAACAAGCGAGCAGCCACAGGCAAGGTTACCAAGGTAGATTAAATCGCGGCATGCTAATGGATATCGAAGATTTAGAACAACGAGCGGTTTTTGTTTGTGGTCCACAAGCCTTTATGCAAAGTGCTAAAGAACAACTGTTAGCCTTAGGGGTGCACGAATCAGATTACTTCGAAGAGAGTTTTGGCCAGCAACACCATGAAGCGATAGAAGCCAAAACCGTCAACATCTTATTTGATAGTTGGGATACTTACCTTGAAGGGAATAATCAACAAAACCTATTAGAACAAGCCGAACAAGCGGGCCTGAACCTCAGTTATTCATGCCGCGGAGGATTTTGTGGTAGCTGCAAGGTAATGCTACAAAGCGGTGAAGTAAATGTACTTGAAGACAGCGGCTTAACCGAAGAAGAGAAGCAGCAAGGCTATATTTTAAGCTGTAGCTGTGTTCCCTCTAGCGACGTGTGTATTACTCAAGATTAAATACTTAGTTAGCAACCATAATTAGTCATTATTTTTAACCAATAGGAATACCCAAATGAAGTTTCTTCACACCATGGTACGAGTGAAAGATCTCGATGACTCACTGAATTTTTATTGTAACTTGTTAGGCATGTCTGAAGCACGCCGCTATGAGAGTGAGCAAGGTCGTTTCTCTTTGATCTATTTGGCAGCAGATGAAGATCTAGCACGCGTCAAAGCTGAAGACGCACCTTGCCTAGAGCTAACTTATAACTGGCCAGACGAAGATGGCAATCAAGAAAGCTACAGCGGTGGGCGCAATTTTGGCCATATAGCCTTGGCGGTAGAGGACATCTACGGCTTATGTGAAAAGCTACAAAATGCGGGAGTAACCATTAATCGCCCACCCCGTGATGGCCACATGGCATTTATCGTTTCACCTGATGGGATCTCAGTTGAGTTACTGCAACAAGGAAAATCTTTAGCACCACAAGAACCTTGGGCATCTATGCCTAGCGTCGGCTCTTGGTAAGCCTCGGCTGAACCTTACAGTAACGTTGTAAACAAGGCGATACACGATAATAAAGTGTTTCGCCTTATTATATGGAACGAACGTTCAAAATAGGGTAGGAAACCGCGAGTTTTTTTTGATAAGCTACTAACAATTGTATAACAAAAATCTAAGCCGTATTTATGGATGAAAGCGACAAGATTATCGCCGAATTGCGTGAGCAAAATCGGCAATTGAAAGCCCAATTAAACGAAGCTAAAAATCTGCTTAAAATCTCCCTAGACGATAGTGGCCTAGTGCTTTGGGAGCAAGATGTTCCCAGTGGAAAGCTCAGCCTATATAACGCTGAATATGGAGAGATCTGCGGTATATCGCCGAGTAAACAAGAAGCATTATACGAAAACTGGAAGTCTAACCTTCATCCTGAAGATAGAGAGTTAGCCATTAGCGCATTTGACTCGATGATTCAGGGTGACAACGATGAATACGCGATTGAATACCGCATGATTCACCAAGACGGCAGCACCCGCTGGATAAAAGATCGCGGCACGATTCGAGAATACGATACCAATAACAATCCGCTAAGGGTTATTGGAACCCATATCGACGTTACCCAATTACGTATTGACCAGCATCGCTTATCTAAGTTGGCCCACCAAGATACCCTAACCGGTTTACTAAACCGACACGCATTTGAGGGCGAGTTTGATAACTACTGCCAGTCTATAGGTAATCAAGGCGGTACCCTAATGTTTATAGATTTGGATAAATTCAAACCGATAAACGACAAATACGGGCACACAGCCGGCGATAGGATCCTTAAAGCTTGCGCTGAACAAATCCAAAGTAATTGCCCTGAGCAAGGCCAAACAGGCCGTATTGGTGGGGATGAGTTTGCCTTATTAATTCCCTTTAGCGACCCTGAAAAGTTAGAACAACTTTGCAAACAATTGTTAGCAAGCTTTAGCCTGCCTTTCAAATACAACCATATTGAAGTCTCGGTAACCTTAAGCATTGGAATGTGCAGCTTTCACCGTCACAATGAAGAGTTTGGCGAAATACTGCATCGCGCCGACCAAGCCATGTATCGAGTAAAACACGATGGAAAGAACAATTATTGTTTATGGGGCACTGACAATTAGTTACTTTGCAAAGCTTTGCAACCACCGTTGTATTGGCGTTTTACGCAATGAGAACAACCCAGCAACTATCACTAAATAGATAACGGGCTCTATCCACCCTGATTTTAACGACCACCAAAAGTGAATCACCACTAATATTGAAATAGGGTAGATAAAACCGTGTAGTTGCAACCAACGACGCCCCAGCTTTTGCTGTAGTGTCTTAAACGAAGTGATACTCATCGCGAATAACAATACAAAGCTCAGCATTCCTAACCAGATGTAAGGGCGCTTGAGGGTTTCTTGCCAAAACAGTGACCAATCTAAGCCCAGGTCTATTAAAAGGTAAGCGGCTAAATGCAGCAAGGCATAAACAAAGACATATAAACCAATTAATCGCCGAAAAGCCAATAAGCTTGGTAGCTTAAAGCGCTTAGACAGCGGCGCTAAACATAAGGTAATGATCAGTATATTTAGCGCACTATTTGCTAAATAATGGATGATAGCCTGCACTGGATCCCCGCCCCACCAATTATTAAGCACCGCCAATATGCAATAAATCAACGGACTTAATAACAGTAGATGTAAAACTGTACGCGTTTGCCATTGGTGGCTAGCTAACCATCTATTTATCGACTTGTTCACATGCCCCCCTAATAAAAGCGCCTTAAGTCCATATCTTTATACAAATGCGCCACCTGGTCACCGTAGCCATTAAACATTTGAGTATCGATACGCTTGCGCCCCAACAAGCCCGCATCGTCAATTCTACGCTCTGAAGCTTGACTCCAACGAGGGTGATCCACTTGCGGATTAACATTGGCATAGAAACCATACTCGTGAGGGCCTAAAAGATTCCAAGTGGTAGGAGGTTGAGTGGCGGAAAAATGAATCCGCACTATCGACTTAATGCTCTTAAAACCATATTTCCACGGCACAACTAAACGCAGCGGTGCACCATTTTGTGCCGGTAAGGTTTTGCCATACATGCCTACAGCCATGAAGGACAGCGGGTTCATCGCCTCATCTAAGCGCAAACCTTCTACATAGGGGTAGCTAATACCGCCCCCTAAAAATCGATTTTTTTGACCGGGCATTTGCTGAGGGTCGTAGAGAGTTTCAAAAGCGACGTATTTAGCCGATGACAAAGGTTTAACTGACTTGAGCAGATCTGCCAAGCTAAACCCTACCCATGGAATCACCATCGACCAAGCTTCAACACAGCGTAAACGATAGATACGTTGCTCCAATGCCATTTTGGCCATCACGTCATCAAGATCTAAAGTCACCGGCTTTTCTACTTCGCCATCAATGGTAATACTCCAAGGTGAGGCTTTAAACTGACGACTATTTTTTGCAGGGTCGTCTTTAGCAGTACCAAATTCATAAAAGTTATTATGAGAAATAGCTTTAGATTCGGGGGTTAAAGCATCACTGTGTAAGGGAGGTATATCTGTTTTTTGCAATGCCCTACGTACAATCGCAGCGTTATTATCTTCGTCATCGTCACTACCAAACCATGACGCAGCATGGCTAGCAGTAGACAGTACACTGCCTGCCCCTGCTACCCCTAAGCCTTTGATAATATTACGGCGTTGCTTGAATAAGTTCTCAGGAGTCACCGCTGATTCCGGCTCTTCCCATTCACGTTTAAATTTCAACCACATAGCATCTCCTTTTTGTAACAGACCACACTAGTGCCAAATTAATTTCGTGACTGGCTAATTTCTACTAGCGATCCGCTTGAGGTGTTGATATTCGCCTACGACTGGTACACCGGTAAGATGGCGACGTAACATATCCATGGCAACTGCAGTGGACATGACTCGAACAACAGAACGAGAACGGTTACTCATTAATAATTGCTGACTAATGCAGTGCTCGCCCTCCGCAAGGGTAAAGCACACAGTGCCCACAGGTTTCTCGTCACTGCCACCGCTAGGCCCTGCAATGCCAGTGACTGATAAAGCGATATCTGCATCACTATGTTTGAGCGCACCTAAGGCCATGGCCTGACTAGTCTCAATGGAAACCGCGCCAAACTGTTCGATAACAGATCCAGCAACACCAATACTTTGCTGCTTGGCCAAATTGCTGTAGGTAACAAAGCCACGCTCAACATAAGCAGAGCTCCCCGCCACAGCCACCAACTCAGAGGCCAACATCCCCCCGGTGCACGATTCAGCTAATACCAGTTTTTTGCCGGCGGCGATCATCATCTGCTGTAAGTGCAAAGCCCAATTGGCTTGATCTTCAGTAAATACGTGCTCCGCTAACTCGGTACGTATTTTTTCAATCAGTCGATCAAACTGCTGCGTTTTAGATGGGTAGAACAGCTTCACTTCAATTGAAGGTCTCGCGGAGCGGTAGCCTAGGCGTGCACCTTTAGGTAATTCTAGTTGATCAAAACGGTCACTCAGAGAAGATTCTGACAAGCCAAAGGTATAAAAACGTTTCACTTCGCCATTAGATTCCGGGTTTAAGGCTTGTAATTGAGGTAGCCACTGCTGCATAACCATTTTTTTAAATTCACTAGGCACACCGGGGGTAAACAGTAGCTTGGCGCCAGCATGCTCAACAATGAAGCCACATGCGGTACCGATTGGGTTGTCCACTAATTCAGCCCCTTCAGGCAGCATAGCTTGCTTAAGGTTACTCTCAGGCATCACTATATTTTGTGACTGATACCACTGCTGTAACTGTGCTAACCACGCAGTATTCAACTGCAAAGGTTTTCCGGTGAGGCTGGCTGCTGCTTCGGCACTTAAATCATCAGAGGTTGGCCCTAAACCGCCATTTACCAGCACCCAGTC
The DNA here is from genome assembly GCF_023238625.1 of Agarivorans sp. TSD2052. NCBI lineage: Bacteria > Pseudomonadati > Pseudomonadota > Gammaproteobacteria > Alteromonadales > Alteromonadaceae > Agarivorans > Agarivorans sediminis. The sequence goes on from NZ_CP096670.1 coordinate 3,130,783, forward strand.
ACTGCGTTGAGCCGCTTGCTTGAGCGCATCTACAATATCATCAAGCTGATCAGCTACCGTTTGTCGACGACTAAAGCCTAAACCCATTTCATTTAAGACTTGACCACACCAGGCGGCATTCGTATCGGCAATGTCGCCTTGAAGGACTTCATCGCCAGTACTTAGCATCTCAATTTTCATGATTGCCTCCTAAGGTTAGTGACTTGCATAGAATTTTTTAACTGCAACCACCAAGCGCTGAATGTCTTGTTGGTTTACATTTAAATGGGTAACAAAGCGCATTGGCGAACCGGCTGTCATTAAAATGCCTTGCTCTGCTAGCTCGGCAGCCAAGGCCACTGATTGCTGCTTTCGACAGCTGGCATAAACAATATTGGTTTGCACCGCGCTGGCATCACATTCAAGCTCTTCAATGCTAGCCAATTGCTCGGCTAAATACCGAGCATTGGCGTGATCATCCGCTAAACGTGCCACATTGTTTTCTAAGACATAGTGGCCCGCCGCGGCAATAATTCCTGCTTGGCGCATACCACCACCGAGCATTTTACGAATGCGCGTTGCCTTAGCGATAAGTTCTTCACTGCCTAACAACAAAGAACCAATCGGCGCACCTAAGCCTTTAGATAAACAAATAGTAAAGCTATCAAAGGGATCGACTAAGTGACGTTCGTCTTGACCGGTTTTTACAATTGCGTTGAAAATTCGAGCGCCATCCAAATGCAATGCTAATTGATGCTCCTCGACAAAGGGGCGAAGACTAGCAACATAGTCCATCGGCAGAACTTTACCACCAATGGTGTTTTCTAAGGATAGTAAGTGGGTCTTAGCAAAATGAAAGTCGTCTGCTTTAATCGCGGCTTTCACCTTATTTAAGCACAAGCTACCATCTGCGTTGTTTTCTACGGGCTGCGGTTGCACACTGCCCAATACCGCAGCGCCCCCGCCTTCATATTTGTAGTTGTGAGCATTTTGACCACAAATATACTCGTCACCGCGCTGGCAATGCGCCATGATGGCCAATAAGTTTGCTTGGGTACCCGAACTGCAAAATAGCGCCGCCTGTTTCCCCATTCGCTCAGCTGCATAGCTTTGTAAGCGATTGACCGTTGGGTCATCACCATAGACGTCATCCCCCACTGCCGCTTTGCTCATTAGCTCGCGCATTGCTGGGGTTGGCTGGGTGACGGTATCACTTCTAAAATCGCTCATTACTCTGCCTCTTGAATATTAGCCTGCAACCATTTCATCGGATCAGGATAGTGAAATTGATAAGCTAAACTCGCTTTTATTTTTTGATTGGTAATCACTTTAGTGCTGCTAGCGCCTTCTACAAAGTTTGGCGGCGCCAGCCCAAGCTGTTCGGCAGCCAAACTATAAAATGCTTGCTTGCTGGGGTGCAGATCAGCACTGGCATTAAATTGTTCGCCCCAAACATCTCGCTTAATGAGTTGGCTAATCAGTCCAATACAATCGCTGCGGTGAATAATGTTAATGGGGCTTAACGGGCCGCTGACGGTTTTACCGGACAAAAAGCGGCCCGGTTTACGATGACCGCCGACTAAGCCAGAAAAACGCAAAACACTGGCTTGAAAATCACGACTATTTAGTAATTCATCTTCAATGTGTTTCAAGGCTTTTCCTGAAGTACTTTCGGCATGTCGCGTAGTGACTTCATCAACCACCCCTTGTTGAGCACCATACACCGAAGTCGATGATATAAAGAGTATTTTTTTTACTTGCTGCTGTTTAGCAGCCAGTAATAAAGCCTTTATTTGAGCAATGTGAAATTCTGCTGTATTGGTTTTTCGGCCAGGAGGAATGTTTATAAGCAACAAATCACACTTAAGTAATGCGCGAATGTCGTTGGAAACAATATGTGGAATGAGATCCAATTGGTAGGCTTCTATCCCCTGATCGCTTAGCTCTGCTAGCGCGTTGAGCTCACGCCTAGAGCCGAGCACATGGTAGCCATCTTGCAATAAACTCTTTGCCAGCGGTAACCCTAACCAGCCACAGCCAACAATACTAATTCGCTTTATCACGTACTTTCCCTGTTAAAGAGTATTAAGGCTATTATGCAGTGAATCGTAGGCAAAAAAAACGACCTAATAAATTAGGTCGTAACAGCAAGTTTTTTAAAGTTGTCGATATTTAGAAAAAGCTAAATAAATCTAACAACCTTATTACAGCGGGAAAGTTTCAATCAAGTCATCTCAAACTCAATCTTCAAATGCGGCTAACAGTTGCACTCGATGTGAAAACGATACCAGAAAACGGTTTCAAGACAAGTCAAAAAAAGGCTGCAAGCAGCCTAGATAGTAATTACTTGAATTAGATCACGATTTATTGGCAGCAGAATCTCGAACGATCAATTCAGGATGGAATTTCAAGTCCATTATATTAGGCCCTATTTCTTGACCCTTGGTATCCAAAATATCTACTGCCAACTGCGCAGCTCGCTTACCCATGTCTTCAATGGGGTAACGCACCGTGGTTAGCTTCGGGTGGACAAAGCGTGCATAGTGGTTATCGTCATAACCCACTACGGAAATTTGTCCTGGAATATCAAACCCTTTATCACGTAGTGCTGACAGTGCGCCAGCAACCATAGAATCGTTGTATCCTACAATTGCGCTAAACTCAACGCCACGCTCTAACAACTTATCAACAGCTTGACTGCCCCCCACTTCGTCGGGATAAGCACGAGCAATTAGCTGCTCATTAAGCGGACCTGAGGTTTCTTCCATGGCAAAGCGATAGCCAGACAAACGTTCAACACCATCAGAAAATGACAAATCATCAGTGGTAATGAAGGCGATATCTTTATGGCCTTTTTCTAATAAAAATGAAGTCGCTTTATAACATCCTTCATGATTATCTAAATATACACAGCGATGTTCCAAACCTGGAATTAAGCGATTGATAAAGATAAATGGCGTATCACAGTCAGCCACTTCTCTTAGTTCATCATCGCTTAAGGCCATTGAGTGGATAATCACGGCGTCACATTGGCGCTGCAGCAAAATATCAATAGCATGACGTTCTTTTTCAGCGCTATGGTGACCCGACATAACAATGGTGTATCGATCAGAAGCATCGACGATCTCTTCAATTCCTTTCATCATTTGCACAAAGAAAGGACCACCGCCTAAATCACCTACAATTAAACCAATACAATCTGAACGCTTACTGACCAGCGCTTGAGCAAAACTGTTAGGGCGATAATGAAGTTCTTCCATTGCTCTAACAACGGCCTCTCGTTTCTCCGGTGCGACCTGAGCAGTGTTATTAATTACTCGAGATACTGTTGAAATCGACACATTCGCCAACTGAGAAACATCTTTAATTGTGGCCAAATTACTTACCCTCTTATCATCTGTAAAAACAGAACAAAACCTGAAACACGATCTTGGCAAAACTATACCAAGACGGAGCAAAACTTGATAGTGAAACCGTGCTACAGAGTGTAAACTATGATCTAAATTTTTGTATTCATTTTTACTGCTATCGACAATTTTTGTTCGTTGCATCAACTAATTAAGCAAATTGATTATGTCACTCATTAGTAAGTTGCGTTGCGCCTTAACCTTAGGCCAAGGAGTGTTACTGTCACTGCCTGAACCTAAAGGTAATGAAGATCCTTTCACCCTATTTGGAGATTGGTTTAAACAAGCTGAAAAATCAGGCATTGTACTTCCAGAGTCGATGACTATTTCGTCTATCGGAGCCGATGGCAGGCCCTCTGCACGGGTTGTTCTACTGAAAGACTTTGACGAAAAAGGCTTTGTTTTTTATACCAATTACACCAGTAGGAAAGGCCAAGAGCTAGATTTAAACCCAGTGGCTTGTTTAACCTTCCACTGGAACATACTGCAACGCCAAGTAAGAATTGAAGGCCGAGTTGAACGTGTTAGCCATGAAGAATCAAACCAATACTTTCATACCCGTGGGCGTGGTAGTCAAATTGGCGCTTGGGCCAGCCAGCAGAGCCAAGTGATTGCGCAACGTAGCTTGTTAGAGCAGCGAGTAGAGCACTACAAACAAAAATTTTCCAATAAAGACGTTCCGCTACCCGATTTTTGGGGTGGCTATCGAGTTATTCCCGATAGTATCGAATTCTGGCAAGGCAAAGCCGACCGTCTGCACGATCGTTTTCGTTACACCTGTGACGCCAAAGGCTGGAAAGCTGATCGCCTTAGCCCTTAATTAAGGGCGACCATAAGGGTAATTCAGCTCTTGAGGTGTAAGAAACGGCGTAAGCTGTTGCTTACGCCTATGTTGGTAAACAACTTGATAAGCCAAGACACTTTGCACATAGTGGCGAGTTTCTTTAAAAGGTATCGATTCTACCCAAACATCTGCTGGTACATCGCCTCTTTCAGTCAGCCAACGGCTTACTCGGTGTGGACCCGCATTATAAGCCGCAGCGGCTAAAATACGGTTACCACTATAGCGATCCATTAAACCATCGAAATAAGCACTACCTAAACGAATATTGTCTTCAGGTTTAAACAATTGACTACGCGATTTATATTTAAAACCAATTTTCTTTGCCGTTTCTTTAGCAGTAGCGGGCATTAACTGCATTAAACCGCGCGCGCCTACTGGGCTTTGAGCCAGCGGATACATGGCACTTTCTTGGCGAGCTAAGGCATACAATAAGCTAGCTTCCACTTGGCGTTTATGCGCAAAGTATTCAAACTCTTTATCAAAGCTTAACGGAAAGCGCATTTCCAGTTGGTCCCATTGTTTAGCCACAATGGCTGCTTGTACTGCTAAATCTTGCCAATCATTGTTTAACGCCAATACTCCTAGGTCGAGCTGGCGTAATAAACTAGAGCGACGCAGCATAGTATCCCACTCGGTTCTCGCAGAATAATACTCTTCAAGGGCTAATAACTCTTTCACTTTGAGAACCACCGGATGCTTGTTTAATTCAATCAAGGTATCGGCACTGGTTTGGTGGCTTTGCTCGGCTAACTGATAAGGCTTTTGCAAAAATTGCGCAGCCAGAAAACCATGATAACTTCTTTCTTCAGATAAACGTTCTAGTGTCGGAGTGGCTAAGTTTGTTTGTCCCATTGCGATAAGTGAGCGTGCCTGCCAGTATGTCCAGCGCTCTTGTTGCTGACTCGCACTAGGAAGCCGAGCGATCCATTGGCTTATCTGCGCCCACTGTTGCTCAGCAATCGCCAAACGAATACGCCGTTCGATCGTGGCTTTATCAGGATTTAGTCTTAATTGTCTGTCAGCCCACTTAAGTAAAGGATCTGTGGGTTCGCTAATAACGCGGCGAATTAAATATCGCTCAACACTGGTATACAAATCACTCGATTGACTTAAGGGTTTAGACCAGCGCTCTAAGTGCTCAACGGCAGAATCTAAGTCGCTGCGAGCCAACTTTCTAATGGCCAGTAAGGCGATAGCTTGGTGGCGGCTAGGCTGCATTATATTAAGCTGACCAGAGCTAAGCACCTGCATCGGTGAGCGATAAGCATTCGCCAATAATTGCCCATCTTTTTTCTTATCACCAGATAGTGGCTTAGCCAGATACTTAAGTAAGCTGGGCTGATTGGCTTGAAAGCTGAGTAGCATGCGTTGCCAGCGCAATTGATCACTAAGATTGCCGGCTTTCTGCCAACGCTCAAATAAAGCATCACAGGCTTTCGGCCTAGAGCGACCATATAGCCATAAGCTCTCAGCCCCTTTCCATGCCTCTGCCACATCGCCGGTTTGGTGTTTTGCGTAATAATGATGACACTGTAAATCGACACTACTAGGGATTTGAGGATAAAAATCTAGCAAGCTTCGCCATTGTTTTCGTCTGGCTAATTCATACATGAAACGTCGCTGAATGGCATTACTTAAATATGACTGGGGATTAGCGCCAATAAATTGCTCAACCTGCGATACAGGTAAGTTATTGATTTGACCACGCAGCTGGTAATACTGGAGATAATCAGACAGAGCGTAATTGCTGAGTTTGCTCATTTGCTTATCTGCTTGGGGCCATTTCTCCGCACGCTGCAACTTTCTTATATCGTTATAAGCTTGTTGCTGAGAACTTAAGTCAGCAGCTTGAGCTAAGCTCAAACTTCCCCCGCAGATTAAACAAACAAAAACATGCCATAATCGATGAAACATTAGCGATGGCGCCTGATCTATTGGACTACTGATATTCAGATTAACGCAGCATTGATTAATCGGCGAGTATATTCTTGCTTAGGCTGCGAAAAAAGTTGCTCCGTTTCCCCTTGTTCTACTAATTCACCCTGCTGCATGACCATTACGCGATGGCTTAACGCACGAATTACCGCTAAGTCGTGGCTGATAAATAAGTAGCTAAGATTATATTTTAATTGCAAATTTCGCAGCAGGTCTAAGAGTTGTTTCTGTACCGTACAGTCTAATGCCGAGGTGGGTTCGTCAAGGATCAGTATTTCTGGTTTTAATACCAACGCTCTAGCCAAAGAAATCCGCTGACGCTGGCCACCAGAAAACTCATGAGGATAACGATGCATAATCTCAGGCGTTAAACCAACATCTTGTAAGGCTTCGGTGACGCGTTGTTTTAGTTGCTTCTCATCCAAATCGAAATGTAGATTTAAGCCCTCACCAACAATTTGTAACACCGACATCCGAGGGCTTAAGCTAGAGAATGGGTCTTGAAACACAATTTGCATAAAACGACGTAAGGGGCGCATTTTTTTAACGCTATAGTGTTCAATGAACTCTTGTTTGAAGGCAATACTCCCTTCACTATCAGTGAGCCTTAATACTGCTTGGGCAAGCGTGCTTTTACCCGAGCCACTTTCACCAACGATGCCTAAGGTTTCGCCGCGTTTTAAGTGAAAGTCAATGCCGTTTACCGCTTTGATATGATCAACCGTACGTTGCAGAAAACCACGTTTAATCGGAAACCACACCTTGAGCTTTTTTACCTCTAACAACATTTCTTGTTTTGCCTGTGGAAGCTGACCGCGGACCGGCTCAGAATCCAATAACATCTTGGTATAAGCATGTTGCGGGGCGGCGAATAGCGCTTGGCAGTTATTAACTTCCACCAACTCTCCTGCCTTCATCACTGCAACCCGACTTGCATACCCACGTACCACATTCAAATCATGGGTAATTAACAGGATCGCCATGCCTAGCTTCTGCTGAAGCTCCTTTAACAATTCTAAAATCTGCTGCTGAATAGTGACATCTAATGCAGTAGTTGGCTCATCAGCTATCAGTAATTTAGGCTCGGTAGCTAAGGCCATAGCGATCATTACGCGCTGTCGCTGCCCCCCTGACAATTGATGCGGAAAACTCGCCAGCCGTTTGTCGGGTTCAACAATGCCAACCAAGTCCAGTAGCTCCAGCACTCGCTCTCTGGCTTGTTGCTTGTGCATGCCGCGATGTACACACAATACTTCACTGATCTGTTTTTCTACCGAATGTAAAGGATTTAAGGAGGTAAGCGGCTCTTGAAAAATCATCGCGATTTGGTCGCCACGTAAGGCTTGTAACAATTTAACAGGCTGATGCAATACCGACTGTTGCTGGAGTAAAATATCACCACTTACCTCAGCATTTTCCCCCAGTAACGACAACACAGATAGCGCCGTGACCGATTTCCCCGAGCCGCTTTCCCCTACTAGCGCAAGCGTCTCGCCATTATAAACATCAAAACTCACTTGTTTTACCACCGGCTCAGGCAAGCCAAAACACACCGATAGCTGCTTAACTTCTAATAACTTATTCATTTCAGCTACCTAAATTCGTTTCCGTGGATCAAAAGCATCACGAGTGGCTTCACCAATAAACACCAGCAAAATTAATATTATCGACATAGAGAAAAATGCCGTGATACCCAACCAAGGAGCCTGCAGGTTGTTTTTACCTTGTGCGACCATTTCACCCAGTGAAGGGGAACCTGGCGGTAAACCAAACCCCAAATAATCAAGCCCGGTTAAGGCGGTGAGCCCGCCAATAAAAATAAACGGCATGAAGGTAAGGGTGGCGATCATAGCGTTGGGTAAAATGTGTCTGGCCATAATAGCGCGGTCACCAACTCCTAAGGCGCGAGCAGCTTTCACATACTCCAAATTTCGGCCCCGAAGAAACTCGGCTCTCACCACATCCACCAAACTCATCCAACTAAACAGCAATAGTATGCCCAGTAGCCACCAAAAGCTTGGCTGTACCAAGCTGGACAAGATAATCAGTAAAAACATCTGCGGCATACCAGACCATATTTCAATAAAGCGTTGGCCCAATAAATCCACTCGCCCACCAAAATACCCTTGCATAGCACCGACCGCGACCCCAATCACTGAGCTACTCACCGCTAACACCATGGCAAAAAGTACCGATAAACGAAAGCCATACAACAACCGCGCAAATACATCGCGGCCTTGATCATCGGTACCTAGCCAGTTGATAGAACTTGGTGGTGAAGGCGATGGTACGTTTAGGTTGTAGTTAATAGTGTCAAACGAGAAGCGCACTGGCGGCCACAACATCCAGCCTCCTTGTTGCTCGATAAGTTCTTGAATATATGGATCTGAATAATCAGCTTCAATGTCTAAATCGCCGCCGAACTGTTGCTCGCTGTATTCGGTAATAATGGGCATCATCCATTGCTGTTGATAGCGAATTAATACTGGCTTGTCGTTGGCCACAAATTCTGCAAACAAGCTACCGATAAACAGTAATAGAAACAGCCAGAAGCTCCAATATCCGCGACGATTGGCCTTGAACTGCGTCCAGCGGCGTTGGTTAATCGGACTGGCTTTAGCCCGTTTCCACTGTGCAACCAGCCCCATGCTAATGCCTCCCCTCAAAGTTAATTCGAGGATCAATCATGGTATAGGTGATATCACTAATCAGCTTCAAGATAAGACCAATCAAAGTAGACATATACAAGGTGCCAAATACGACCGGATAATCGCGATTCACCACCGCTTCAAAGCCTAATAAACCTAGGCCATCTAAGGAGAATATTACTTCAATCATGAAAGAACCGGTTAAGAAGATACTGATCAAGGTCGCCGGTAAACTAGAAATAACCAGCAGCATGGCATTGCGAAATACATGGCCATATAACACGCGATTTTCACTTAAGCCCTTGGCTCGCGCCGTCAGTACGTATTGCTTATTTATCTCATCTAAAAAGGAGTTTTTGGTGAGCATGGTAAGGGTAGCAAAACTGCTAATGACCATAGCGGTTACCGGTAATGCTAAATGCCAGAAGTAATCACCTACTTTACCCAATAGGCTTAGCTCTTCCCAATTGGCCGATGTTAAACCGCGTAGCGGAAACCAATCCCAGTAACTGCCACCAGCAAATAAAACAATCAGCATAATAGCAAATAAAAAGTTAGGAATAGCAAACCCCACAGTCACTAAGGTTGAACTCCACACATCAAAGCGACTGCCGTGACGCACCGCTTTGCGGATCCCCAAAGGAATCGAAATGCCATACACCAGTAAGGTAGTCCATAAACCTAGCGAAATAGACACCGGCATTTTTTCTAGAATTAACTCCACCACGCTACTGTCGCGATAAAAACTATCGCCAAAGTCAAAGCGCAAATAATTACCCAGCATTTCAAAGTAACGCTCGTGTAATGGCTTATCAAAACCGTACAATTGCTCTAGTTCTTTCACTAACTCTTCAGGTAAGCCCTGAGCACCGCGATATTGGCTAGAACCACCTGCACCAGTATTACTTTGAATGATTTCAGTATCGACCCCAGAATCAACCCGTCGCGTGGCCGAGGTATCAATACCTTGAATTTTGGCTATCGCTTGTTCAACTGGCCCACCAGGCGCAGATTGAATGATTAAAAAGTTGAGCGTCATGATCCCTAGCAAAGTAGGGATCATCAGTAATAAACGACGAAAAATGTAGCTAGTCATTGAGGTTTTATTCTACCCACCAGCTATCTAACCCTAAAGCGAATTTAGGATTACGCTCTGGTCGTTTGAGTTTATCCCAATAAGCGACACGCCAAGCATTTAAGTGCCACTGTGGCACAACATAATACGACCACAGTAATACTCGGTCTAAAGCTCGAGTAGCATCAATTAGCGCTTGGCGGTCTTCGGCGGCAATCACTGCTTCAATCAACTTATCGACTACCGGACTGTTCACCCCGATGATATTACGCGACCCGACATGCTCAGCGGCTTTACTCCCCCAAAAGTCACGTTGTTCATTACCCGGTGAGGATGATTGACCAAAGCTGCCTACCACCATATCAAAGTCGAATTGTTGCACTCGATTTACATATTGAGATACATCAACCACGCGTACTTCGGTACTGATACCTATTTTTTGAAGGTTACGGGTATAAGGTAAAACAATCCGCTCAAAACTTTTTTGGTAAAGTAAAAATTCAATATGCATTTGCTTGCCGTTGCTATCGACTAACTTACCTTTACTTAAGGTCCACCCTTCTCCTTTTAACAAGGCTAAGGCTTCACGCATTTGCGGGCGAATATTACCGTCACCACGGGTTTTATCTAAGCTAAACGGTTCTGTAAATAGTTGCTCTGGAAGCTGTTCTTTAAACCTTTCAAGTAAGGCGAGTTCACCCGCTTGAGGCAAGCCAGTGGCAGCAAGTTCTGACGCTGCAAAATAACTATCAGTACGTTTATAGGCACCATAAAACAATTGCTCGTTAGTCCACTCAAAATCAAACAATAAGCCAATCGCCTTGCGCACATCTGGCTGCTTAAATAGCTGGCGACGAGTATTAAATACGAAACCCTGCATGCCCTGTGGGTTTTCATTTTTTAGGGTATCGGTATGGACTTGGCCCTTGTCAAACATCGGCCCGGTATAAGCAGTAGCCCAATCTTTAGCGCTGGTTTCTATTCGGTAATCTATTCGTCCTGACTTAAACGCCTCTAAAGCCACTGAGGAGTCGCGGTAGTACTCATATTTGACGGTAGCGATGTTATAACGGCCGCGGTTAACCGGTAGGTCTTTGGCCCAGTAATCTTTCACTAAGGCATAACTGACTGAGCGTCCGGTATCAAATTTGTCTATTTGGTAAGGTCCCGAACCTAAGGGGATGGTGAGGTCGGCTTTAGCAAAATCGTGTTGCTGCCAAAAGTGTTTTGGAAAAATCGGTAATTGCCCCAAGATGAGCGGTAACTCTCGGTTGGTACCATCGACAAAACTAAAACGAACACTCAATGTAGATTCGGCTACGGCCTCTTTGATACTGCCGTAATAAGCCCGATAGAATGGCGCACCTTTTTCCATCAACAAATTAAAAGTGAAAACAACATCTTCGGCGGTCACCGGCTGACCATCATGAAAACGCGCCTCAGGACGTAAGTTGAAGCGTACCCAAGAGCGATCGTCTGCTAAGTCTATACTCTCGGCTAACAAGCCATATTGAGCAAAGGCTTCATCGTCATTTGCGGTTAATAACGTATCGTATATTTGCCCTATCCCCGCGGCCGGATTTCCCTTTACGATAAAAGCATTAAAAGTATCAAAGGTACCTTGTGCTTCGTGGGTAATCGTTCCTTGCTTTGGCGCATCAGCATTAACATAAGGGAGCTGAGTAAAATCTGCCGCTAAAGCTGGTTCACCATGCATCACCAAGGCATGGGAGCGACTAAATTCTTCGGCATGAGCGGAGCCAAAAACCAAAAGACAAATTGCCGATAACAGCCGTTTCATAATGAGCGCTTCCTTATTTGAATGAATCGAATCATTAACTTACTTATATACCTACTAGTTATAACCGACTCGAAACTAAAAGATAAAGCGCTATTGAGCAAATTTACACTGAAATCACCGAATAAATGACCCAGTGGCATGGCTAATGATAAGTTTGGCTGATAAATGAACTAATATAGAAGAGACAACCAAAAAGAGTGAAGAAATAAACAACACAGAGAAGATTAACAGACGCAACAAAGGCGAATGGCGATTTAGTTCGCGGTCGAAGTGACCCAGTAACTTGCCTTGTTATCTTTTCAAATGTGCCGAATAAAGCCTTCGGATTCAAGCATTATTGTGTTATTTATCCTACTTTTCGCTAGATAGTCACATTCAAGCTTGAGGAAACTTTAAGGCTTATAAAAAAGTGATCTAGAACTGGTTTTTTATTTTTAGAGATCGTATTCTGAACTTGAAATAATTACTACAGAGTCTTTGGGAGGCTTATGATTATTGATATTACCAGCAAGAATATTTCTATTACCCCAACCATTCGTGAGCACATTGCCGCGCGCTTTGAAAAATTGGAAAAAAATCAAATTCCGCTCATCTCACCAAAAGTGATCATTACCACCGACAACAAGAAGGTAAAAGTAGAAGCGAAGATTAACCTGCCAAACGGACAACTGTTTGCCAGCGATGAGCACCAAGACCTGAGTGTGGCGATTAATAACTTAGGACAGAAATTGGAGCGACAACTGCACCGTTTCCAAGACAAGCCTAATGCCCACCGCTCTAGCCGTTCAGGGAAAGATTTCTTAAGAGAGCCTGCCGAAATTGATGACGGCGAGCCTAATCCAGAGGATGAACAAGCCGCATAAGGCTTAGTTAATAAAAGTAATACCAAGGATTAATCTCTTGGTATTACTTGACTTTAACATGATTGCTTTTTAGTCTGATCGCATGAAAATATTCAACACCCGATTTTTGTTTGGTTTCTTTTTTATTCCACCCTTATAGGGAGGCGGACGGAATTGGTGTAAAAAAGAAAACACACAGAATTCATAAAGCCTCCTTCTTAGGAGGCTTTTTTTATAGACAGGGAATACAACATGGCAGACTTAGAGCAGATCCGAACAAAAATAACAGAGCTCGATCAATCGCTATTATCTTTACTCACTGAGCGTCGCCAACTCAGCGTTGAAGTGGCTAAAAGCAAAATAGAAAACCCCAAAGCTATTCGCGACCAAGAGCGCGAGCAGCTATTGCTGGTAAAGCTGATCAATAAAGGCCGCGAATTAGGCTTAGATGCGCACTATGTAACGCAGCTTTACCACACAATTATTGAAGACTCGGTGCTCTCTCAACAAGCCTTTCTGCAAGGTATTACTAACCCTGATAAACATACGCCGGCGGTACGTGTCGCATTCTTGGGTAATAAAGGGTCATACAGTAATATTGCCACCCATCAATACTTCTCTCGTTACAAAAAACAAATTGTTGAGTTTGGCTGTAGTGGCTTCCAAGACATTGTAGATACCGTTGAATCTGGCCAAGCTGATTACGGTATGTTGCCGATTGAAAATACTAGCTCTGGCAGTATTAATGAAGTTTACGACGTCATGCAGCATACCAGTTTGTCTATTGTGGGTGAGTTATCGATAGCTATCGACCACTGTGTTTTAGCACACCCTAACGCTAATTTAGAACACATTACGACCTTGTATGCGCACCCTCAACCTTACGCGCAATGCAGTGCTTACCTACGAACTTTAGCAAGCACTCGAGTTGATTTTGTTGATAGTTCATCAAAAGCAATGGAAGTGGTCGCCAGCGGCGACGACTTAACGGTTGGTGCGATTGGTAGTCAGGTCGGCGGCGAAATGTATGGCCTACAAGCGCTAAAAACAAACATTGCCAATCAGCAACAAAACTATACTCGTTTCATTGTGGTATCTCGTAAACCGGTCGATGTTGCTGAACAAGTGCCAGCTCGCACGACCTTTATCATGTCTACTGCACAACAGGCAGGCTCGTTGGTTGAAGCGTTGTTGGTATTGCGAGAGCATGATATCAACATGAGTAAGCTAGAATCTCGCCCAGTACAGGGTAATCCTTGGGAAGAGATGTTTTATGTTGACGTATCCGCCAATGTGAAATCTGCGCAAATGCAATCTGCTTTGGCCGAGTTAACCCGTTTAACTCGCTATATCAAAGTCTTAGGTTGCTACCCAAGTGAAAATGTAGACCCCACCTTAATTCCGCTCGAAGCGTTAGCCCATCAGCAGATGACCGGCAATGAAGCGCCTAGCTTAATCAATACCGTGCAAGCTGATGGAGCCCTATCAAGTCGTTCTCATAAATCAAGTAACACCGTAGTCCGTGTTGGTGATGTAAAAATAGGTGATGGTGGATTTATTACCTTCACGGGACCAGGCGCGGTTGAGTCAGAGCAACAGATACTCCATTGTGCGGGCGCAGCTAAAGAAAGTGGTGCGGCTGTATTAGCCGCAGGTTGCTTCAAGCCTCGCAGTTCTCCTTATAGCTTCAAAGGTTTAGGTGAAGAAGGGTTAAATTACCTAAACGTTGCGGGTAAAAAATACAAGTTACCCACAATGACCGAAGTCAGTGCGGTAGACCAAGTAGTCATGTTAGCTGCTAAAGCTGATATTTTGCATGTTCGCTCTCGCCATATGAAGAACTTCAACCTATTAAAAGAGTTAGGTAAATCAACGCGCCCTATTCTGCTAGAGCGCAACAATATGGCTTCGATAGATGAGTGGCTGCATGCCGCAGACTACATTTTGGCGCAAGGTAATCAGCAAGTCATTTTATGTGAAGCCGGAGTGAGAACTCTAGAAGGTAAAAACAAGCTTACTTTGGATCTAGGTGCTATTAGCTTACTTCGTCAACGCACCCACCTACCTATTGTAGTGAATCCAGGCGAAGCCGTTGAAGATTTAAGTGCGGTAGCCCCAATGGCTAAAGCGGCCAAATTGTTAGGTGCTGACGGTATCGTGCTTTGCGCCCACCCTTCACCTAGCGACGCCAGTGTAGACGCGGATAAATCTCTCGACTTTAATCAGTTACAACAACTAATGTCAGCGCTTTATTAAAGCTGGTGAGTTAACAGAAAACTACCGCTAAATACGCGGCCTTGGTATTTCACCGAGGCCGCGAATCTTTCCCCCTAAGACAGCCCTACCCACCACCCAGCGACTATCATTGATACCTTCCCCCCCGAAAACTGATTAAAGCCACATTATTTAACCATTCGCTTACTTTTCACCTATATGGGTGATGTAGCAAAACGGACGATTTTATATATTAGTTCAATGGGTTTGACGTCTTTAGATAATGACTAATAAAGGGACGATGATGAACATCTTATATCCTTTGGCTCTCGCCCTAGGGGGGGCGATACTGGTTAGTACTGACCAACGTGAACAGCTTGAGCAGCCAACCATCCCATCAAAACTGGAAATCATAGCCATTGATGGCAAACTCGAAAATGCTCAAGTCTGGCTAGACCGCAACAACAATTTTATTTGCGACCTTGACGAACCTAGCGCAACGTCAAATAAATTTGGCAAAGCTTCGCTCAATATCACCGCTTACCCTGAGTACAGCAAATCCCCAATAGTGGTGATGGCGATTGCAGGCCAAACCATCGATCAACACTTACCGAATAAAACGATAAGCCATTCATACTTGATGTCGGCCCCCGCAGGACAAACAGAAATAAGCCCTTTGTCGACCTTAGTACATTTAGAGATGATAAACCAAGGCGGCCAAACACTCAGCAGCAATTGATCTAGATGCTAATCTATGCCGATTAGGCACCGCTTTCGCTTTATTTTTCGCCCTCATGCCGTTAACGTTATTTTACAATCTGCTTGTCATTTTAATTGGATAACAATGACGTTATGCGTAACACGGAACCGTTACCCGAAACTCTAATAGGCAAAATTTACGATACCTCCTTAAACCCTGCTCAATGGCCGGAGCTATTGGAGCAGCTGGTAGAATACCTTCCTCTACAGGCTCAACAACTTACTGGCGAACACGCCATGTTGGGGAGCGAAGGACAACTAAGTACTTGTGTGGTGCCATCCCCAAACAAAGTGTTAGACGAACTAGTCGCACACCTTGAGCGCAGTGCTCACATTTGCCAACAAATCGCGAAGGGCCAAGACCAGCAGCTTTTGCAAAACAAGCTGTTTGAACAACTCCCTCTTCCGGCCTTGTTGCTTTCATCAACAGGGCAAGTACTGCAAACCAACCAGCAAGCACGTAATACGCTTGAAAAAACCACGTCGTTAAAAGTCAGTGATGCCAAAGTCGTCATGGCGCAACGGCAAGTTCAACGCCAATTTAACCAAGCAATGGAGCAACTGTGCGCTCCAAACCCTAAACATAGCTCGATAAGCTTACAGGTGGGAGAAAGCTTCCAACCAAACAGCATTAGCTTAAATTTATCTCGAGTGGTTGATGTATGGCAGCAAGGTGGCCAGGTTCTGGTGTTAATCGCTTGCGCAGAAGCTTTAGTGGAGGTTGATTTAGACAGTTTCGCTGCACGTTATAGATTAACGCCGGCTGAAGTACGCATCATGGCTCAACTTCTAAAGGAGCGCACCCTCAGTCAGATAGCTAGCAACAACACCATTTCAATCAATACGGTGCGAACTCAACTAAAGGCTATCTTTGCTAAAACCGCTTGCCACCGACAAAGTGAGCTAATAAAACTGGCTTTAACCCATGGTAGCACCAAAACTGCTAAACCTCAGTTAACGCCCAGCTTATTGCAACAACAGCACCTTAGTGCGCCATGTTACCATCAGCAACTGCGCTTAGATGACCGCCAACATGCCTATAGCGATGTGGGCTTAAGCTCTGACTTACCCGTGTTAATGTTTCACCCCAGCACTGGCTCTCGCTTACAACAACACCCAAATAAAAATACAGTATTCGAACAAGGGGTAAGGCTCATCACCGCTGACAGAGCAGGTTTTGGTTTAGCCAGCACAAATTATAAGCCGAGTTTACAACAGTCTGCTAAAGATAGCTTACGTCTGGCTGACCATCTAAAGTTAGATCGGTTTTGTGTTGCCGGTTTTTGCGGAGGAGGGCCTTTTGCCTTGGCGTTAGCAGCATTAGCACCTGATCGGGTGATTCATACTACGCTGATTAGCAGCGTGACCCCTTACCAACCCATAAAACTTTTGCACGGGGTAAAAGCAAGCAACAAGCTGCTTGCCTATATTGGCTTAAATGCACCGAATATAATGCACCCCTTGCTAACCTTTCTTGCTCGTAATGTAATGAGTGACCCTGAGCGCTACTTCGATCAGGTCTATCCATTTTTATGCGAAAGTGATGCTGCGGCCCTTTCTGAACCGGAAGTAACCAGCAACTTTCTATTAGCTTTTAGGGAGGCAATGCGACAAGGACCATCAGCATTTGCCAATGAATTATCTTTACTCAGCCAAGACTGGTCGCTGAATCTGTCTGAGATAAACTCCCCCATCAGTATTTGGCATGGGGCTCAAGATCAGCATGTGCCGATTCAACTAGCTCGCTTACTTTGTAGCGCCCTACCCAATGCAAAACTGCATGAATTACCAGCACATGGTCATTTGCTTATCTATCACTGCTGGGAGCAAGTGCTAAACAATATAAAGCGCAGTGCTAAACGACCCCAAACCTGTCTAGCTTAAGCGCCCCCCTTTTATGCTGATAGCCGCGTTCTAAAACAACAAAGCCCAGTTTTCTACTGGGCTTTGAGAATTAAATGACCTGAAATATAGTTAGAAACGACCGCGGCCACCACCGCCCATTCCACCCATACCGCCCATTCCACCCGGAGGCATCATGCCTTTCATTTGGCTCATCATCTTACGCATGCCACCTTTACCCGACATTTTTTTCATCATTTTTTGCATCTGAGTAAATTGTTTAAGCAACTTATTCACATCTTGAATCTGAGTACCTGACCCCATCGCAATACGACGCTTACGCGAGCCTTTAATAATTTCAGGACGTTTGCGTTCACCAGGCGTCATTGAATTGATGATCGCTTCCATTTGATTGGTTAGCTTATCATTCATTTGATCTTTAACATTGTCAGGAACTTGGCCCATACCAGGCAATTTATCCATCATGCCCATCATGCCGCCCATACTTTTCATTTGTACTAGCTGTTCACGGAAATCTTCTAAATCGAAGCCCTTACCTTTTTGAACTTTTTTGGCTAGCTTTTGAGCTTGGTCTTTATCAACCTTACGCTCTACTTCCTCAATTAAAGAGAGAACATCTCCCATACCCAAAATACGAGATGCAATACGATCAGGGTGGAACGGTTCTAACGCGTCGGTTTTTTCACCCACACCCATAAATTTAATCGGCTTGCCAGTAATATGACGAATCGATAGTGCAGCACCACCACGTGCGTCACCATCGGTTTTAGTCAAGATAATACCGGTTAATGGCAGCGCTTCGTTAAAGGCTTGAGCGGTGTTTGCAGCATCTTGCCCCGTCATGGCGTCAACCACGAATAAGGTTTCTACCGGCGTGACTGCTTCATGTAAGGCCTTTATCTCGCTCATCATGTCTTCGTCAACATGCAAACGACCCGCAGTATCCACTAACAATACATCGGCAAATTGCTTACGCGCTTCTGCAATAGCACCGTTGACAATATCGACTGGATTTTGGTTTTCATTACTCGGGTAAAAAATGGCATCAACTTCAGTCGCTAAGGTCTCAAGCTGTTTGATTGCAGCGGGGCGATAAATATCGGCGCTCACTACCATCACTTTTTTCTTTTCACGCTCTTTTAAGAACTTAGCGAGTTTGGCTACAGAAGTAGTTTTACCAGCCCCTTGCAGGCCAGCCATCATCACCACCGCCGGAGGCTGAGTCGCTAAATTTAGGCTTTCGTTAGAGTCGCCCATAGCCGCTTCAAGCTCTTGCTGGACAATTTTAACGAATACTTGACCAGGACTAAGGCTTTTATTGACTTCTTGGCCCAGCGCACGTTCTTTTACTTTTTTGACAAACTCACGAACCACCGGCAAGGCTACGTCGGCTTCTAACAAAGCCATACGAACTTCACGTAGCGTATCTTTGATGTTGTCTTCAGTTAAGCGGCCACGGCCACTAATATTCTTTAATGTTTTCGAGAGTCGATCAGATAAGTTTTCAAACATGCTATTTCCTGTTGATCATATAGCGAGCATAGTTCAGCCGGCACATTATACCTTAGCAACGAGATTCTAAAAGCTAATTCTAGCTCTAGCTGATTAGGCCGAGTATACTGAATGTCCAACAATCAGTTAGTTAACTTAAAATCATGAATGTATTGGTACTTCCTACCACCATATTTTATCTGTTAGCCGCCTATGTTTGTATTACCGGTTTAGTAAACAAACAAAGTGGCCCTAATAAATGGTTATGGCTCAGCGCAGGCTGCGCCATTGTACTGCATGGCGTTTGGGTTGCTGAACATTTATTTTTAGCCCAAGGGCAAGATTTAAGTATTTTTAATGTGGCAGGTTTAGTGAGCTTGCTGATCGCCATCACTGTCACCTCTTTGACCCAACATTTTAAGTTGTGGTTTATTCTCCCTGTGGTTTACCTGTTCTCGATTATCACCATGCTGCTAGCGGTAATGATCCCCAGCGATTACATTATTCATCTGGAGCTTAAACCCGAAGTATTAATCCACATCAGTGTCGCCTTAGCTGCTTTTACGGTATTGATGATAGCGAGTCTTTATGCGCTGCAAATGGCTTATTTAGACTGGACCTTAAAACGGCATAAACCCGGTGCTATTCACCCGGCAATGCCTTCGTTAATGAGTATTGAGAAACAACTATTTTTGTTGATTCGAGTTGGTGTCATCTTACTGAGTGTTTCACTGCTCAGTGGTTTCTTTTTCTTGACCGACTTTTTTACCGGCGGTAGAGGCCATAAAGCTATCTTTAGCTCTGTTGCTTGGCTGATCTACGCGGGTTTATTGTGGGGTCACCACTATCGGGGCTGGCGAGGCAAGATAGTGGTAATAATGACGGTAATTGCGTCGATATTGCTGTCTTTAGCTTATTTTGGTTCACGCTTTGTTAAGGAAATTATCCTTAGCTAGCAAACTCACCTTGACAGCCCTTTGAGCCAACATATAAATTAGAGGGCTTATACTAATCAAGGATTCTCCTGCTTGGACGACATCTCTACGAGTAGCTTATTATTACTGCTCGTGTTCCTCATTATTTGCTCTGCATTTTTTTCTAGCTCTGAAACTGGCATGATGTCGCTTAATCGCTACCGTCTGCGGCATCTAGTTAATACGAAGCACAATGCAGCCAAACGAGTCGACAAACTACTGCAACGCCCAGATCGCTTAATTGGCCTGATTCTTATCGGTAACAATCTAGTGAACATCTTTGCCTCGGCTATCGCAACGATTATTGGATTACGTTTATTTGGTGATGTAGGTGTCGCTATTGCTACTCTTGCCCTTACTTTTGTGATTCTTATTTTTGCCGAAGTCACACCAAAAACCATGGCCGCGCTCTATCCTGAAAAAATAGCGTTTCCTGCATCATTGTTGTTACGCCCGTTGATGAAGCTATTGTTTCCAGTGATATGGGCCACTAATGGGGTTACCAATGGTTTACTTCGCCTGCTGGGCGTAAACCCTGAAAACAAAGATGGAGAGGCCTTAAACTCAGATGAGTTACGCACGGTTGTAGACGAAGCGGGCACGATGATACCCAAGCGCCACCAAGATATGTTGTTAAGTATTCTCGATC
This sequence comes from Agarivorans sp. TSD2052, assembly GCF_023238625.1. Taxonomy (NCBI): domain Bacteria; kingdom Pseudomonadati; phylum Pseudomonadota; class Gammaproteobacteria; order Alteromonadales; family Alteromonadaceae; genus Agarivorans; species Agarivorans sediminis. Next base: position 3,151,264 of record NZ_CP096670.1, read on the forward strand.
TTGAGAAAGTGACGGTAGACGACATCATGATCCCGCGAAATGAAATTGCGGCTATCGACATCAACGATGATTGGGAAAGTATTCTACGCCAACTAACCCAAAGCACTCACACTAAAATCTTGTTGTTCCGCGATACCATTGACGATTCGGTGGGTTTTGTTCATTCGCGTGACGCCTTACGCCTGCTTTCGCGTGAGCAGTTTGATAAGACCTCCATGCTACGAGCAGTTAAAGAAATTTACTTCATTCCTGAAGGCACTCCGCTTAACGTTCAACTATTAAAGTTTCAACGCCGCAAAGAACGCATTGGTTTAATCGTGGACGAATATGGCGATATTCAAGGCTTAGTCACCCTAGAAGATATTCTGGAAGAAATCGTTGGTGATTTCACCACCAGTATCGCGCCCGCACTGAGCGATGAAATTCACCCACAAATTGACGGTAGTTATTTAGTTGAAGGCACGGTAAACGTTCGAGACCTGAATAAGGAAATGACCTGGAAGCTGCCCACCGATGGTCCTAAAACGCTTAATGGGCTGATCGTAGAGCATTTGGAAGACATTCCAGACGCCAATCTCTGTCTTCGCCTCGCGGGCTACCCCATCGAAATTGTGGAAACAGAGAACAATACAGTGAGCCTCGCTCGAGTGATGCCGGCGTTTTACACCAAGCCTAAAGAAAAGCAATAAGGGGTGAAAAACCGCTGAACCGCAAGGTGCTTTATTGCAGCGATAAAAAAACCAGCATACTGCTGGTTTTTTACCTTAAGCAGTCCGTTTACAGCTTACCTAAGATCTCATCAGACAAACCCAGTTGGTCATTTTGGTTTACGCTGATACCGCGATCAATGATGTTCTTAGCAATACTTTTGGCTTCATCCAGCGAGTGCATAGAGTAAGTGCCACATTGGTACTCATTAAGCTCAGGGATGTCGCTTTGATTAGCGACAGCCAATACGTCATGCATCGACGCTAACCATGCTTCTGCTACTTGCTGTTCGTTAGGGCTACCAATTAAGCTCATGTAAAAGCCGGTACGACAGCCCATTGGTGAAATATCAATGATTTCTACATCGGCAGAGTTTAAATGCTGACGCATAAAGCCAGCATATAAGTGCTCTAGGGTATGGATCCCTTTCTCTGACAATATTTCTTCGTTAGGTACGCAGTAACGTAAATCAAAAACAGTAATGGTATCTTTGCTCGGCGTAGACATGGTTTTGGCTACTCGAACCGCAGGTGCGTGCATGCGCGTGTGATCAACGGTAAAACTATCTAATAAAGGCATGATTTTCTCTCTTCATCTCCCAGCGGAACTGGGCTTACATAATTGGATGTATTCAACCAAAAAATAGCCGCCAAAGCCAGCTACTATCTAGATCGTCTTTACACTTATTATACTGTGCCGCATAACGTTTAGAACGTTGGTCTACGGTACCAGCAACTTTCACTAACCATTGTTTTTGTCGATACGTACCGCGCTTATAGCCGCCCCACCCTTCGTGGTAGTTGAGGTACTGATTACGCGCGTCCCATTTAGAAACACCGTTTATGGTGTGTGTTTTGGTGGTAAACCAACCCATAAAATCGATAGCATCATCAAAATTGGTGCGTGAAGACCAAGAGTTACCGGTCTCTTTGACATAATCATCCCAGGTCATGGTTTTAGCTTGGCTATAGCCATAAGCGCTGCTTGCTCGCCCTACCGGAATAAAACCTAACCAATATTGCATAGGTGGCCGAGCATTATGTTTAAAGCTTGATTCTTGATACATCATCGCCATGGGAACATGCACCGGTGTTCCCCATTTCTTGTTCATTTTTTTGGCCGATTTATACCAATCTCGCTTTTCTTCAAAAATACTACACAAGTTTTCAGGGTCTTGTGGCGGTGCGCTACTGCATCCAGCCAAAATAGCTAAACCAGAAACTAACAACACTACCCTGGCAACCCTAACAACAATCATTTCCCTATTTATTGGCATTCTCAAAATACTTCGCTAAAAAGTGATCAAAATCGAGGTCATCACTGGCTTCTATTGCTTGTTGATCAATAAAGCTTTGCTCAGCCATCGCGCTAAAGTCATGAGCTTGCCAGTTAATACTCGAATGACCAAGCATCTCATCGCGATACTGTGCAGCCCATTGCAAGCCTAAGCCACTGTTGTCTTCGGCTTGCTCTTTTAATAACCGCAAAAAGCGCGAAGAATAAGTATTGTCGTTGACAACATCAGCGAATACTTCGTCTAAGGCATCAGAAAAATCACGACTCTCGCGTTGTATATCGAGTAATTCGGCAGCTTGCGCCATCTGAGCGAGCAGCGTGTCGATGTGTTCAGGTAGCCGCTTGGTACTTTGCCCAATGCTAAGCGCTAACTCAGGATTACGCCCCTGAATCGCCACCGAGTTAAAGTTATTTCGGCATTGCTGCAACTCAGCTTGATCCATTTCTGGCGAATCCATTAATACACAGGCGAGTAACAAACTATCAATAACCCGCACTTGTGACTCCGTGACACCGACAGCACTATACGGGTTAACATCCAAGGCACGAATTTCAATGTACTCAATGCCATCTTCTGCTAAAGCTTGTGAGGGAGTTTGCCCAGGCTTGGCCACGCGTTTCGCGCGGATCGGTGCGTAAAGTTCATTTTCAATTTGTAATATATTGGCATTTAACTGGCGGTACTCACCATCCACTTTAACGCCAATTTTAGCAAACTCATCTGAGTGACTACTAACGGCTTTGCGAACACTTTTCACATATTCACTAACGCTATTGTAGTTAACGTATAACGCGTTTTGCGCCGAACTGGTATAACCCAAATCACTTAAACGTAATGAGGTAGCGTAAGGGAGGTATAAGGTGCCACGGCCCATACTCTCAAACGCTAGTTCGCTTTCGCCAGCGTTCATAAACGAACCACATAAGGCCGGTGAAGCACCATACAAATATGCCACTATCCAACCGAAACGGTAAAAGTTACGGATTAGCCCCATATAACGCTGCGAGATATACGCTGATAGAACTTGTGTATCACCTTCAACCTGCTGCAGGGTTTGCCAAAACTCTAGAGGTAATGAAAAATTATAATGAACCCCAGAAATAACCTGCATGGCACTGCCATAGCGGTGATGTAAGCCTTGGCGGTAGGCATGTTTCATTTTACCAATATTTGATTGACCATAATCAGCCAAGACAATATCTCGGTCGTTGCCGATATAACAAGGCATACTTAAGGGCCATAAGCGCTGACCATCAAGTTGTTTCAGCGTTTCATGGTGAATATCCGTAAGCCTTGATAACACCTGTTCTACGCTATCAGAAACTGGCGTAATAAACTCGAGTAAGGTTTCGGCGTAATCAGTCGTAATTAAGGGGTGAGTTAAGGCTGCCCCAAGAGCTTTAGGATGGCCATTAGGCGCTAACTTCCCCTGCTCACAAATACGTAATGCTTCACGTTCAATACCGCGCTTTATGCCTAGCACACCGGTATCTGCTAATGCTGCGCTTAATTGCGTCAGCCGAGTCGTAAATTGTTGAGTCAAGTTGAACTCACTATGTTGTTATAACGCGTAATGGGGCAAAGCATAGCGAGTTCACTGGCTTTTTGCCACCATCGGCGTAAGTGCTTTTACAATGCAAGTTCTTGAACTGGCATACCTATTTTCTTTAATTCTGGTAACAGCTGCTGTTTATCCCCCACCACGACCACAATCATTTGCTCAGGCGAAAAATACTTAGCGGCGAGTTGCTGTAACTCTGCTTGGCTAATACTGGCAGTAATTTGGTTCTGGGTGGCGACAAATTCAGGCCCTAAATCAAAGGCCAACATTTGCATCAGAAATGAGGCCTTTTGCGAAGGGGTGGCATAAGCTAGTGCCTCTTGCTGCGAAACCGCACTGCGCATATAAGCCAGCTCTTGTTCGCTTGGGCCGCTCTTTGAGTATGCCGCTAACTCTAAGAGTAATTCTTTAATCGCTGGCGCGGTAGCGTCTTGACGCACGTCGGTAGAAATCACAAAGCTTCCACTGTCTTTAAAACCACCAAAGCCACTACTTACGCCGTAGGTGTAACCCTTATCTTCACGTAAATTGATATTGATGCGACTATTAAAATTGCCACCAAAGTTAAAGTTCATCAAATTCGCTTTAAAGTATTCACCGGTTGCATCGTAAGGCATCGCTGAGCGACCTATACGAATAACCGACTGCACAGCACCAGGTTTATCTAACAGGTAAATAGTATTACTCGTCGCGGATGGTTTCGTTGCCAAAGAAGCTATTTGGCTGGCCTGGCCTTGCCATTGCTGAAGCACTTCAAGTGCCAACTCTAGCTCTGTTTGGCCTAAATTGCTCACCGCTACCAGTTGGCTACCATTGGGTTGATAATGACCTAACCAAAACTGTTTAACATCGTCAAGAGTGATGGACGCTACACTATCTCGGCTACCAGCACTCGATGTTGCTAACCGGCTACCTTCACCAAAAAACAAACGTTGGCTAGCGATACTGGCCAACCAACTTGGTTGATTAAACTTTTGTTCAATACTTTGTAAATGACGCGCTTTTTCTCGGGCAAATTCTTGTTGATCAAACGCTGGGGTAAGTAAGCGTTGTTGTAAAATATCTAAAGCCTGAGGCAAAGTTTCAGTTAACGAGGTCAGGTTAATGTTCTGGCTATACAAACCACCGCTAAAACTCACCGATGCCCCTAGTTCTTCAAGCTGATCGGCTAAATCGGCGGCTTTGGATTGCTGGGTGCTTTGCATCAGCATTTGGGCAGTTAATTTAGCTAAACCTTCTTTACCTACAGGTTCTGATATGCTGCCACCGGGCATTCTAAACTGCAGTGTAACGGTCGGCGTATGCTGCTCTGAGGTCGCTAATATTTGTAAGCCATTACTTAGCGTGGTTTGCCATAACTCGGGCAGTTTAACCGTCACTGCGGGGCCTGACGCAGGCTCAACACTTCTATCAAACTTATCATGCACTTCACGCAACGCTAGCTGCTGGTCATCAAGATGTTGATACTCTGGCAGCACCCTCGGTTCTGGTTGATAATTGTCTCGCCCAGCAACAAGCTGAGTTTGCCCTTTCGGCACCACACTCATTACTACCCTAGGTTTATTCAATATGTAGTGTTGATAGGCCTGCTGTACGTGTTTATCGTCTACATTTTTGAACTGTTCTAGCACTTGGCTGATATATAAAGGTTGGCCAAAGAACGTTTCGCCAAACGCCAGTTGGGTCACCACATCAGAGACACTTTCTAAGCTATAAATGGTTGACGCTTTGAGTGAAGCACGCACCCGTTGTAAATCGTCAGCGTTTACCCCTCTAGCCGCAAAATCATTAATCGCTTGGTCAACCTCACTTTGTAGCTGCGCCAAGGTTAAACCTGCTTGTGGGTTGGCTCTTACATAAATCGACAAGGTACAGGCCATCTCTCGGCAATAGTGAGAGCTACCAGCCGATAAAGCCTTGCCGCTTTCTACTAAAGATTGGTATAGCAAAGAGCTTTTTCCCCCACCCAAAATTTCGGAGAACATATCCAAGGCGACCTCGTCTTCAGCGCCTGCGTATACGGTGGGGTAGCTAATGTAAAGCAGCGGAATGTGCACTCTGTCTTCTAGAGAGATATAACGCGTTTCGCTTAGCTGTGCTGGTTGCGGCTCGATAGGAGGAACGTCAGGGCCGCTAGCAATACTGCCAAAGTATTGGTTAATCCAGGCAAGCGTTTGCTGTTCATCGATATCACCGCCAATGCTTAATACTGCATTATTAGGTCCATACCACCGCAAGAAAAACGCTTTTAGGTCATTAACATCCACCCGATTAAGGTCTTCGACGTAACCAATTGGTTGCCATGAATAGGGGTGTTCACGCGGATACAAGGCTTCATCAACCCGCTCCGACAACAAACCGTAAGGGGCATTATCAACTCGCTGAGCGCGTTCATTTTTTACTGTGTCACGTTGAATTTCAAATTTCTTCTGGCTTACGGCATCCAATAGAAAGCCCATCCGGTCCGCTTCTAACCACAGTACTTTTTCCAGTTGGTTTGCCGGCACGGTTTGATAATAGTTAGTACGATCTTTAGAGGTAGAGCCATTCATGGTTCCACCGGCTTCGTTAATAATGCGAAAATGTTCTTGGTCACCGACGTGTTTAGAGCCTTGAAACATCATGTGTTCAAAGAAATGAGCAAAGCCAGATTTGCCGGGTTCTTCACGATTAGAACCTACATGATAAGTCACATCTACATGCGCTAGTGGCGCATTATCGTCTTGATATAACAATACGGTTAAGCCATTGGCTAAACGATATTTTTTATACGCAATTTGAATGTCACTATTATTGGCCTGTGATGCCTCAATTAGCTCAATGCCTTTTGGTAGCAGGGTATCTTGCTTGGAATCTACCTGGGTACACCCCACTAAGCTCAAAATGCTAAGCACACTTAACCATCTAAGCACTATACTGACCTCTCTATATCTAAAATAATGGCAATTAAATACTGGCTATCGAGCTGCCGAGCAGCAATAGCAGAGTGTAACGAATCGTTTTTCCAATCAACATCGCCAACGTACATTGCCAAACGGAAAGCTTGGCAGCGCCAGCAATAAAGCACAATGCGTCGCCAATCACCGGGGCCCAACTCATTAATAAGCTCCAAGCACCGTATTGACTCAACCAAGGCTTTGCTTTGGTTTGTTCACTAATATTAGGTAACCACGTGAACCGTCGATTGCCGTAATTAAATGCGCCCCAGCCCATCGCAAAAGTGACTAAACCGCCAATGGTGTTTCCGACACTGGCCACCACCAACAAACTCAACCATTGCTCTGGCACTTGCGTCGCTAAGCTGAGTAATAATACTTCGGAGCTGCCCGGCAACAACGTGGCCGACACAAATGCACTAACAAACAGTAAGACTAACAATAGAACGGCCTACTCAACAAAATAGTTCGCTGGCCACAAATCTCTTACATCGATGACGTCCATGCCGGCCGCCTGCGCAGCAGCGACTCCAGCGTCAGCATCTTCGAATACTAAGCAAGCTTGCGGCGGCACCTGCATTAATTCGGCACACTTCAAAAAGGTATCGGGTGCCGGTTTATGCTCTGCGACTAAATCAGCCCCAACAATCGCCTTAAACTTGTCGGCAATCCCCAGCTTAGCTAACAGCAATTGGGCCTGTTGCTGACTCGCACCAGTACCTACCGCCATTGGCTTTTTACCGAGGTAGTACTCAAACACCTCAATCAAAGGCGTGGCAAGCACTTCATTATTCACTAATTGGTGGTAATGCTGTTCTTTAGTTTCAACCACCGCAGCAACATCAACATTAGTGATATGGGCATCCGCCAGCAGTTTTTCAACCGATAGCCCCGTTGGCATGCCACTCATGGCTAACATTTGTTCGGCGGTATAAGGAATATTGAATAACTGTAAAGCAAACTCCCAAGCAGATTGGTGTTGCTTCATAGAGTCGATGAGCGTTCCGTCCATATCAAAAATAAAGGCTTGGTAGTTTTGGTATTGTTGGATATTCATTGAGTACTCTTTGATTACTAGGGCTAAACATCTGCCGATTCAGCCAGCATCATACCAATAACCATAAACAATAGTTTACTAAATTTGGTTTGAGCTAAACTTATATTAAAACCTCATTCAACTCTGATCACGAATACTGGGGGGTTGCTTGATTGTTCTTTGAAGGTTAACGCAGAAGCCGCTTAAAGCGCTTCGCAACAATTGCTTCAGCAGGTAAACTACCAATAGCTCAATTACTTAAGTGGACAGTGGAAATACTATGGTTCGTTTCTTCTTAATTCCTTTGTTACTCACTTTGCTTTGGACACTATTTTTATTCCATTTCGGTTTAAGTTTTAAGCAAGGGAGAAAAGGCTATTATTGGATAATTGGCGTGAGTAGCCTACTCATTGGTTTTTTCAGTTTAATGATTTGGCTTACTCATTAAAGCAAAAAAAAAGCTTGCCGAAGCAAGCTTTTTAAGTGATGTCATTGCGGCAATTAGCCACCCACTAACGAAAGCAGCACACCGGCAGCAACCGCACTACCAAGCACACCAGCCACGTTTGGCCCCATAGCGTGCATTAGCAGGAAGTTATGAGGGTTAGCTTCAAGTCCAACTTTGTTTACCACACGAGCAGCCATAGGAACCGCCGATACACCAGCAGCGCCAATCAATGGATTAATCTTACCACCACTCATTCGACTCATTAATTTCGCCATCAATACGCCAGAGGCAGTACCAATCGCAAAAGCCACCGCGCCCAAACCAAGAATACCCAAAGTTTCTACGGTTAAGAACTTGTCAGCAGACAACTTAGAACCCACCGCCAAACCGAGGAAAATGGTGACAATGTTAATCAACTCATTTTGTGCAGTTTTGCTCAAACGGTCAACCACCCCACTTTCACGCATCAAGTTTCCTAAACAAAACATCCCAACTAGTGGGGTAGCTGCGGGTAAGAATAAGATGGTGAGGCCAAGCACAGCGATAGGGAAAATGATTTTCTCACGCATGCTTACTGGACGAAGTTGCTCCATCTGAATTTCGCGCTCTTCTTTGCTGGTAAGAGCTTTCATAATTGGAGGCTGAATAATCGGCACCAACGCCATGTATGAGTATGCCGCTACGGCAATTGCACCGAGCAAGTCTGGCGCTAATTTCGACGCCAAGAAAATGGCTGTAGGGCCATCCGCTCCACCAATAATGGCGATAGCAGAAGCATCGGCTAAGGTGAAATTAAAACCAGGAATCACATTAAGCGCAATCGCACCAAATAGTGTGGCGAAAATACCAAACTGCGCAGCAGCTCCCAATAGCAACATTCTGGGGTTCGCAATAAGCGCACCAAAGTCAGTTAGTGCACCAACCCCCATGAAGATCAGTAGTGGGAACACCCCCGTTTCGATACCAACATGGTAAATGTAGTAAAGCAAACCGCCTTCATCATTGAAACCCGCATTGGGTATGTTTGCGAGAACTGCACCAAAGCCAATCGGTAGCAATAACAACGGCTCAAACTTTCTAACAATTGCCAAATAGAGTAATAACAGGCCAACGGCCATCATCACCAACTGACCCACCTCGAAATTAGCGATGCCTGTTTCAAGCCAAAGCTTCTTTAATCCTTCCACGTTTCGGCTCCTTTACGCGATGCTAAGTAGGACTTCACCTACCGCAACCGCATCACCTTCTTTAACCAGAACCTCATCAATAACTCCGGTTTTAGCGGAACGAATTTCGGTTTCCATTTTCATTGCTTCCATTATCAGCAATACATCACCTTCTTGTACGCTAGCGCCTGGCTTAGCCAGTACCTTGAAGATGTTACCCGCTAGAGGAGCCGGTACAGCCTCTCCTTTGCCACCCGCTGATTTAGCTGGGGCTGCGGCAGGTGCTGCATTAGCCGCTGGCGCTACGCCGTCAATTGAGCCTTCAGGCCCAACATCTACCGTATACAATTGACCGTCTACTCGTACCGAGTAGGTTTCTACTGCACCCGGCTTAACCGCAGCAGCAGGTTTAAGATCATCGGCACTTGGTACCGGTTCAAAGGCTTCAGGGTTACCGCGATTGTCTAAGAACTTCAAACCAATTTGCGGGAACAGAGCATACGTTAGTGCATCGTCAATGACCGCATCAGCCAACTTAAAGCCTTTATCTTTGGCATGTTGCTTAATTTCAGCTTCTAAACGCTCCATTTCAGCTTCTAGAAGGTCTGCCGGTCGACAAGTAATTGCTTCTTCACCGTTTAACACTTTAGCCTGTAATTCAGCGTTCAGCTCGCCCGGTGCTTTACCATAGTGACCGCTTAATATACCGGCAGTCTCTTTGGTAATCGTTTTATAGCGTTCACCAGTGAGAACGTTAAGTACCGCTTGGCTGCCAACAATTTGCGAGGTAGGCGTTACTAACGGAATGTAACCTAAATCTTTACGTACTTTAGGGATCTCAGCTAATACTTCGTCAAGCTTATCGGCCGCGCCTTGTTCTTTCAGTTGACCTTCCATGTTGGTTAACATGCCGCCAGGCACCTGCGCGATAAGAATACGCGAATCGATCCCCTTTAAACTACCTTCAAACTTAACGTACTTCTTACGAACTTCACGGAAGTAAGCAGCAATAGACTCAAGCTTACCTAGATCTAAGCCTGTGTCACGCTCTGTACCTTCTAACATCGCTACGATGGTTTCTGTAGGGCTATGACCATAAGTACAGCTCATTGACGAAATGGCGGTATCGATGATATCAACGCCTGCTTCAATGGCTTTTATATGAGTGGGTAAACTCAAGCCGGTAGTCGCATGACAGTGCAAAGCAATCTCTACATCAGTTTCAGCCTTAAGGCGCTTAATTAAGGTTTCAGCTTCGTAAGGTTTTAATAGACCAGACATATCTTTGATAGCAATTGAGTGACACCCAAGGTCTTCTAAACGCTTGGCAAGGTCTACCCAGTTATCAGTAGTATGTATCGGGCTAGTCGTATAAGAAATGGTGCCTTGAGCATGAGCACCGCAATCTAACGCTGCTTTAACCGCTGTTTGGAAATTGCGAGGATCATTCATCGCATCAAAAATACGGAATACATCCATCCCATTTTTTACTGCACGCTCAACAAAACGCTCTACCACATCGTCAGCATAATGGCGGTAACCTAATAAGTTTTGACCGCGTAATAGCATTTGCTGTTTAGTGTTTGGCATCGCTTTTTTAAGCTCACGTAAACGTTCCCAAGGATCTTCGCCCAAGTAACGAATACATGCATCAAAAGTTGCTCCACCCCATGTTTCTAAAGACCAGTAACCAATTTGGTCGAGTTGCTCAGCAATAGGCAACATATCTTCGATACGAAGGCGGGTTGCTAACAATGATTGATGCGCATCGCGCAATACAACATCGGTTAATGCAAGTGGTTTAGACATTGCGTTAAATCCTCTTTAGTTATTGGGCCTTCCGGTACTGTTGAACAGCAGCTGTGATAGCTGCTAAAACAGTCGCATTATTGGCTGGTTGGGTCGAAGTAGTTGAAGATTGACTAGATTCAGGTAATTCTGCGATTGGTGGGGCAAGTTTAGCTAAGCCCATTACCGCAACAATTAGCAATGATAGAAAAGCGAATACAGAGACCATCCCGATCCCCATCAATGAAGCCGCTTCTATTAACAGCGCAGTCATATCCGTCATAATATTTAATCCACGTCCTTTAAGATTGGCGTAAGAATTACATGCTAACCAATAAAAATCAAACTGGAATTTTGAATAAATATTCAAAACTATAGGGTTGTTAATTTTATATTATCAATGACAAAAACTGCAATAAGCCGGGACATTAGCCTGTATATAGCGAAAGATCCGGCGCGCAACAATCAATTAACAGACCGTTAACACAGCTCAGTCAACAAACATCTATATGTAATTTAGCAGTTTAGCGAAGCCAAAAGTAGCCATTGAGATCACAAGAGTTAGAAATTGAAGATGAATAAGGAGTGAATATTGGATTGCCGTTAGATGGCATTGAATGAGAAGCAGAAAAATGGCGCGCGTGGAAGGATTCGAACCTCCGACCGCCTGGTTCGTAGCCAGGTACTCTATCCAGCTGAGCTACACGCGCGTATTGGGTATGACACAAGCCTAGATGACAATAGGCAAAGCTTCAAATAAAAAATGGCGCGCGTGGAAGGATTCGAACCTCCGACCGCCTGGTTCGTAGCCAGGTACTCTATCCAGCTGAGCTACACGCGCGTTGAAATCGATGGCGGTGAGGGAGGGATTCGAACCCTCGATAGGGCTACAAACCCTATACTCCCTTAGCAGGGGAGCGCCTTCGGCCACTCGGCCACCTCACCTCGACTTCGCTTCAGAAAACCTGCATTGCTGCAAATTTAAGAAGAATGGCGCGCGTGGAAGGATTCGAACCTCCGACCGCCTGGTTCGTAGCCAGGTACTCTATCCAGCTGAGCTACACGCGCGCAAAAACTTGTTGTAACAAGAATGACGAATCATTCCCTTAAATATATGGCGCGCGTGGAAGGATTCGAACCTCCGACCGCCTGGTTCGTAGCCAGGTACTCTATCCAGCTGAGCTACACGCGCACAGGTAACACTCAATAAAAAAAGCTCACATTAACTATGAGCTTTTTAAATAATGGCGCGCGTGGAAGGATTCGAACCTCCGACCGCCTGGTTCGTAGCCAGGTACTCTATCCAGCTGAGCTACACGCGCACAAAACACTTTGTAAACAGTGAAGCGATGCTTCACCTTTTTAATATGGCGCGCGTGGAAGGATTCGAACCTCCGACCGCCTGGTTCGTAGCCAGGTACTCTATCCAGCTGAGCTACACGCGCGTTGAAATCGATGGCGGTGAGGGAGGGATTCGAACCCTCGATAGGGCTACAAACCCTATACTCCCTTAGCAGGGGAGCGCCTTCGGCCACTCGGCCACCTCACCGCGATTTCGGATGCAGATATTACTGCTTCCGAAAATATAGTCAAACCTTTTTTGTCACTTTTCATTTGTTCGTTCAGCTTTCGAACAGATGACTGTATTTTTAGTCATAATAAGTACGAAAATACAGCATACACTGCATGAGCACCGAATAAATAAAAACCAGCAAAATAGTGATCATAGGCTGCAAGAACAGAGCAACAAAAGTCTTACAGACTTCATAAACAACAAAAGGAAGCAAGAGGCTTCCTTTTGTAAAATCTTGCTATAGCGATATGAAACTAGGCGCTAGCATTTTTCTCAGCTTGAATGCGCATGTAAATTTCTTCACGGTGCACAGAAACTTCTTTAGGTGCGTTAACACCAATACGTACTTGGTTTCCTTTCACGCCTAATACTGTAACAGTAACTTCGTCCCCAATCATCAACGTTTCGCCTACACGGCGAGTCAAAATTAGCATTAACTATCTCCTTTAAATTCGTATTCTTGTTCTCTAGCGACTTTAGAAAGCTATTATTTTTTTAGTATTCAGCGTATAGACTAGCTTGTTTCGGTCGCAGAGTCATTATTATTGCTCTAGGTTGTAAGCACTATGCAAAGCACGCACTGCAAGCTCTAAATACTTTTCATCAACCACGACCGATACTTTGATTTCAGAAGTAGAAATAAGTTGCATATTAATGCCTTCTTCACCCAAAGTTTCAAACATCGTTTTTGCGACACCAGGGTGATTCATCATCCCTACGCCTACAATTGATATTTTAGCTAACGAATCTTTACCTTGCACTTCACGTGCACCTAAACGCTCAGACGTGGCTTCCAGTAATTCTTTAGCTTTTTTATAGTCGTTACGGTGCACGGTAAAAGTAAAGTCTGCGGTGTTATCACCCATCGAGTTTTGGATGATCATATCCACGTCGATGTTAGCGTCACCAATAGGGGCTAAAATAGATGCAGCGACAGACGGTTTATCAGGCACACCCAAAATTGTTAAACTCGCCTCATCACGATTGAACGCGATGCCTGAAATAACCGGTGACTCCATTTTATTAACCTCATAACTAATTAAAGTGCCATTACCTTCTGTGAAACTCGATAATACACGCAGTGGAACATTGTACTTACCCGCAAACTCTACGGCACGGATCTGTAAGACCTTAGCCCCTAAGCTGGCCATTTCAAGCATTTCTTCAAAAGTAATGCTTTCTAAGCGGCGGGCTTTAGGTTCAACCCGCGGATCAGTCGTATAAACACCATCTACATCAGTGTAAATTTGGCATTCGTCCGCTTTAAGCGCCGCTGCAATCGCCACTGCTGTGGTATCAGAACCACCACGCCCTAAGGTAGTGATATGGTTTTCAGGGCTACGACCTTGAAAACCCGCTATAACCACTACTTTGTTTTGCTTTAAATGCGCTTGGATGTTTTGGTCATCAATACTGGTGATGCGAGCCTTACCATGTGAATTATCGGTATGCATACGAATTTGGTCGCCAGTCATTGACACCGCATCACAGTTTTTCTTCTGTAACGCGATACTTAGCAAGGCAATCGTTACCTGCTCGCCAGTAGATACCAACACATCTTTTTCGCGCTCACTGGCGTTCTCGTCAATTTCTTGCGCTAAACCTAACAAACGGTTAGTTTCACCAGACATTGCAGAGAGAACGACCACAACGTCATCCCCTGCTTCTTTACTGCGGATAACACGATCTGCGACTGCTTGAATACGTTCAATCGTCCCTACCGAGGTACCGCCATATTTCTGAACAATTAGTGCCACTTGCTTTCCTTTTTCCTTAACACTTAATGCTTATTGCTTAAAGCTTCTCTGTTAACCACTGTTTTACCTGCTCGAGCGCGTTAGGTAACCCATCTGGGTTATTGCCGCCAGCTTGCGCCATATCAGGGCGACCGCCACCTTTTCCGCCGACACACTGAGCCGCAATATTCACCATCTCACCCGCTTTAACGCGACTGGTTAAATCTTTGGTTACACCGGCAATCAGACTTACTTTACCGTCGTTTACCGCGCCTAATAACACCACGCCACTTTCCAGTTTAACTTTCAGCTCATCGACACTGCTGCGGAGTGCTTTACCTTCAACGCCATCGAGGAAGCCAACCAATACTTTCACACCGTTGATGGTTTGTATTTGATCTAACACATCATTACTGGCTGCACTGGCAAGCTTGGCTTTTAGTTGAGCAACGTCTTTTTCAAGCATCTTATTCCGGTCGACTAACTGCATCACTTTTTCGCCGATACTGAACTGGTCGCCTTTCACTAAATTGGCGGCCTTTTCCATTTCTTCGGCAATACGGTGTATGAGGTCGATAGCGAATTGTCCAGTTACTGCTTCAATTCGGCGAACCCCTGCAGCGATACCCGCTTCGCTGGTAATCTTGAAAAATCCGATATCACCGGTATGGTTTACATGAGTACCACCACATAGTTCGGTAGAAAAATCGCCCATACTCACAACACGCACGTCATCATCATACTTCTCACCAAACAAAGCCATCGCACCGGCTTGTTTAGCTTCATCCAAGTTCATAACCTTGGTAATCACTGGTAAATTACGACGGATCTGCTGGTTAACAAGATGTTCAACTTGACGGATAGAATTCATCGATATGGCTTCAAAGTGCGAGAAATCGAAACGTAAACGTTGCGCCTCTACCAACGAACCTTTCTGGGTAACATGCTCACCCAAGGTTTGACGTAATGCTGCGTGCAATATATGCGTCACAGAGTGGTTTAGCGCGGTATTCCAACGACGACGTGAATCAACTTTAGCAGTAACCACTTTATTCAAGCATAAGTCACCACCCTGCACATACCCCTTATGCACAAAGGCTTTGCCTACTTTGATGGTATCTTCAACCACAAAGCTGCCGCCCTCGTACATTAACTCGCCGGCATCACCTGCCTGGCCGCCCGATTCGGCATAAAACGGCGTTTTATCCAACACAATGATGGCTTGATCTCCACCAGCAAGTGACTGCTGAGATTCGCCATCTTTATAGATATCGACAATTTGAACTTCTGCATCTAAGTGCTGGTAACCTAAAAATTCGGTTTCGCTATCGATGATCAAATTATCGTTGTAATCAGTACCAAAATTGCTGGCCTTTTTGGCTCGCTGTCGCTGAGCGTGCATAGCTGCTTCAAACTCAGCTTCATCAACACTCAGTTCGCGTTCGCGAGCGATGTCTGCGGTTAAATCGGCAGGGAAACCGTAGGTATCGTATAACTTAAATACTAAATCGCCAGGAATTACTGAGCCTTTTAGTTCGTTTAACGCTTCATCAAGAATCAGTAAGCCACGGTCTAAAGTTTTAGCGAATTGCTCTTCTTCTAGCTTCAAAACTCGCTCAATAACGGGTTGTTGCGTTTTCAACTCTGGGTAAGCTTCGCCCATCTCTTGAATAAGAGCGGGGAATAACTTGTAGAAGAACCCTTCAGTTGCTCCAAGCTTATTACCATGGCGAACAGCACGACGAATAATACGACGTAATACATAACCACGGCCTTCATTAGCCGGCATGACGCCATCGGCGATCAAGAAACCACAAGAACGGATGTGATCAGCAATAACCCGCAAAGACTTGTTTTCTAGGTCGCTAGTACCAATGATTTTGGCAGCCGCAGCGATCAGATTTTGAAAGATATCGATTTCGTAGTTTGAATGAACACCTTGCAAAATAGCCGCAATACGCTCAAGACCCATGCCAGTATCTACCGAAGGATTTGGTAGAGCTTCCATGGTACCGTCAGCTTGGCGATTAAACTGCATGAATACCACGTTCCAAATTTCAATGAAACGGTCGCCGTCTTCTTCTGGAGACCCTGGAGGACCGCCCCAAATATGCTCACCATGATCATAGAATATTTCGGTACACGGACCACACGGCCCGGTGTCACCCATTTGCCAAAAGTTATCTGACTCAAACTTTTTCTCAGGCGACTTGTCACCGATCCGAATGATGCGATCTTCTGGTACACCAATTTTGTTGGCCCAAAGTGCAAACGCTTCGTCGTCAGTTTCATAGATGGTGACTAACAGCTTATCTTTAGGAAGCTTAACTACGTCGGTCAAAAACTCCCACGCATAGCTAATCGCCTCTTCTTTGAAATAATCTCCAAAGCTAAAGTTACCCAACATTTCAAAGAAAGTATGGTGGCGAGCGGTATAGCCTACATTTTCTAAATCGTTGTGTTTACCACCGGCACGAACACAGCGTTGTGACGTAGTGGCCCTAGTGTAATTGCGCTTATCAATGCCAAGAAATACATCTTTGAATTGATTCATACCCGCATTGGTAAATAGTAACGTGGGATCGTCGTGGGGAACTAACGAACTACTAGCAACGATTTGGTGATTTTTGCTGTTAAAGAAGCTTAAAAATGCATCTCTTACTTCAGCTGAAGTCATCTTCATGAAACTCTTTCCTGGGGGTTTGTAGCAACTCGACTTAGCGGTAAAATGAGGATTACTCGTCGACAAGCGCTTAAAAAGGTGAAACTCTAATTAATCGCGATAATATAGCACGCAGATCCATGCAGGCAAAGTGTTCAACAGTTATTGATGTTTGAGCTCGCTATACAGAATATTGATCAAATCAAATTCAAAACCGCGGCGATAAAGGTAGGCAGTACATTTTTGTTGCAAACTGCGTTCATTAGGAAGGCCTTGCTTGTATTTACGCTCGAAGCTTAAGCAGAGGGATTGATACCAGTCCCAGTCGGGAAGCGCTAACACTTCACTGGCTATGTCTTTTTTAATCCCCTTAGCCATTAAGTATTGTTGCAGATAATTACGTCCATAGCCTCTTTCCAAGCGGGAACGGACTAACTGCATAGCGTAATTTCTATCATCAAGCCACGCATTTTGCAGAGCGTATTCAAGAGCATCTGCAATTTCGCTCTCAGGGTAGCCTTTTTGTTGTAGCTTTAGTAACAGCTGCTGTTGGCTATATGAGCGTCGGGATAAAAGGTCAATTACACTATTAAGCGCACTGCGATTGGTCATAACAAAAAGGAGCCTCTCGGCTCCCCTCTCTAATTACGCTTCAGTATTCACTGGTGCGTCTTCAGTGGTGGCTGCATCTATCGTTTCTTCTACCACTTCAGGCGTCAGCAAATTCTTACGTATAGTCATTTCAATTTCTTGAGCCATTTCTGGGTGCTCCTTTAAGTAAGTAGAAGCATTAGCCTTACCTTGACCAATTTTTTTACCTTTATAGGAGAACCAAGCGCCGGCTTTATCAACCAGTTTTTCTCTTACACCAAGGTCAACCAGCTCACCATAACGGTTAAAACCTTCACCGTACATGATTTGGAATTCAGCTTGTTTGAATGGCGCAGCAATCTTGTTTTTAACCACTTTAACGCGTGTTTCATTACCCACTACTTCATCACCGCTCTTCACGGCGCCAATGCGGCGAATATCCAAGCGAACTGACGCGTAAAATTTCAATGCATTACCACCAGAGGTGGTTTCTGGATTACCAAACATAACCCCGATCTTCATACGAATTTGGTTAATGAAGATACACATACAGTTAGTTTGCTTTAAGGTACCGGTAAGCTTACGTAGTGCTTGTGACATTAAACGCGCTTGCAAACCTACGTGACTATCGCCCATGTCGCCTTCAATTTCGGCTTTAGGAGTCAGTGCTGCTACCGAGTCAATAACGATCATATCTACGGCACCAGAGCGAGCTAACATATCGGTAATTTCTAAGGCTTGCTCCCCAGTATCAGGCTGTGACACCAAAAGGTTGTCAACATCAACACCCAATTTTTTGGCGTAAATAGGGTCTAAGGCGTGCTCAGCATCAACAAAGGCACAAACTTTACCTACTTTTTGTGCTTGAGCGATGGCTTCTAAAGTTAAGGTGGTTTTACCTGAACTTTCTGGGCCATAGATCTCTACAACTCGCCCCATAGGCAAGCCGCCAGCGCCTAAGGCAATATCAATCGACAAAGAACCAGTAGAAATCGTTTCAATATCCATGGTACGGTTATCGCCGAGCTTCATGATTGAGCCTTTACCAAATTGTTTTTCAATTTGGCCTAGGGCCGCAGCTAATGCCTTTTGTTTGTTCTGATCCATATCGCCCTCGTAGGTGCTTTTAACTATCTTAATGACCAGTAGTATACTGGGTATTCATACAGTATCAAGTTTATTCCAAAAAATTAATAAAAGAGTTTTGCCTATTCGGCTGCCAGCTTTTATCCTTGCTGCTTCGTTTAACCATTACTAAACAATTCGATAAGCCTAATGACTGAAACTAATCTAGAAAAGCACACTCCTATGATGCGCCAATACTTAACGTTAAAGGCCCAGCATCCTGAGATTCTATTGTTCTATAGAATGGGTGATTTTTACGAACTGTTTTACGATGACGCCAAACGCGCCTCAGAGTTAATGGACATATCGTTGACCAAGCGTGGTCAATCGGCGGGTACCCCTATCCCTATGGCAGGTATTCCATATCACGCAGCTGAGAACTATTTATCTCGCTTGGTCCAATTAGGCGAATCTGTTGCCATTTGTGAACAAATAGGTGACCCCGCAACCAGTAAAGGGCCGGTTGAACGTAAGGTTGTGCGAATCATCACCCCTGGTACTGTCAGCGACGAGGCTTTATTAGAAGAAAAACAAGACAATCTGCTGGTGAGCGTGATCAACCAACAGCAACAAATTGGTTTAGCCTACTTAGATATAGCCAGTGGTCGCTTTGTCATTAACCAATTTATTGGTGAGCAACAGCTACAAGCCGAGCTGCAACGTCTAAATCCTGCAGAATTGCTATACCCAGATGATTTTGAGTTCTTCCCTGCCCTGCAAAGCTACAAAGGTTTACGTCGTCGAGGCGAATGGGAATACGATTTAGCCAGCGCCCAAAAAGCCTTGAATCAGCAGTTTGGCACCCGTCATTTAGATGGTTTTGGCGTAAGTGAGTACCCATTGGCCCTCGCCGCTGCCGGTTGTTTGATGCAATACGTACAAGATACTCAACGTACCGCGCTGCCTCACATTAATGCCATTATCGTCGAGAGCCAAAACCAGTTCATTCAACTTGATGCCGCCAGCCGTAAAAACCTCGAGCTCACGCGCAATCTAGCGGGAGGCTTTGAAAACACCCTTAGCTCAATTCTCGACCATAGTTCAACGTCTATGGGAAGCCGCTTACTGAACCGCTGGTTACACCAACCTTTAAGTAACCAACAACAAGTGATTGACCGCCAAGATTGTATTGCAGAAATATTGGCAGCAGATTTGTATACGCCAATCCAAGGCATTCTCAAATCCATTGGTGATATCGAACGAATACTGGCTCGCTTAGCACTACGCTCTGCCCGCCCCCGTGATTTAGCACGCTTACGTAACGCATTTAGTCTTCTGCCAGACCTACAAAGCGACTTAGCTCATTGCAGCGCGCTCGGTTCAATCGCTAAAAGTATTGGCGAGTTTCCTGAAACACTAAGCCTATTAGAACGGGCAATTATCGATAACCCTCCGGTTTTAATACGTGATGGTGGCGTGATTGCAGAGGGTTACAATCAGGAGCTTGATGAGTGGCGCAACTTAAGTGACGGTGCCACCCAATTCTTGAAAGGCATCGAGCAACGCGAGCGGGAACAAACGGGCATTGCTAATCTAAAGATTGGCTACAACAAAGTGCATGGCTTTTATATTGAAGTTAGCCGACTACATTCAGAACAAGTGCCAGAGCACTATATTCGCAGGCAAACGCTGAAAAATATGGAACGCTATATTATCGCTGAGCTAAAAGAGCACGAAGAAAAAGTACTCTCTAGCCAAGGTAAAGCGCTAGCACTTGAAAAACAACTGTATGACCAACTGCTCGATTTATTATTACCCAGCTTGAGCCAAATGCAGCGCAGCGCACAGGCCATTGCACAACTAGACGTGCTGTGTTGTTTAGCTGAACGTGCCGAAACCTTAAATTACGTGCGACCAAGCTTTACTGACCAAGCCGGTATTAATATTGAAGGTGGCCGTCACCCCGTTGTTGAACACGTCAACGACACGCCTTTTATCGCTAACCCCGTTAAATTGAACCAGCAGCGCCAACTGTTGATAGTAACCGGTCCGAACATGGGCGGTAAGTCAACGTATATGCGCCAAACGGCCCTGATTTGCTTAATGGCTTATATGGGAAGTTTTGTGCCTGCAGAAGCCGCTGAACTGGGCCCTATCGACAAAATATTTACCCGAATTGGAGCCTCAGACGATTTAGCCAGTGGCCGCTCAACCTTCATGGTAGAGATGACTGAAACCGCCAACATTTTACACAATGCGACGCCACATAGCCTCGTTCTGATGGATGAAATAGGTCGTGGAACCAGCACCTATGACGGAATGTCGCTCGCTTGGGCGGTAGCCAAAGCGCTCAACAAGCTTGAATCTCAAACCTTGTTTGCTACTCACTATTTTGAGTTGACCCAACTACCAGAACTGCTACAAGGAGTGGCAAATGTGCACTTAGATGCTGTTGAGCATCAAGACACTATTGCCTTTATGCATCAAGTACAAGATGGGGCGGCCAGTAAAAGTTATGGCCTACAAGTTGCTGCACTGGCTGGCATACCAAAATCGGTAATTACTCAAGCTAAAAGTAAGCTAAAACAACTCGAAGCCAATGCTCCCACTCCCGCTAAAGGCATTGAAGCAGACGGCGACCTAAGCGCTCAATTAGCGATGGACTTAATGCAAGAGACTGAACACCCGGTGCTGACACAACTTAAACACTTGGATCCCAATGACTTGTCACCTAAAGCAGCATTAGATTTATTATTTAATTTAAAGCTCCAAGCTAATAGCTGATAGCTGATAGCTGATAGCTGATAGCTGATAGCTGATAGCTGATTTTAGATAATAAAAAAGGAAGCCTAGGCTTCCTTTTTTGCTTGTTTAACTATTACACTTTAAATAAAGCGTCGATAGATAGGTCTTGTAAAGACAATATGTCTCGAAGGCGACGCAACGCTTCGACTTGGATTTGTCTTACTCGCTCACGGGTAAGTCCAATTTCACGGCCTACATCTTCTAAGGTTGAAGCCTCATATCCTAATAAGCCAAAACGACGAGCCAACACTTCACGCTGCTTACTATTTAGCTCTCCCAACCACTCAACAATGCTATTTTTCATATCATCGTCTTGAGTTCTATGCTCGGGACCATGCTCGTTTTCATCAGAAATAATGTCTAATAGCGCCTTGTCATTATCCCCACCTATAGGCGTATCCACAGAACTAATCCGTTCGTTTAAACGCAGCATTTTAGTTACGTCTTCAACTGGGCGGTCTAATGTTTCTGCAATTTCTTCTGCGGTAGGTTCATGATCCAAGCGGTGAGCTAATTCACGCGCAGTACGGAGGTAAACATTCAGTTCTTTAACCACATGGATAGGCAAACGAATAGTACGAGTTTGATTCATAATCGCTCGTTCAATAGTTTGGCGGATCCACCAAGTGGCATAAGTAGAGAAACGAAAGCCTCGCTCTGGGTCAAACTTTTCAACTGCTCGAATTAAACCAAGGTTCCCTTCCTCGATTAAATCTAACAGTGCTAAGCCTCGATTGTTGTAACGTCTTGCAATTTTAACCACTAAGCGTAGATTGCTTTCAATCATTCTTTTGCGAGCAGCATCATCGCCTCTGAGGGCGCGACGTGCGTAAAGCACTTCTTCGTCTGCGGTGAGCAAGGGCGAAAAACCAATCTCGCCAAGATATAGTTGGGTGGCATCCAAGCTCTTTGATACATCGGCTTGCATGATATCGTCTTTACTAGCGCTTTTATCAACTTTAGCTTTAGTTGCGCTGTTCGTTGAAACACTTTTTAGTTTTACAGCAGTTTTTACTTGGGTCATAGCATAACCTCCCTGAACAAGACCTGATTGCTATTATTATTGTGTGCAATCTAGGCTAGAGTGCCGGTAGATACTTACTTGGATCTACTGACTTTCCTTTGAAACGGATTTCAAAATGTAATCGCGTGTCGGTTGTTCCTGTATCGCCCATATCGGCGATATGTTGTCCTACTGCTACTTGCTGTTTTTCTTTTACACGTAATCGACTGTTGTGGGCATAAGCACTCAAGTAGTCGTCATTGTGTTTTATTATTATAAGTTTCCCGTAACCTCTTAAGGCACTCCCCGCATATACCACTCTACCAGGAGCTGACGCGATAATCTTTTGACCATGACTACCGCGAATATCTATGCCTTTATTACCATTAGCTTGATTTGAAAAGCCTTTGATAACCTTACCTTTAGTTGGCCAAACCCAGCCTTTTACTGGGCCAGTGTGTTGCTTGGCAACAACCTTAGGTGAGGTTTCAGCGTATGCCTTTGTTGACGTTGATTCAAGTTTTTTTGACGATTTCTTAACATCTTTAACTTGCACCTTCGCAGTTTTATGCTTGTTTGTAACATTCTGACCGGACTTAACTCCAGTCGTCTTCAATTTAATAGTTTGACCAACAAAGATTGTGTAGGGCGCTGAGATATTATTTCTTTTTGCCAGATCTTCGGGGTCAAGCCCTGCACGCCAAGCAATCGAATATAAAGTCTCACCTTTTTTAACTTTATAACTGGCAGAACTGATAACCCCACGGTTTTTTTGGTTATAGGTACCTGCGTCAGTAACCGGGGCGGGGCCCCCCTCTCGACTACATCCATGTAGTAAGCTAAGCATAAATAAAAACGTTATATAACGCAGGTATATCATCTAGTTAGCGTAATAGTAAATAAGCTACCACTGCTAGCACGATGACTAACCACCCTAGGATTTCAACGTATTTGCGCAACTGCGCTTCCATTTTAGCACCGCCCCACTTCATTAAACCTGCCACAAGGTAAAAACGTAGACCTCGGCCAACCAAAGAAATAAGCACAAATGGAATAAAAGCCATATTGAGTATTCCAGCGGTTAGGGTAAAAACTTTATAGGGAATAGGTGTGAAGCTAGCGACAAAAACAACCAATACTCCCCAACGTTCAAACCATTCAAAGGCTACTTCCATTTTGTGCTGATAACCAAACGAATTAATCAGTGGCTCTACCACGGGTTCATAAAAAAACTGGCCTAAAGCGTATCCAAGCATTGCGCCCAATACTGAGAAAATAGTGGCTAACATAGCAAAGTGCCAAGCTTTGTTAGGACGGGATAAGGCCATTGGCGCTAACATCACATCTACCGGTATCGGCCAAAAGATAGACTCAATGAAACTCATCCCAGAGAGGTAACGTACGGCATGGCGATGCTCTGACCAGGTCATCACTTTGTCGTATAAGGCACTAAAAATTTTCACGCTAATTCACCATTAATTAAAGGAACAAAACGCACTGGCTCTAAATGTTGTTGAGTAAAACCCTGTGCTTGTTTTTCGATAAGAATAAGAGCTTGTTGCTGTTGTTGCTCGCCAACGGGGATGATCATTCTCCCGCCAACACTTAACTGCTCGATTAAGGCGGAAGGAACAGCGCTGGCAGCGGCCGTAACCAAAATCGCATCAAACGGCCCCTTACTTGCCCAGCCTTGCCACCCATCACCGTGCTTGGTAGCAACATTATGTAAATCCAGTAACTTCAAACGCCTTTTTGCTTGAAACTGCAGGGTTTTAATCCGCTCAACTGAATACACCTGATCCACCAAGGAAGCTAACACCGCCGTTTGGTAGCCAGACCCGGTACCAATTTCCAACACTTTTTTAGGTTGCGTTTGCAGCAGAATCTCGGTCATTTTGGCAACGATGTAGGGCTGAGAAAGCGTCTGCCCCTGACCAATAGGCAAAGCCGTATTATCCCAAGCTTGATGAGCCAGTGCTTCGTCGATGAAATACTGCCGCGGTAGTTTTGCAATCGCATTCAATACCGCAGAATTTTGAATCCCGTGCTGACGTAATTGACTTACCAATTTCAAACTATTAGGGCTTTCGCCAATTTGCATTACTCTGCCTCCCAATCCTTGACCCAAGAGTCTAGTTTGCCAATAAAGCTGTGAGCTGTCATATCAATTGTTAAAGGAGTGATGGATACGTACCCTTTAGCAACAGCTGCAAAGTCAGTTCCTTCCCCGGCATCTTGCATCTCGCCAGGTGGTCCCAACCAATAAATGTCATGTCCCCGCGGGTCCTTTTGCTTGACCATAACTTCAGCGCGATGACGGCTGCCAAGCCGTGTCACTTTAAAACCTTTAATCTCGGCCAAGGGTAAATCGGGTACGTTCACATTAAGTATTTGATTACTCGGTAGCGCGTGCTCCCTAAGTTGCTCTAATAACTTCAAGGTAACACTCGCGGCGCTATCATAATGCTTACCCTCGTGACCCACTAGGGAAACAGCAATAGCTGGCAGGCCTAAGTTACGCCCCTCCATAGCGGCAGCAACAGTACCCGAATAAAGCACATCATCCCCTAAATTGGCGCCGGCATTAATCCCGGCGACAACAATCTCTGGCAATTCATCAACCAGTTCGTTAATCGCAAGGTGCACACAATCAGTTGGCGTACCTTTCACCGAAATAGTTTGCTCATCCAAATAGACGATACGAAGCGGGTTTTCTAGGGTCAATGAACTGCTAGCACCGCTACAGTTTCGATCGGGCGCCACCGTTAGTACTGGCGCTAAGGTTTTTAATGCGGCAGCCAAGCAAATGATGCCAGGCGCATGCACGCCATCATCATTACTCACTAATATGGTCATTACTTTCGCCTTCACAATTTACAATTTCGCGTAGAATACTGGTGGCGTAGTTACCCGCCGTTAAAAAGAAGCTAAGCACGAGGTCGTTCGCGTCGGCATGATAGCTAAATTGCTGTGGCTTAAGTGCTAAAGCACGACGCTCCATTTTCAGTCCCGCCTCGGACAATCCGCTGACAATCTCCGGATAGCTTGCCAACACAGATGTTTCAAATGCCAATGCCTTATCTAGGCAGGCCAACTCGCCCTTACCGACCATTGGAGCTGATAATTCAATTTCTGCTTGTTCAAAACGTTCTAGAATGGCTTGGTCAGCTTGCTCTGCCACAAAATAGGCATTACTAGTAGCAAACTTCATCACATCACCATCAAGCACCTGCTTAAACAACTGCTGCTCTATCCGCTGACTAATGGCTTGGTTAAACACCAAGCTACGAGCTGCTGACAAATACATGCTGCGCTTTTCTCGACTTTTAACACGTCTGCCTGCAAACATAGCTAACGCGTTATCTATGTTGCTAGCACCGCGACCAAAACGTTGTGAACCAAAATAGTTGGGGACACCTTCGTTGGCTACGTGCTCAGCTCGCTGTAAAGCTTGCTCAATATCAGATACATTACGAAGGCGAATAACAAAATGATTACCCGATAAGGCGCCACGTTTTAGTTTTCGGTTATGCCGAGCAGTAGCGATTACTTTTACCCCTTCACCCAAATTTTCGGCTAACTGAATATTAGCCTTCCCTGGTAACTGAATGCTAAACCATTGGGTGGTAACCGCGTGGCGATCTTTTAAACCCGCATAACTCACCACCTTTGGACTCGCTTCGCAGGCTTCAGCCAACATTTTTGCGACCCAAGCGGTGTTCTCGCCGGTTTTTTCAATTTTCACCATCATGTGTTCACCGTCACCGCTAAATTCAAACGGCAACACTTCATCAACTCGAAAGTCGACCGCCTGTTGCTTTAACTCCCCTGTGCAACAGGGTTTACCGTGCAAATAATTCAGCTCAGAGATGATTGTTGAATAGTCGCTCATTTAGCAAGCCTCCAGTAGAACGACAGCATGGCTAGAAATACCTTCTTTTCGCCCTTCAAAACCCAGCTTTTCGGTGGTGGTGGCTTTAACATTCACTTGACCAATATCGGCCGCTAAATCTTCAGCAATATTTAGCCGCATTTTTTCGATATGAGGAGCCATTTTCGGCGCTTGAGCGACGATGGTTAAATCCACGTTGCCTAACTGGTAACCACGTTGACTAACTTGCGCCATAACTTGTCGCAGTAAAATACGAGAATCAATTCCTGCATAGGCTTGATCATTGTCGGGAAAATGATGACCAATATCGCCTAAAGCCAAAGCACCCAGTAGCGCATCACACAGGGCGTGTAAAGCCACATCACCATCAGAGTGAGCGATAAAACCTTGCTCATAAGGAATCGCCACACCCGCGACGACTAACGGTCCCTGACCGCCAAATTTATGCACATCAAAACCGTGCCCAATGCGAATGCTCATCCTACTACCTCGTTATTTTGTTGTTGGCTTAAGTACCACCTAGCTAACGCCAAGTCTTCAGGACAAGTGACTTTTATATTGTCGCTACGGCCTTCCACTAAATTCACTGTGTGGTCAGCCCATTCCATGGCCGACGCTTCATCGGTGATACTGGCACCTGCCGCCAAGGCATCACAAATATTCTGCCTTAGGGTTTGCACTTGAAACATCTGTGGCGTTAAGGCATGCCAAAGCTGCTCTCTGGATACCGTATGCTCAACTTTACCTGCAGCCCCTCGCTTCATTGTATCGCGAACCTGACAAGCTAAAATGCCACCATGATTGGTTTGTTCAACCGTCTCGATAAGTGTACTGATATCATCATGGGTGATACACGGTCTCGCCGCATCATGCACTAGCACCCAATCGTCGGTTATAGTTTGCAAACCCGCTAATACCGAGTCGGCGCGCTCGTCACCGCCTTGCACAACGCTTACTCGACCAGAATGGGCTATCTCCAGGGCGCTAAACCACTGGTCATCGGGATGCAAAACCACGACTACTTGCGCAATTCTAGGGTGGGACAAAAATGCCAACGCCGTCGTTTCAAGAATTGTTTTGCCCGCTAAGTATAAATATTGCTTAGGAATATCTGCTTGCATGCGGCTGCCAATACCTGCCGCTGGGAGCAAAGCAGTATATTGCTTACTGTGAGAACTCATTAATTATTAATACTCGAGGCCAACCATTATTCAGTGTCAGAGGAAGGAATGATGCGATAGAAGGTTTCACCTTGTTTAATCATTCCTAATTCGTTTCTTGCGTGTTCTTCTGCTGCGTCTAGGCCATTACGTAAATCACCAATCTCAGCCTGTAATACACCGTTTCGCTGGGCCAATTGTTGATTCGCCAACTGCTGCTTAGCTACCTGATCCTGCAAAGAAAAATAGTCATTTATTGAGTTTTTGCCGAACCACAGCTGGTACTGCAAAAGCAAAACAATCAGTATTAGTAGAATTTTAAACGAACGCATGGCTCCTCCCTGACAGAGATAATCCCACAAAGCCGAATGTTACTCCATAAGCACTAAGCGATTTATCCAAATCCTTGGCAAAAAAAATCCCCAAGCACTAAGTGCTTGGGGATTTAAAGTGTAGATTAAGCTAATTTATGAATTAAGCTTGACCTTTAACTTCTTTAAGACCGTTGTATGGTGCTTTTGAACCTAGAGCTTCTTCAATGCGAAGAAGTTGGTTGTACTTAGCTACACGGTCAGAACGGCTCAATGAACCCGTTTTGATTTGGCCAGCAGCAGTACCAACAGCTAGGTCAGCAATAGTTGCATCTTCAGTCTCGCCTGAACGGTGAGAGATAACAACAGTGAAGCCAGCGTCTTTAGCCATTTTAATTGCAGCCAAAGTTTCAGTTAAAGAACCGATTTGGTTGAATTTAATTAGGATAGAGTTAGCGATGCCGTTGTCGATACCACGCTTAAGGATCTTAGTGTTAGTTACGAACAAATCGTCACCAACCAATTGGATTTTATCACCCATTAGTTTGGTTTGGTGTGCGAAACCATCCCAATCTGACTCGTCAAGACCATCTTCGATAGAAACAATTGGGTATTGTTGAGTAAGTTCTTGTAAGAAGAAGTTGAATTCTTCAGACGTGAATTTCTTGCCTTCACCTTTAAGGTCGTAGATGTTTGCTTCTTTGTCGTAAAACTCAGATGCAGCACAATCCATCGCTAAAGTGATGTCTTTACCTAGCTCGTAACCTGCGTTTGCAACAGCAACTTTAATTGCAGCAAGTGCAGCTTCGTTTGACTCTAGGTTTGGCGCGAAACCACCTTCATCACCAACAGCTGTTGAGTGACCGTCAGCTTTAAGTACTTTAGCTAGGCTATGGAATACTTCAGCACCCATACGTAGGCCTTCACGGAAGTTTGCAGCGCCAACAGGTTGAATCATAAATTCTTGGATGTCTACACTGTTATCTGCGTGCTCACCACCGTTGATGATGTTCATCATTGGAAGAGGCATAGAGTAAACACCAGAAGTACCATTTAAGTCAGCAATGTGAGCGTATAGTGGTACATTTTTAGAATCAGCAGCAGCTTTAGCAGCAGCTAAAGAAACAGCTAAGATAGCGTTTGCGCCAAATTTAGCTTTGTTTTCTGTGCCATCTAAGTCGATCATGATTTGGTCAAGTTCAGCTTGGGCTAAAGCATCTTTACCTACTAATGCTTCTGCGATTGGGCCGTTTACAGCAGCAACAGCTTTTAATACACCTTTGCCTAAGTAACGAGCTTTATCGCCATCACGTAATTCTAATGCTTCACGAGAACCAGTTGATGCGCCAGAAGGAGCAGCAGCCATACCGAAAGAACCATCAGCAAGATGAACTTCAGCTTCTACAGTTGGGTTACCGCGTGAATCCATGATTTCACGACCAAGTACTTTTACGATATTAGACATTACTAATTTCCTCTATAAATAAACAAACTACAAACTTTCTAAAATTACGACCCGCTAATAGATACTAGCGAGCTTTATTAAATTCGCCAGCTGCTTTAATAAAACCAGCAAACAACGGGTGTCCGTCGCGGGGCGTTGACGTAAATTCTGGGTGGAATTGAGCCGCCACAAACCAAGGATGATCAGGGTTCTCAATAATTTCCACTAATTTCTTGTCTGACGACAGGCCAGTAACCTTAAGACCTTTCTTGGTAATCTTAGGTAACAAGGTGTTATTCACCTCGTAACGGTGCCTGTGTCGTTCGTAAATTTCTACACTGCCATATAAATCAGCAACTTTAGAGCCTTTAGTTAGGTGGCATAGTTGCGAACCTAAACGCATAGTGCCGCCAAGATCAGACTTGCTATCACGCACTTCTACTTTACCGTCTTCGTCGATCCACTCGGTAATTAAGCCGACAACAGGCGCTGAAGACTCTGGGTTAAACTCTGAAGAATGCGCATCAGTTAAACCGGCAACGTTGCGTGCGTATTCAATTAACGCTACTTGCATGCCCAAACAAATACCTAAATAAGGCACTTTGTTTTCTCGAGCGAACTGTGCGGCTAAAATTTTACCTTCAACGCCACGCTCACCAAAACCGCCAGGGACCAAAATCGCATCTAAGTCTTTTAGTACATCAGTACCTTTTACTTCAAGATCTTGAGAGTCTACGTATTGAATTTTCACACTCAAACGGTTTTTCAACCCAGCATGTTTAAGTGCTTCATTAACCGATTTGTAAGCATCTGGCAGTTCAACATATTTGCCTACCATGCCAATGATCACTTCATTGGTAGGATTAGCTTCTTCATATATTACTTGTTCCCATTCGCATAAATCGGCTTCAGGGCAGTCAATGCCAAAGCGCTCGGTCACTAAGTTATCTAAACCTTGTGATTTTAATAGCGCAGGAATTTTATAGATACTATCTACGTCTTTCAGCGAGATAACCGCTCGGTCAGGCACATTAGTGAACAAAGCAATTTTAGCGCGTTCATTAGCCGGAATAGCACGGTCACTACGACAAATTAGAATGTCAGGCTGAATACCAATCGAACGAAGTTCTTTCACTGAGTGCTGTGTCGGCTT
The DNA here is from genome assembly GCF_023238625.1 of Agarivorans sp. TSD2052. NCBI lineage: Bacteria > Pseudomonadati > Pseudomonadota > Gammaproteobacteria > Alteromonadales > Alteromonadaceae > Agarivorans > Agarivorans sediminis. The sequence goes on from NZ_CP096670.1 coordinate 3,181,599, forward strand.
CGTTTTAACTTCACCAGCAGCGCCCAAATAAGGCACTAAAGTAAGGTGCATGTACATGGCGCGCTCGCGGCCAATTTCTGTACCTAACTGACGAATAGCTTCTAAGAAAGGCTGAGATTCAATGTCACCTACGGTGCCACCGATTTCTACAATCGCTACATCAACACCTTCACCACCAGCTACAATGCGCTCTTTAATGGCGTTAGTAATGTGCGGAATAACCTGAATGGTAGCGCCTAAATAGTCTCCACGACGTTCTTTACGCAATACATCTTCATAAACCCGACCAGTAGTGAAGTTATTACGTTTGGTCATTTTGTTACGAATAAAGCGCTCGTAATGACCTAAATCGAGATCTGTTTCTGCACCATCCTCTGTCACAAACACTTCACCGTGTTGGATCGGACTCATGGTGCCTGGATCTACATTAATGTAAGGGTCAAGCTTCATAATGGTCACTTTAAGACCACGAGCTTCAAGAATGGCAGCCAGCGATGCAGCGGCAATACCTTTACCCAAAGAGGATACTACGCCACCAGTGACGAAAATGTATTTTGTTGTCATGTCGAACCTGAGAAGTTGGATGTGTTAAGGGCGTATCTGCGATACTTGGACGGGGGCATAGTATAGCAAAGCCTCTTTAACACCACAATCAATGTCACTCTAACAAGACTAAGTTTTCGTGTTTTTGTTGTAAATCAATTTTTGTAATTTTCTTTCACTTTATCCCACAAAGAATCCATTTCTTGGAGGTTCATTTGTTCCAATTTTTTACCATCAAGCCTTGCTAGGTCCTCTACAGAGCGGAATCTACGACTAAATTTTTGATTGGCTTGGCGCAGTAAGTCTTCGGCATCAAATTCACAAGCTCGGGCTAAATTTACGCAAGTAAACAACAAATCACCAATTTCCTCGGCAATATCCTGTTGTTTTTTTGAACTAATCGCTTGTTGAACTTCTTCCAGTTCTTCTTGAACCTTGTCAAGCACCGGTTCGACACTTGGCCAGTCAAAACCCACACTGGCACAGCGTTGCTGTAGCTTCTGCGCGCGGCTCAAGGCCGGCAAAGCCATCGGAACATCATCTAATACACTGAGCTTAGTTTTTGCTTTACTCGCGCGTTCTTTGGCTTTTTCTGCTTCCCAGTTAGCCTTTACGGCAGCTTCATTGCTAAAGGCTTGCTCAGCAAACACATGCGGGTGACGGCGGATCAGCTTTTCACATATTCCTTCAACCACATCAGCAAACTGAAAATCGCCTTGTTCATGTGCAAATTGAGCGTAATAAACCACTTGAAACAATAAATCGCCCAGTTCGAGCTTAACCTCGTTGAAATTCCCCGTCTCTAAAGCCAGATTGATCTCTTCTACCACTTCATAAGTTTCTTCGACAGTATAGGGAACGATAGATTGCCAACTTTGCTTTAGATCCCAAGGGCATCCCCCTTCTGGATCGCGTAACCTTGCCATTATGGTCAACAAGGTATCAATTGTATAAGGCGGTTGCAGCATATGGCTGTTAGTGTCCCTAAGCTTAACGTAAACGACGCGCTTCAATAATGTGATTGAGCTGATTAATCTTTGACAGTACCCGAGACAGGGTTTCTAAGTTATATATCTCGATATCCATATCGATGGTCGCGGTTTGACTCTTGGTATCGGAGTTACTTTGCATGCCCTGCACATTCACTTTGTCATTGGCTAATACTGTAGTGATGTCACGCAGCAAACCACTTCGATCATTCGCAACGATTCGAATCGTTAAATTGTAGCCTCCCGAATCCTTTCCACCCCACACTGCGTCTATCACTCGTTCAGGTGTGCGGCTGACCAACTCAGCTAACTGCTCACAATCAACACTGTGGATTGAAATCCCTCTACCTTGGGTAATAAAGCCCTTAATTGAATCACCAGGAATAGGCTGACAACAACGCGCAACATGGGTCATTAGGTTACCCACACCATCAACAACGATGGCATCTTTAGCGCGTTTTTTCTTTTGACCGTGATGTTCGGCTTTTTTGGTGATTGTTTCTAAAGCTTGTCGATCAAGCTCTTCAGCAGTAGGTTTATTTAGGGTCGCTTGTAAGTAGTGCACCAATTGATTTAAGCGCACATCGCCGGCCCCAATGGCAGCCAGTAAATCATCTAATGTCTTCACATTAAAACGTTCAACACAGCTTTCAACATCACTCATTTTAAAGCCATGTTTACTTAGCTCGGCTTCAAGTAAGTCTTTACCTACAACTTGGTTTTTATCTTTATCTTGTTTCTTGAACCAAGTGGCAATTTTGGTACGCGCTCGTGATGACTTCACATAGCCCAAATTTGGGTTAAGCCAATCGCGACTGGGACTGGATTCTTTTTGGGTTATAATTTCAACTTGCTCGCCGGTACTTAATTGATAGGTAAACGGCACAATACGCCCGCCAATTTTAGCACCAATACAACGATGCCCCACTTGGCTATGCACGTAATAAGCAAAATCTAAGGGAGTAGAACCGGCGGGCAGGTCGATCACTTCGCCGCTCGGGGTAAATACATAAACGCGGTCATCAAACACTTGCGAGCGAAGCTCTTCAAGCATAGAGCCATTCTCGGCAATATCATCTTGCCATGCGAGTAACTTGCGTAACCAAGCAATTTTGTCTTCAAAGTCAGTTCTACCGCCACTGCCGCCTTCTTTGTACTTCCAGTGCGCGGCCACCCCCAACTCAGATTCTTCGTGCATCTGCTTAGTGCGGATTTGCACTTCGATAGTTTTCCCTTCAGGGCCTACCACCACAGTATGGATTGACTGATAACCATTAGGTTTTGGATTAGCGACATAATCATCAAATTCGCTGGGGATATGATGCCAAGATGTATGAACCACCCCAAGTATTGCATAACAATCTTGAAGTTTTTCAGCAACAATACGAATCGCTCTTACATCAAACAGTTTATCGAAGGATAAATCCTTCTTTTGCATTTTTCGCCAGATACTATAGATATGCTTAGGTCTGCCATAAACTTCAGCTTTAATATTTGCCGCGCTAATATCTTGCTGAAGCTTGTTAACAAAGTCTTCTATGTAGTCTGTTCTGGCAATCCTTTTCTCATCTAACTGTTTGGCAATCAGCTTGTAGGTATCTGGGTGCAGGTAGCGAAAAGTAAAGTCTTCTAACTCCCACTTTAATTGGCCAATCCCTAAGCGGTTCGCTAATGGCGCATAAATGTCTTGGCTTTCTTTCGCCGCCAGCACGCGAATATCTTCACTTTCATTTTTAACTTCGCGCAGGAAACAAATTCGTTCTGCAAGCTTAATTACGATTGCCCGAACATCTCCTACCATCGCCAATAGCATGCGTCTTACATTGTCAATTTGACCTGCTGACAAGCTTTTGTTTTGCCCAGTACGCAACACTTTCATCGCGTCCATTTGCGCCGCGTCAAACTGTAGTTTTACGACCTCTTCAGAAAACTGCTGAGCGAGCTTATCTTTAGCAATTAAACCCGATTCTACAAAGGGAAATAATAAAGCAGCTTTAAGGGTTGGTAAGTCCATATTGAGAGTGACTAAAATCTCTACCATTTCCTTACCTTTATTTAGGCAAGAATGGATTTGTTGTTTATCGGCATCGAGTTCGCGGAAGAAATTACTGACTTCAAACAATTTTTGCTGCTCATCACTCGCCACATCCAAACTGGCAACCCATTGATTTTCATCAAATAATAATTGTTGATTGAGATGTGTTTCTCTAACCGAAACCATACGACTTCTCTTCCGTTAATTTTTATTGCCAGTCAAACCGGTTTCACGCTGTTACCGCGTAAACAGCGCCATTGTTTCTACATGCTCGGTATGAGCAAACATGTCAATGAGTGCGAGCTTGACCAGTTTATACCCTGCTTGATTTAATACTTTAGCATCTCTAGCTAAAGTCGCCGGATTACAAGACACATATACTAAGGTGCTTGGGCTAAGCTTTGCAACCTCAGAAATGGCCAGCTTTGCTCCTGCCCTAGCGGGGTCTAATAATACTTTGCTCACTTTAACATTTTTCCAATGCTTGGCGGTTTCGGGATCCTCTAAATCGCCAGTATAAGCCAATATATTGGTTAAGCCGTTAAGCTTGGCGTTGCTTAGCAGCTGTTCGCTCATCTGCGCAACGCCCTCCACGGCAATAACTTGCTTGGAATGTTGAGCCATTGCCAAACTAAAATTGCCAATGCCCGAGTAAAGGTCAAGCACCACATCTTCAGAACCAAGTTCAAGCCATTCAATCGCTTTATTGACCATTTTTTGATTCATCGATGCGTTCACTTGAATGAAGTCACCCGGCGTAAACGCCAACTTAAGTTGCTGCTCATCCAATTGATAAAATGCCTGCTCGCCACGTAACCATTGCTGTTTGTCTGCTTCCACCAACAATAGGGCAATATTTAATTGCTCCGCCAGGGCGCTTAAGCTTGCCACCCATTTGCTCGCTAGCGCTTTGGTTAGCCGTATGCGACACACCACCATCGGTTCACAGTCTATTAAGTCAATGTGACCCAAACCCACAGCTTTAGGCCAACTACGTAATGCGTGTTGTAGAGGCACAATCAAACACGATAAGCGCTCTGTGAGTACCATGCACTCGCTGATCGGCGTGAGCTGCTTACTGGCTTTTTGCCTAAAGCCCACTAACCACCCCTGTTTATTGTCAAACCAAGTACTTAAACGGCTCACCCTGCGGTAGTGCCATTCTTGATCTGCCTCCTGCTCTACTTCAGGCAAATCTTCATAAGCCGACAATCGACTAATGAGTGAAGCGACCGCTGTTTGTTTAAATGAACGTTGATCTTGCGCGGTCAAATGCTGGACGCTACACCCACCGCAGTCGCGGTAAAATTGACAACGAGGGACAATGCGCTGCTCAGCATCGGTTAAACGTTTCAGCAGTTTAGCCGGCCCTGATTTACCCGCGGGTTGAATCTTGATTTGTTCCCCGGGTAAGGCATCAGCCACAAAATAAGTCTCACGCCCGGCCTTCACAACCCCGTGCAAATGATGGTCTAACTGAGTAACCGTGCAGTCGGTAATCGCCTTAAGGCGAATAGATTTTGGTTTTGCTTTAAAAAATTGAGCCATAGGGGGGACTTATTTAACCAGTGAATACAAAAAAGGGTGGGCTTATGTCATCATAAGCAATTGGAACCATGTCATTTTCCCATAAGAAACGTTTATGACCAAGTATGGCTTACGCGCCCGTGTATATATCCTCACCATCATACCCACTTTATTTGTGGGCATCTTGCTGGCCAGCTATTTTACGTTTAATCGTAACCAACAACTAGATAACTTTGTTATTGAGCAAGGGGTCAATGTCATCGAGCCCTTGGCAATAGCCAGTGAAGTTGGCCTCAGCAGGTATAACAGAGAAAAAGTTAAATCGCTGATTAGCGTGACTCATCGCAAGATGTCGCCTCTAATAAAAAGTATTGCGGTCTATGACCAAAATAACCAGCTTTTTGTTACCAGTAACTACCATCGTAATATCCGCCTGTTACAAAGTGATCCTGAACTGCCGCTACCGCAATCTACCCAAGTAGAAATCTATCCGAACCGAATCATTTTGAGGGCGCCGATTTGGGCAGAAGCCGAGGGTAGCTTTGCTGCATTCAGCGATGGTAAACCCGAATTACTGGGTTACATTTCTATGCAATATAACAAAGACCGAGCCTTGTTATTACAGTTTAGAGATACCACGGTTGCACTGTTCATTGTATTGTTTGGTGTGCTGATTAGTGTGTTATTTGCCTTCCAGCTGAGTAAACAAGTAACCCAACCGATTACCAATATGGTTAGTATCGTAGATAGGATCCGCCAAGGCCGTTTAGATGCGCGAGTTGAGGGCAGTTATACCGGTGAATTAGGGCTGTTAAAACACGGTATCAACTCTATGGCTAAATCGCTGGCTGAATACCATGAAGAGATGCACCAAAGTATTGACCAAGCCACCAGTGACTTGCGCGAAACCCTAGAGCAAATTGAAATTCAAAACATTGAGTTAGACATTGCCAAAAAAGAAGCTCAGCAAGGCGCCAAAGCAAAATCAGAGTTTTTGGCTAACATGAGTCATGAGCTACGCACCCCGTTAAACGGTGTCATTGGTTTCGCTCGCCAGTTACTCAAAACTCAACTCAACAATAATCAAGCTGACTATTTGTTAACTATCGAAAAATCTGCCAATAATTTATTAGCAATCATTAATGACATTTTAGACTTTTCCAAGCTAGAAGCCGGCAAATTAAAACTCGACAGAATTGAGTTCAACTTCCGCGATACCATTAACGACGTAGTCACCCTACTCGGTCCTAGCGCTCAGGATAAAAATCTTGAACTCAATCTATTGATAGAACCCAATGTACCTGAAGGCTTACGTGGCGACCCGCTGCGCTTGCAACAGGTATTTACCAACTTATTGGGCAATGCGATAAAGTTTACCCATAAAGGACAAATAACTGTAAAAATTGGTTTGGTAAAACAGCAAGGGCAGCAAGTCATTCTTCATGCCTTGGTTCAAGATACTGGAATTGGTATATCTAAAGAACAGCAATCACAACTATTCCAAGCCTTCAAACAAGCGGATACCAGTATAAACCGTGAATATGGTGGAACCGGCTTAGGTTTAGTGATCACCCAAAAACTGGTGCAACAAATGGGCGGCGATATTAAGCTCAACTCTGAGTCTGAACAAGGCGCAGAATTTGCCTTCAACATCCACTTAGAGTTAGCAGATATGGTGCTGGGAGCACCATTACCGCTGCAAGCGTTAAATCAACTCTCGGTAGTGCTGTACGAGCCTCATGCCGTTAGCAGAGAAGTCATAGAAGGTTTAAGCCAACAGTGGCAGATGCAATTATTCAGCGCTCGTGATAACCAACAGTGGTCAGAGGCATTAAATCAAAATCCAAGCCACTTAATTATTGGCCATAGTGATTGGCAAAACTTAACCCCTTTATTAAGCAAAATACAACAAGCGGCCAATGAAAACCGAAATGTGATAGTACTGATCAACTCTAGTGATCCTGATATTCACCAGCAAGTATTAAATGCAGGTGCTTACCATTGCTTAACTAAGCCGGTCAATCACCGTAAATTGGCTCAGGCCTTAGTGGGCGAACGTACCGAAAACACTCAACTATCTACTCCAAATAATGCCGTTCAACGAGACAAGCTCGTTCTTAAGATCTTAGCGGTTGATGACAATGCCGCTAACCTCAAACTTATTTCAGCCATGCTTAACGAGTTAGTGACAGAAGTAGATACCTGCACTAACGGCTTAGAAGCGATTACTCGGGCAGAATCTAAAGCGTATGATTTAATATTAATGGATATTCAAATGCCTATTTTAGATGGCATTAGTGCGAGCCAAAAAATCCGCGAGCAAAGTCATAATCAACAAACGCCTATCATTGCCGTTACTGCTCATGCCTTAAGCGGAGAGAAACAACAATTACTCAGCCAAGGCATTGATGACTACCTCGCCAAACCGATCGATGAATCGTCGTTAGAACAAATCATTCACCGTTGGCAACCTAACGCTGAAACACTAGTGCTTGATGCATCCAATCCCGCGCTAAACCCTTCTAACAATATTCAGTTTGAAAGTGACAGCTTATCGTGGCAGCTTGCTTTAAACCGAACCAACAACAATCAAGCGCTTGCCATTGATATGCTAAAAATGTTGTTAGACAGCTTTCCAGAGATGCAACAGGGTATCGATCAGGTCCTCAACAAAGCGCTAGAGTGCGCAACGTTCCTTAGCTTGATACACCGTTTCCGCGGGGGCTGTGCCTATAGTGGTTGTAAACACTTAGTGGCGCTAACGGCCACTATTGAGGAAACATTAAACCAGCATGCAAATGTAGACCTTGTAGAGCCTGAGCTGTTAGAGCTGTCCGACGAAATCGCGAAAGTGAAAAAGGCCAGCAAGCAGTTATTTGAGCAGCTCAATTAGCCTATACAGTTCAACAAGCGCTAATGGCCACACCATAAAAAAGCCGCTCCATAGAATGGAGCGGCTTTTTTATTCGGTGCAAACGCTATTAATCGTTTTTAGGGGCTTCGTCCATCAAGAACCGACCCGTCAATACTTGGCCTCGATTACGCTTACAATACCAGTTATAAAACGGGTAGCTAATCAAGCCAAAGATGGCCGTTACAAAAGCGTTACTAAAGGGAGAAATAATCATCGGCAGCAATGCCTGTATTAAATTCCCGCCATTCATGATGGTGTAGATTAACAAGGCTAAACCTGCAATTACACCCACACCAAAACCTACTAAAGCAAGCAGTTTCATTAAGCCAAATAAATCTAGCTGTACTCTATAACGCTCAATCACTTCAATTCTCCTACTTCAGCGCTCTAAAATTACCGTTGCTACGGCATAGTCACGCTCGTCACTAATACTTATAAACTGCTTACTAACACCAAGCTGTTCAGCTAAGGCTAATGCAGCACCGCTGAATATCAATATGGGTTTACCTAAGGGGTCATTGCTTACTTCAATTTGCTGAAAGCCTACGCCCTTAGCGATACCCGTGCCTAGGGCTTTGGCTGCTGCTTCTTTAGCAGCAAAACGTTTAGCTAAAAATCGCGCTGCTGAGCTATGCCCTTCAAAACGCTGCATTTCTGTAGGTGTAAGGACCCTCTTCGCTAAGCCAGAGAACTGCTTACTTTCAGCAATTCTAGCTACCCGCACAATGTCTGTCCCTAAACCTACAATGGCCATTAATCTAGCCTTCAGCTTTACGCGCTTGTACCATCAATGCTTTCATTTCACTGACGGCCTGATTCATTCCTACCAACACCGCACGCGCGATAATCGCATGGCCAATATTTAGCTCGATAACTTCAGGCATTGCCGCAATAGGTTGTACATTATGGTAGTGTAAGCCATGCCCAGCGTTGACCTTAAGTCCTTTATCACTAGCATAACTTGCCGCTGCGGCAATTTTTTTCAATTCACTTTGTTGGGCTAACTCGTTTTCTGCATCTGCGTAATGGCCAGTATGCAGCTCAATAAACGGAGCACCTGAAGCCAATGAAGCATCTATTTGGTCATCATCAGCATCAATGAATAGTGATACTAGAATCCCTGCGTCTTTCAGTTTAGTTACCGCGGCGGTGATTTTATCCAAATTAGCCACGACATCTAAACCGCCTTCAGTAGTCAGTTCTTCGCGTTTTTCAGGCACCAAACAAACAAAGTGAGGTTTGTGCTCACAGGCAATGTCGACCATTTCATCAGTGACGGCCATTTCCAAATTAAGTCGGGTTTGCACAGTCTGACTCATTATGGCTACGTCACGGTCTACAATATGGCGGCGATCTTCTCTTAAATGAATAGTAATGCCATCAGCGCCGGCTATTTCTGCAATACCTGCCGCTAACACTGGGTCAGGATAAGTAGTGCCGCGCGCTTGGCGTAAAGTAGCAATATGGTCAACATTAACGCCTAATAAAATTTCACTCACGAGATTTCCTTTTTCAACAATACGGTTATTTAACCGTTCTATTGGTAACTTTAATTTGTTTAAATAATGCGCGACTCGTTAACTCTCTACCATTTAACAATTGAGCAATGGCAATTCTACAGAATCGTTTGGCGCATACTAAGTG